>NZ_DASRVN010000158.1:0-17073 GCF_035655035.1 Kribbella sp. | reverse complement strand
CCCGGGCGCAGCGTCATACCGAACGACAGCTCACTGATCAGCGTGGCCACGTCGAACGCCATCTGCCGGGTCGACGCGTCCTGGCGGACCTCGCCGTTCACCAGGCACTGCAGGTGGATGTCCTGCGGGTCGCCCACCTCGTCGGCGGTGACGATCCACGGGCCGAGCGGCATCGTGTCGTCGATGCTCTTGCCCTTCAGCCATTGACCGCCGTGCGCGCGCTGCAGGTCCCGCTGCGACACGTCGTTCGCGAGCGTGTAGCCCCAGACGTGATCGAGCGCGTCGGCCACGGGGATGTTCTTGCCGGTCCGGCCGATCACCAGCGCGACCTCGGCCTCGTAGTCCCACTTGGCGGAGATCGCCGGGTCCCAGGCGATGTCGTCGTACGGCCCGATCACCACGTCCGGGCCCTTGGTGAAGAACGTCGGGTGCTCCGGCCGGTCCACGTCCTGGCCCTCGCGCTTGCCCTTGCTCTCCTCGAAGTGGTCCCAGTAGTTCCACCCCGTACAGAGGATGTCCCGCCGGAACCGCCGCAACGGAGCCCGCAGAATCCCTTTATCAAAAGGGATCTCGCCCACAACAGCCGACTGCCCGCTGATCACTTCGGTCAAGTCCGTTGCATCAAGCAACTGGACGGAGTCTGCAGAGAGCACGCCGGGAACGACCGCCCCGGCGTGCTCGACCATCACATGTCTCATCTCAGGTCCACTCAACGCCGCGCACAAACATCACCCCCGGTTCATGAGACCACCGCGATCGCGGAGATCTCGATCAGATAGTCAGGATTGGCGAGCTTGCTGACCTCGACCATCGTCGACGCCGGCAAGGGTTCTTCGAAGTACTGCGCCCGGATCTCGTGGATCTTGGCGAAGTCCTCCATGTTGCGGACATACACGTCGACCCGGCAGACGTCCGCGAGCGTGCCGCCGGCCGCCTCGACGGCCGCCTTCACGTTCTCGCACACCTGCCTGGTCTGCTCCCGGATGTCCCCGACGCCGGCGATACCGCCGTCCGGCGTGCGTGCGGTCATCCCGGAGACGAACACCAGCCGCCCGGTCGCCTCGACCGTCGTGGCCTGCGAGAACACCCCGTTCGGGCTCCGCAGCGCCGCGGTGGAAACCTGTGTCTTCGGCATCAGCTCAACTCCCCTCCCGCCGGTACGACGGCACCGACCGCACGCGCGGCGGCCAGCAGCCCGTCGAGTCCCGGCCTCTCGATCAGTACGCCGTTGCGCCGTTGCTGCCCGGCGCGCTCGGCCTCTATCTCCCCCGGCAGGTACAGCCGGTTCACCCCGGGCGCGGTCGCACTGCCGCGGACCCGGGCGGCCAGCCCGGACGACCGGCGCTTGAAGTCCTCGACGCCGCCCATCAGCTCCGGGTCGATCGCCAGGAACAGGTGCGCGCAGTCGTTCGGCCGGTCCGGCTCGCGGTACAGCGGCCGGACCTGGTCGCCCCAGCCGCCGCCGCTGAGCACGCCGGTCAGGACGTCGATCATCAGCGCCAGCCCGAAGCCCTTGTGGCCAGCGGCCGGCAGCAGCATGCCCAGGACGGCCTCGTCCGGGTCGGTGGTCGGCGTACCGTCGCGGTCGGTCGCCCAGCTGTCCGGGATCGTCCGCCCGGCCGACGCGGCCAACCGGATCTTGCCCAGGGCAACCGCCGACAACGCCATGTCCAGCACGATCTCGACACCGGCCGTGGTCGGTACGGCGATCGCCAGCGGGTTGTTGCCGACCAGCCGCTCGGCACCGCCCGGCGCGGGCATCAGCGGCGTGGTGTTCGACATTGCGATACCGATACACCCGGCTTCGCCGGCCTGCATCGCCCAGCGGCTCGCGGCGCCGAAGTGGTGCGCGTTCCGGACCGAGACGATGCCGATCCCGTACCGCCCGGCGCGCTCGACCGCGTGGCCCATCGCCTGCGGGCTGGACAGCTGCCCCATCCCGCCGCGGGCGTCCACCACCATCGCGGCGCCGGCGTCGAACAGTACGTCGAGTTCCCGCTCCCGGGTGACACCGCCCGCGTTCAGCCGTTCGACGTACATCGGGACCAGCATCACGCCGTGCGAACTGACGCCGCGCAGGTCCGCCTCCACCAGCGCCGACGCGATCTCGCCCGCGTCGGCGGATTCGAACCCGACTGCGCCGAACACCGCCGCCACGGTGGCCTCCAGCCACTCCGGCCGGACCAGGACGCGACGGTCCGCGTCGGAAGCTTGGGCTGTCATCGCTTCTCCTGGGCCCACGGGAGCAGCAGGTGCTCCAGCAGGGTCAGGCCGTAGAACAGGACCACGCTCATCACGCTCAGCAGCATGATCGCGGCGAACGCCAGCGTGGTGTCGGCGCTCGCGCCGGACTGCTGGATGACGTACCCGAGGCCCTTGGTGGCACCAACGAACTCGGAGATCACCGAGCCGATCACCGCGAGCGAGATCGCCACCTTCAGGCCGGTGAAGATCTGCGGCATCGCGTACCGCAGCCGGAGCTTGAAGAACTCCTGCGCCCGGCTCGCGTTCAGCGACCGCATCAGCTCGACCAGCTCGGTCGGGGTCGACTTCATCCCTTCCGCGGTCGAGATCACGATCGGGAAGAAGCACAGCAACAGCACCATCACGACCTTCGGCCACTGACCGAAGCCCATCCAGATCACCAGCAGCGGCGCCACCGCCACCTTCGGGATCGCGTTCACCATCAGCAGCAGCGGGTACACCAGCCGCTCGAGGATCACCGAGCGGACGATCACCAGCGCGATCGGTACGCCGATCACGATCGCCAGCAGGAAGCCCTCGATCGTCTCCAGCAGCGACGTACCGGTCTCGGACAGCAGCTGCCCGGGCTGCTCGAAGAACTTCTGCAGCACCGCCCACGGATTCGGCAGCAGGAACGGCTCGATCGCGAACACGATCGTCGCGGCCCACCACAGCCCGATCGCGGCCAGCAGGCCGATGATCGGCAGCAGCACCGCCGCCACCGGCGAGGAGGTCACCCAGGATCTCTTGGTCATCGGGCCGGCACCTCGTCCACCGGACGCGCGTCGCTGCCTTTCTCGGCGAGCAGCGCGTGCAGCCGGCCGCTGATCTCGGCGACCTCGGTGAGGTGCGCGTTCTGGCCGAGGCTGCGCGGCCGCGGGATGCCGATCTCGACGACCTCCCGCATCCGGCCGGGCCGCGGCGTCAGCACCACCACCCGGTCGGCGAGCACCACGGCCTCCTCGATCGAGTGCGTGACGAACACGATCGTGGTGGACAGCTCCATCTTGATCCGCTGCAGCTCCTCGGACAGCTCGGTCCGGGTGAGCGCGTCGAGCGCGGAGAACGGCTCGTCCATCAGCATCACCTGCGGGTCCCGGATCAGCGACCGGCACAGCGACACCCGCTGCTGCATGCCGCCGGACAGCTCGTGCGGCAGCCGCCGCTCGAACCCCTTCAGCCCGACCAGCTCGAGCAGCTCGTGGGCCTTGCCGCGGTACGCCGCCTTGTCCCGGGTGCCCTTGTCGATCTCGACCGGGAGCATCACGTTCGACAGCACGGACCGCCACGGCAGCAGGGCCGGCCGCTGGAACATGAACGAGACGTCCCGGCGGGGTCCGGTGACGGGTTCCCCCGCCACCTGGACCGCACCGGACGTCGGCGGCAGCAGTCCCGCGATCAGCCGGAGCAGCGTGGACTTGCCACAGCCGGACCGGCCGATCAGCGTGACGAACTCGCCGCCGCGAACGTGCAGGTCGATCTCCTCCAGGGCGGTCACCCGGCCCTCACGTCCGTCGAAGACCTGCCCTACACCGTCCAGGCGAATCATCCGGTTCCAGTACTCCTCACTTCAGCCGTGCCGTCAGCTCTTCGGGGCCAGGTTCAGCGTCACGATGTCGGCGGGCGTGATCGCGCCCTTGCCGATCGCGTTCGACTCCTCGAGCAGCGAGATGATCTTCTGCACCCGCTCCTGCGTGACATCGCCGAGCGGGCCGTTGAAGCCGTCCGGCTTCACGTACTTCTTCATGATCTCGAGTTCCTTGGTGGCAACGTCCAGATCGAGGTTCGGCACGTACTTCTTCATGATCGCGGCGGCCCCGGCCGGGTCGTTCACGGTGTCCTGCAGGCCCTTCAGCAGGGCGCCGGTGAACTTCTTCACCTGGTCCGGGTGGTCCTTGGCCAGGTCCGACCGGGTGATGATCGTGTTGCCGTACAGGTCCGGCACCTTGTCGCCGTACGGCAGCGTGACCACCTTGCGGTGCTTGCTGTCGGCCTTCGCGATCAGCGGCTCGCCGACCACGAACTGCCCGATGCCCTGCACCTTGCCGGACGCCAGCAGCGCGGGCAGGCCCGGCGGCGGCGACGGCAGGAACGTGACCGACTTCGGGTCGATGCCGATCGCCTTGGCGTAGACCGGGAACATCACCGTGTTGGTGGAGCCCGGCTGGTCGCCGATCGTCTTGCCCGGCAGGTCGGCCGGCGACTTGATCCCGAGGCCGTCCAGCGACATGATCGCGGCCATCGACCGCTGGTGGATCATGCCCACCGAGGTGACCGGCAGCTTCTGCTTGGCGAGGGTGATCGCGAACCCGGTGAAGTCGCCGATGCCGTAGTCGGCCTGACCGCCGGCCACCAGTTTCATCACGTCCACGGTCCCGCTGCCGGGGGTGATCTTGACGTCGAAACCGGCGTCCTTGAAGTAGCCCTTCTCGAGCGCGACATACGCGTACGCCTCGCGACCGAAGGTGTTGAACGACGTCAGGTAGCTGACCTTCTGCAGGCCACCGTCACCGCCGCCCGACGCCTTGTCGCCACCGCCGCCGCACGCACTCACCACGGCGAGCCCCAGGACCGCCATCAGGGCGATGACGGAACGCCTCAACCTCATATCGACCTCTCTCGTCCCGATATTTGATCAAACATCAAATGCAGAAGGGTGGTCAATCGGTCCGCGGGGACTTCACGGGGACTTAACGTCCGCCGCACCGGGTCCTCGCATCCTGCCGGCCACCCGTTCCTGGAGCTCCCCCATACCTGTCCGTAACCGGACGGGCACCCGGCCCCGACCACAGACCGTACCTGCCTGGCCAGCAGATCGCGACGCCCCTGAGGACCCAACCCGGTGGCATTGCGTCAAATTTGCGTAAACACTCAACTTTCCGGGTGATCCAGCCCACCTGACAGTCCTGTTCGCCCCGGTTTTCCCGCGATCACTCCGGGGAGGGAGGTGGCAGTTCCCGGGCTTTGACACGATGTGACGGTGAGAACGACGGCGCGGCGGGTGTGGCAGGCGATCGGTTGCCTGTGGCGTCCGTCGACGTACCTGCGCTGGGTGTACCTGCTGCTCGGTGCCGCGCTGGTACTGGCGTTCATCCTGGTGGACAGCGCGCTCGGCTCGGTGGTCTCCGGCCTCGAGCTGCCGAAGGTTGCCACCGGCATCCTCTACGTGGTGCTCGGGCTGGTGCCGCCGGTCGTCCTCGGGATGCTGCCCGCGGTCCGTGAGGTCGAGGGCATCGCGGTCGAGTCGCTGCTCGCGGTGCGCTTCGAGGAACGGCCGCTCGGCCCGGCGCGGACCTGGCCGCAACGCCGACGGACGACGGCGTGGTTCTGCCTGCATCTGCTGGCCGGCGGCGCGGTCGGCTTCCTCAGTACGGTCGTGTTCGGACTCGGCGCGATGTGGCTGGCGGCGCCGTTCCGTTCGGCCGGGCCGCACGACATCGTCCCGGGCTGGTCGTACGACATCCACGGCGACTGGACCGACCTGTGGATGCCGGTGGCCGCGATCGGCGGACTCGCAGGGCTGTTCCTGCTCTCGGCCGCGACCGGCGCGCTGCTGGCGTACCTGGCGCCGCGCGTCCTCGGCCCGACCGCCGCGGAGCGGATCGAGCTGCTCGAGAAGCGGACCGCGACGCTTGCCGAGCGCAACCGTCTGGCCCGCGAGCTGCACGACAGCGTCGGGCACGCGCTCAGCCTGGTCACCATCCAGGCGGCCGCGGCGCGCCGGGTGCTGGCCACCGACCCGGAGTTCGCCGAAACCGCGCTCGCTGCGATGGAGACCTCCGCGCGGGCCGCGCTGGCGGACCTCGACCACGTCCTCGGGCTGCTCCGCGACGACCGCCGCCCCGGTTCCCGTACGACGCCGCAGGCCACCCTCGGCGGCCTGGACCGCCTGGTCGAGGCGACCCGGGCGGGCGGCATCACGGTCGAGGTCGAGCACCGCGGCGCCCTGGAGCAGCTGCCCGCGGCGGTTTCCCGCGAGGCGTACCGGATCGTCCAGGAGGGCCTGACCAACGCGATCCGGCACGCGGGCCGCCCGGCCGGCGAACTCGCCGTACAGCTGTCCATCTGCCTGGACGCCACCGGCCTCGAGCTGATCGTGGCGAACCCGGTCAGCGGCCGGTCCGACCACTCGGGCGGCGGCCGCGGCCTGGCCGGGATCCGTGAGAGAGTCGCCGTACTGCGTGGCACCGTCGACGCCGGACCGGTCAGCCGTCCCGACGGCCCTGGCTGGAGACTCGCCGTCCGGCTGCCGGTGAGCGTGACGAAGGGATGACATGAACCTGTCCGTGGTCGTGGTCGACGACGAGCCGCTGATCCGTAGTGGGCTGCGCGCGATCATCAACGCCGAGGAGGACCTCACGGTCGTCGGCGAGGCCGGCGACGGCGCCGAGGTGCTCCCGCTGGTCCGCCGTACCGGCGCGGACGTCGTACTGATGGACGTCCGGATGCCCGCCGTGGACGGCATCCAGGCGACCCGGCTGCTGCTGGAGAGCCTGGACCCGGCGCCGCGGGTGCTGGTCGTCACCACATTCGAGAACGACGACTACGTGTACGACGCGCTCCGCGCGGGCGCGTCCGGGTTCCTGCTCAAGCGGACGCCGCCGGACGACATCGTCGCGGCGATCCGGACCGTCGCGCACAGCGAGTCGCTGCTGTTCCCGGAGGCGATCCGCGCCCTGGCGCTAGCGCACGCGGGTACGCCGGCGCCGAGCGGGCTCGACGAGTACCAGCTGACCGAGCGCGAGCAGGAGGTGCTGCGGCTGATGGCGCGCGGGCTGTCGAACGCCGAGATCGCCGCCGAGCTGATCCTCGGCCTGCAGACCGTCAAGACACACGTCGCGAACGTGCTCTCCAAGCTGAACGCCCGGGACCGCACGCAGGCCGTGATCCGCGCGTACGAATCGGGTTTCGTCCCGCTGCGTTAGGTCTGCGCCGGGTCGTCCGCCTCGGCCAGGGTGCAGGCGTTGTGCAGCGGGTCGATCGCGTTCGCCTTCATCGCCAGCCGCTGCAGCAGCATCCGGAAGCTGGCGCGCTCGGAGTCGTCGAGGATGCCGAGCATCTGGTCCTCGGTGGCGCGCAGCCGCCGCTCCAGGTCGCACATCACCTGGTAGCCCTTCTCGGTCGGCGCGATCAGCCGCGCCCGGCGGTCGGCCGGGTCCAGGCGGCGCTGCACGAGCCCCGCCTTCTCCAGGTCGTCCAGCAGGTAGGTCATCACGGTCCGGTCGACGCCGAGCTGCGCGGCCAGGTCGAGCTGCCGCTTCGGGCCCTCGGAGCTGGTCGTCGCGAGCACCTGATACCCGCGCGGGCCGCCGGGCAGGCCCTCCAGGGCCGCCGCGGACGCCTTCGCGTACTGCCGGAAGACGACGCCCAGCGCCCAGCCGAGATCGGCCTCCACCGGCGCGCCGGCGGCGGGCGAGGGCTCGATCCCGCGCGGGCCACGGGCGGCGACGTCGGCCGGAGTACTGGACATGCCCCCATCCTACGTGGCGTACGCCACCCGGAATACGATCTGACTTGAATATGTTCTGCTTCACAGATTATCTTCGAAGCAGCTCAACCCGAGCTCCCCTCAACTCGATGGAGACAGACAGCTATGAGCACCCTGCTACGCGTCGACGCCAGCATCCGGCTGGACGGTTCGGTGTCCCGTGCGCTCGCGGACAGCGCGGAGGCCGCCTGGAAGGCGGAGCACCCGGACGGTGTCGTGGTACGGCGTGACCTCGGGCAGCACCCGCTGCCCGCGACCCTGTGGCCGACGCTGGCCGCGGCCCAGGTGGGCCAGGAGCCGGTCGACGGCTCGGACCGGATGCCGCTCGCCGAGGCCCAGGCGCTCGCCGACGAACTGAAGGCCGAGATCGTCGGCGCCGACGCGGTCCTGCTCGCCGTACCGATGTACAACTACGGCATCGCGCAGAACGTGAAGACCTGGATCGACGTGCTGGTGATCGACAAGGACCTCGCCTTCGGTTCGCGCCCGCTCGCCGGGAGGCCGGCGATCTTCGCCATCGCCCGCGGCGGCGGCTACGGCCCGGGCTCCCCGAAGCACGGCTGGGACCACGCCACGCCGTACCTCGAGCGGATCTTCGGCGACGTGTTCGGCATGACCGTCCGGACCGCTGCCGCGGAGCTCACCCTCGCGCCGGTCACCCCGGGCATGGAGGAGCTGATCGACGCGTCCAAGGTCTCGGAGTCAAACGCCCACGTGCAGGCCGGCAACCACGGCACCGTCGTGGCCCGGGAGCTCATCGGCCGCGCGGCCTGACCCGGCGGGCCTCCGTCACTGACCAACCACCGCCGACGGGCCGTACCGAGCGCGCGCTGAGCGTGGGCCGGCCGCCGTCAGGCCGGTTGGTCAGTGCTGGAGGTCCGCATCCACGTCGACAACGTGACGGACAGCGTCACGATCGACGGCTCCGGCAGCAGCGCGATCCGCTGCAGGAGCTCGCGGTAGTTCAGGTGCCGGGCGCTCGGGGTCATCAGCACCAGCTGCTCGACCGCCGTCCGGTCGAGCGCCATCGTCTCCTCGACGACCTCGGTGCCGACCCGGTCGAACTCCCCCGCCAGCGAGTCCTGCAGGCGGCGTTCCTTCTCCTCGTCGACGCTGACCATCCCGAGTACGTCGACCAGTTCGGTGAGATGCCGCTGGTTCGGCGTGACGACCAGGAGCCGGCCGTCCGGGGCCAGCACCCGCGCCATCTCCCCCGCGTTGCGGGGCGCGAACACGTTCAGCATCAGCTGCGCGGAGCCGTCCACCAGCGGCAGCTCCCGCCACGCGTCGCACACCACCGACGCGATCCGCGGGTCGGCCTTCGCCGCGCGGCGGGCGGCGTACTTCGACACGTCCAGCGCGATACCGCGCCGATGCTCCGACAGGCCGAGGACGCCGGACAGGTAGTACGCCGTACCGGCGCCGACCTCGACCACCAGGTCGTCGTCGCCCAGCCCGGCCGCGAGGATCAGCGCGTCCCGGATCGGCGCGTAGTGGCCGGTCCCGAGGAAGACGGTACGGGCGCCGACCATCGCGGCCGAGTCGCCCTCGATCCCGTTCGAGGCCGTGGGCAACAAGTTCAGGTAGCCCTGCTTGGCCAGGTCGTACGTGTGCCCGCGCGGGCAGCGCGCCGTACGGTCGGCCAGCGCGAGCCGATCCGCACAGACCGGGCAGCGCAGTACGGCGACGAGGTCGGCTTCCACCCGCACTAGGTTATGTCGCGGCTCGTGATCCGTGCCCAGGCGGCCGCGTAGAAGACCACGACGTAGCCGGCCTGGAGCAACAGGTTCTGGATGATGTCGTGGTAGTACGGCGGATCTCGGAGCAGGTCGGCGAACGACTGCCACCGGTAGATCAGCAGCCACGGGTGGATCGCGTGCACCTGCGGGATCGCGGTCAGGATCCCGAGCATGACAAAGGCACCGAACGTCGCCGCCATCGCGGCCAGCGGCGTCGAGGTCAGCGACGACACGAACAGGCCGATCGCGGCCAGGCCGAGCAGCGACAGCGCGACCACCAGCGCGATGCCGAGCGCCCGGACCAGGCCGTCGCCGAGCGAGACGGTCGACCCGGACAGCAGCAGCACGTCACCGACCGGGAACAGCACGAACCCGACGATCAGCCCGGAGATCCAGATCACCATCGTCGCGGCCAGGCAGAACACCGACAGCGCCACCATCTTGGCGGCAAGCAGCCGGGACCGCCCGGCCGGCGCGGTCAGCATGGTCCGGAGGGTGCCGAGACTGGCCTCTCCGGCCAGCGACTCGCCGGAGACGACGGTCACCGCGGTCGGCAGGAAGAACGGCATCGACAGCGCGAGGCTCCCGACGATCAGGAACAGCCCGTTACCGGCGATCTGCCCGAGGAATCCGTCGCCACCGCCGCCGGAACCGGTGACCTTGATCGCGATCCCGATCAGCAACGGGACCGCGGCCAGCACGCCGAGCCCGACCTGGGTCCGCGCCCGGCCGAACACCAGCCGCAGCTCGGACCCGAACAACGCCAGCGTGTGCCGCCCGGCGCTCGGCGCCGCAGCAGGCTTCGTGACGGTGTCAGCAGTGTCGGCGGTGTCAGCGGTGGCTTCACTCGGCGACATCGAAACCCTCCCCGGTGAGTGCCACGAACGCGTCCTCCAGGCTCGGGCGTTCCAGGCCGAAGCCGTGGATCCGGACGTCGGCGGCGACCAGTGCGGCCGCGAACTTCTCGATCGGGAGCTCGCCGGGGTCGCCCTCGACGGTCTCCTCCGTGGTCTTCAGGTCCGTGACCCCGAGGCCCTGCAGCGTCTCCGCCGCCTGGGTGAGATCCGGCGTACGGACGATCAGCCGGGGGCGGAGCTCGGACCGCAGATCGGCCACCGTGGACTGCCGGACCAGCTTGCCGCGGCTCATCACCGCCGCGTGCGTACAGACCTGCTCGACCTCGGCCAGCAGGTGCGTCGACGTGAACACCGTCGTACCGTCACGGGCCAGCTCGCGGATCAGGTGCCGGACCTCGCGGGTGCCCTGCGGGTCCAGGCCGTTCGTCGGCTCGTCCAGCACCAGCAGCTCGCGGCGCTGCATCAGCGCGACCGCGATCGCCAGCCGCTGCCGCATGCCGAGCGAGTACGCACGGACCTTCTTGCCGGCCGCGTTCGACAGACCGACCCGCTCCAGCGCCTCCCCGGCGCGCGCCTTGCGGGTCTTCGGGTCTGCCGTCCGGTCCGCGGCGTCGAAGCGCAACAGGTTCGCCTGACCGGTCCAGAACGGGTAGAACGCCGGGCCCTCGACCAGCGCGCCGACCCGCGGCAGCACCCGCAGGTGCGCCTTCGGCATCGGCTCGCCGAGCAGCTCGACCGACCCGGACGTGGGGGCGATCAGGCCCAGCAGCATCCGGATCGTCGTGGTCTTCCCCGACCCGTTCGGGCCGAGGAAGCCGAACACACTGCCGGCCGGCACCTCCAGGTCGACCGCGTCCACCGCGACCTGCCCGCCGCGGAACCGCTTGGTCAACCCATGGGTGACGACCGGCGCGTTCGCCATCCTCAGCTCGTTACTCAGCGGGGTGCCTTGGCTGCGGCGGCCTGCAGGGTGTCAGGGGTGACCAGACCGGCGAAGATCCGGCCGTCGTCGGTGAGCAGCACGCTCACCATCTTGCTGGTCACCAGCTTGCCCTTGCCCCACGAGCCCTGCACCGTCGGTGCCTTGGCGAGCAGCTGCGCGAGCTGACCGTTGCCGGTCAGGCCGGCGGTCTGCGTGCCGCCCTTGAACATCACGACGCTGTCCCAGCCGTTGCCGATCACGGTCGGCTTGCCGGCCTGCGCACCGGACTTGCGCGGAAGGAGCTTCGGCGTGGTCTGCTTCGGCGCGATCTGCTTCGGGGCGACCTTGGCCGGCGCCTTCTGGTCGGTGACCTTGACGCCCTTCGGCGGGGTGAAGGTGAACGTGTTCGCCGACGGCGTGTCGAACGACACCGAGGTGAAGCCCAGCTCGACCGCCGCGCTGCTACCGCTGCGCGGCATCACGGTCACGTCCAGCGGCACCCAGGTCTTCGAGTCGATCGCCAGCGTCACCGAACCGACCGTCGTCTTGTCGGTCTTCGGCACCAGGCGGAGCTTGTACGCGTCCCGGCCGGCGACCTTCTCCGTCCCGCTGACCTGGACCTTGGTGGTCGGGTCGATCGCGGACAGGAACTGCTTGGCCACGTCCTGCGGGTTGTAGGACCGCGGCGCCGCCTTCTCCGGCTTGGCGTTCTGGTGCGCGGGCAGCGTCAGCTTGGTCGCCTCACGCTTGGCCGAGTCGTACGCCCACGCGGACTTGCCGTCGCTGGTCCAGACCTGCTCGGACTGGTTGTCCATCACCGACACCCGCGCCTTGTCCGGGCTCGCGAACGCGACCCGCGCGGTGTGCTGCCCGCTGAGCAGGTCGGTGATCTGGCTGTTGCTGCCGTCGTGGCCGGACATCCCCGGGATCGCCGGGAGGCCCAGATCCGCGGTCGAACTGACCGTGCCGCTCAAGCCGTTCACCTTCGCGGTCTGCACCTTCGTGAGCAGATCCTGCGCGGTGATGCTCGGCAGCTTCGGTGACGCGTCCGCGACCACCGGGCCGATTGCCCCCACTCCTGCCACCACGGCAACCGCCGCGACCGGAACCAACCATCGTCTGTTGCGCTGCGCTACGCCCATGAATACAGCCTCGCACCGCCCGCCGACGGAACCAAGGCCCCTCGGGGCAGGTTCACCCGAAAGAGTGAGGCCCGTGTACGACCCAGGTAGTACGCGGGCCTCAGAAACCTCTCAGCCGGACGTCAAATCGTGGGTCAGGCCGCAGGCCGACGCACCGGTTCGCAGGCCCGCCGCCAACGCCCGCGCGACGGGTGAGTCGGCGGCCAGTCGTACGTCGAGGTGGCCGGCACCCTGCAGGGCCAGGTCGCGGGCGATCTCCACGCCGTACTCCTCGGCTTCCTCCGGGGTGCGGGCCGGCCGCCAGAGTACGCCGAAGTCGTGCTCCGGCCTCGTGTCACGCAGATCGACGACGAGGGACTCGGCCTGCTCGAGGTGGGTCGCGTCACCGCCGACGATCACGTGGATGCGCTGGCCGGTAGCAGGTACGGCGTTCTGTGCCGCTTGCTGCGCATCGTCGACGATCGAGGTGTCCCGGCTGCCCCATTCCTCGTGGTGGACGGCCCAGGACAGCGGCCGGCGTTTCGCCCAGCCGGACCGGACGAGTTCCGGGGCGGCGGCGAACTCGTCGACCCGGCCGACGCAGAGGTAGCCGACCAGCTCGATGTGGGCGGGCAGCCCGAGTACGGCGGCGACCTCCTGCGGCCCGAAGAACGACACCCAGCCGACACCGAGGCCCTCTGCGCGGGCGGCGAGCCAGAGGTTCTGGATCGCGATCGCGGCCGAGAACCAGGTGGTACGCGGATCCGCGTGCCGGCCCAGCACGTGCCGCCCGCCGCGACCCGGGTCGCAAGTCACCGCGATGTTCAACGGGGCGTCGAGGATCGCCTCGATCTTCAGCCCGTCGAACAACTGCCGCCGCTGCTCCGGCAGCGATCGCGCGAACGCGTTCCGCTGGCCGATTGCGAGGTCGTACACCTTCCTCCGGGTCGCGACGTCGCGGATCAGCAGGAAGTCCCACGGCTGGCTGAGGCCCACACTCGGCGCCCGATGCGCTGCCTCCAGCACCCTGGTCAGCCGGTCCTCGTCGATCGGCGTCTGCAGGAACCCGCGCCGTACGTCCCGCCGCTCCGCGATCACCCGGTGGACGGCGTCCCGATCCTGGTCCGGATAACCGGGCGCGGCGTGGCGGCCGACCGCGACCGTTGTGTTGGGGGTTTTGGTCTTCGGGACGAGGAGTTCAGCGCCGGCTGCCAGTACTGCTGCCTCGGCGACGCTGGGGATGCCCTTCAGGGCGGCGACCTGGTCGCTCGGGGTCGGGGTGGGACGGGCCAGTTCGTCTTTGGAGAAGGTCCGCAGATCGGCGCCGAGGTGGGCGGCCAGTTGTTGCAGGGCGGGCTCGGATTCGCGGCCGGTGAGGGTGACGAGCAGGCGGATCTCGCCGGGCAGGTCCCGTACCGCGGCGGCGACGGCGGCCTCGAGCTCGGCGTACGGCGTACCGGATCGGAGGCCTACTCCGACGACGAGGCTCATCGCGCGTACTCGCGGGCGGCGGCGACGAAACGGGCCGGGACGTCCGGAGTGGCGGTCCAGTGCAGGTGCAGGTACGACGCGTGCACGTGCGGCAGCGTGACGCCTTCGACTCCGGCGGGGAGGTGCCAGGCGGGGCGTACGTCGTGGTCGAGCTCGATCGCGGTGCGGTGGAACTCGTGCCCGCGGACCCGGCGGCCCTCGTCGAAGAACGCGGTCGTGGTGGCGGCGACCGCCGTACGGTAGCCGAGGGTGAGGCGGGGGGTCATGGTCGCGGTCGCGGGGAGTACGCCGGTCATCGGGTGGCCGTCGAGCTCGCGGCAGAGGTACAGGAGGCCGGCGCATTCCGCGATCACCGGGAGGCCGTTCGTGACGGCTGTCGCTACCTGGCGCCGGAGTTCGTCGTTCGCGGACAGGGCTTCGGCGTGCAGTTCCGGGAAGCCCCCTCCGAGGTACAGCCCTCCTGTTGCATCGGGCAACTTGTCCGTCAGCGGGTCGAAGGTCACCACCTCTGCACCGGCGGCAGCCAGCAGCTCGGTCGTCTCCGCGTACCGGAAGGAGAAGACGGGACCTCCTGCAACAGCAACCACCGGCCGCGGTCCCAGAACTGCTGTGGGTTCGGTTGGGGTCCAGGGGGTGACTGGTTCGGGTGGGGCGGTGCGCGCTGCGGCTGCTACCGCCTCGAGGTCTACGCCTTGGTGGACGAGTTCCGCTGCGGCGGTCACCGCGTCCTCCGCTTGTGTGCGTTGTTCCTCGGCGGGGACCAGGCCCAGGTGGCGGCTCGGCACCGTCAGCCGGGGGTCGCGGCGGAGGACGCCGAGGACCGGTACGCCGGTGGGGGCGACGCCGGCGCGTACTTCGGCCTCGTGGCGGTCGGAGCCGACCTTGTTCAGGATCACGCCGACGATCCGTACTTCGGTGTCGTAGGCAACGAAACCCTGGACGACGGCGCCGACGGAACGCCCGGCCGCGGACGCGTCCACGACCAGGATGACCGGCGCCTTGAGGAGCTTCGCGACGTGCGCGGTGGACGAGAAACCTTCCGTCCCGAGCGCACCGTCGTACAGGCCCATCACGCCCTCGACGACAGCCAGGTCCGCCCCGGCCGCGCCGTGCGCGAAGAGCGGCGCGATGCGTTCCTCCCCGGACAGCATCGGGTCGAGATTCCGGCCCGGTCGACCGGTCGCGATCGCATGGAATCCGGGATCGATGTAGTCCGGCCCGACCTTGAAACCGGCGACCGTATGCCCGGCCCGCCGGAGCGCCGCCATCAGCCCGACCGCGACCGTCGTCTTCCCGGTACCGGACGCGGGCGCGGCGATCACCACCCGCGGGATCACCACTCGATGCCCTTCTGGCCCTTCTGGCCGGCGTCCATCGGGTGCTTGAGCTTGGTCATCTCGGCGGCGAGGTCCGCGGCCGCCAGCAGTTTCGGATGCGCGTCCCGGCCGGTGATCACGACGTACTGATGCCCCGGGCGTCCGGTCAGCGTCTCGACGACCTCGTCGACGTCGACCCAGCCCCACTTCATCGGGTACGTGAACTCGTCCAGCACGTACAGGTCGTGCGTCTCCGCGGCCAGCCGGCGCTGGATCTCCCGCCAGCCCTCCAGGGCGTCCGCGGCGTGGTCCTCCTCGGTGCCGGCCTTGCGGGACCAGCTCCAGCCCTCGCCCATCTTGTGCCACTCGACCGGGCCGCCCTGCCCGGTCTGCTCGTGCACCGAACCGAGCGCCTTGAAGGCGGTCTCCTCGCCGACCTTCCACTTGGCGCTCTTCACGAACTGGAAGACCCCGATGTTCCAGCCCTGGTTCCAGGCCCGCAGCGCCATCCCGAACGCGGCGGTCGACTTCCCCTTCATCTCGCCGGTGTGCACCATCAGCAGCGGGCGGTTGCGGCGCTGCCGGGTGGTCAGGCCGTCGTCCGGTACCGCGACCGGCTGTCCCTGCGGCATCTCAGGCCACCTTCCGATCGGTGACCGTACGGATCAGGTTGCCGGCGGCAACGTCTCCGAGGTCGAGGTACTCCGCTCCGAGCTCGGCCGCGAGCTCCGCGGCGAGGCCGAGCCGGACGCCGCGGTGCGGTTCGCAGTCGACCACGACGGTGGCGATCCCGCGCTGGGCGAGGTGGCCGGCGGCGTGCCGGGCGCGGGCGAACGCGTTGTCGCCGTACGTCGCGCGGCCGTCGGTGACGAGGACCAGGAGCGGTCGCCGGCGCGGGTCGCGGACGGCGGCGATCCGCAGTACCTCGGCGGCTTGCAGGAGGCCTTCGGCGAGTGGGGTCCGGCCGCCGGTGGGGAGGGATTCGAGGCGACGTACGGCGGTCTCGACGCTGCCCGTCGGCGGGAGCGCGACCGTCGCGGCGGGGCCGGCGAACGTGACGAGGCCGACGGTGTCGCGGCGCTGGTACGCGTCCAGCAGCAGCGAGACGATCGCGGTCTTCACCTCGCTCATGCGCTTCTTCGTCCCCATCGAGCCGGACGCGTCGACGCAGAACAGCACGAGGTTCCCTTCGCGCCCTTCACGCACTGCCAGCCGTACGTCGCTCGGCCGCACCACCAGGCCAGGCCCGCTCCGCCCGCGCACCTTCTGGTACGGCGCCGCACTCCGCACCGTCCCCAGCACATGCGGCCGCCCGGACTCCCGCCCGACCCGGGCCCGCTCCCCCACGACCCGCCCCACCTCGGTCAACGCCCGCGACCGCCGCCCGGCCACCCCGGCCCCAGCAGCAGAAACACTCAACAACCGGGCCTTGTACGGCGCCGTACTCGCAACCACGTCCTCGCGCTGCCCGCCCGCGTTGACGCCCGGCTCGGCCGCTTCGCGGTGCGCGCTCTCGTGCACGCTCGGCTCGGCGGCGCCGTTCGTGGGGTCCGAGTCGCCGTCGGCGGGCTCTGCTCCTCCGCCGGGTCCGCCCGGTCCTCCGGCTCCACCGGGGCCGCCCGAACCGTCGGGGTCCGGGTCCTCGTCGGGTGGGGTGCTGTTGTTGATGGCTTCTTCCAGCTGCTGCTGGTCCAGACCGGGTTCGTCGAACGGGTTCCGACGCCGCCGGTGCGGCAGCGCGAGCTTGGCGGCGGCGCGGACGTCCTCGACCTCGACGACCGTACGACCCGACCAGGCGGCATGCGCCACCGCCGTACGAGCGGTCACCAGGTCGGCGCGCATCCCGTCCACGTCGAACGAGGCGCAGATCTCCGCGATCTGCCGCAGTGCCGCGT
>NZ_DASRVN010000157.1:0-15114 GCF_035655035.1 Kribbella sp. | reverse complement strand
GGGTTAGGCGGGGGCTGGGAGGAGGTCGAGGGAGTCGCCGGCGGACGCCGGGTCCAGGTAGAGCTTGGCGTGGGGGGTGCGGCGGAGGATGGTCGAGGGGCAGGTGGGGGTGATCGGCAGGGTGAGGGTGTTGCGGACGGCGGCGGCCTTGCGTCGCTCGGGAGCGACCACCTGTACCTCGCGGGCGCTGAGCAGCGCGGGCACCGTCAGCGAGATCGCCGTCGGCGGGACCGCGCTGATGTCGGGGAAGTGACCCTCGCCGACCTGCTGCCGCAGGGATTCCGGGGTGAGCGTGATCTGCCTGACCCAGCGCGGATCGGCGAAGTCCGCCTGGCCGGGCTCGTTGAACGCGAGGTGCCCGTTCTCGCCGATCCCCATGCAGGTCAGGTCGATCGGCGCGGCCCGCAGCAGCGCCTCGTAGCGGGCGCACTCGGCCTCGACGTCGGCCGCCTCGCCGTCGATGTACTCGACCCGCGCGGGCCCGAACGGTTCCGCGATCCGCTCCCGGATCCAGCGCCGGAACGACGCCGGGTGGTTCGCGTCGATCCCGACGTACTCGTCCATGTGGAAGACGGTGACCTTCGACCACGGCACGTCGTACCCGCTCAGCGCGGTGACGAACGCGAGCTGCGAGTTGCCGGTGGCGATCACCACCCGGGCGGCGCCGTGCTCGGCGACCGCGCGGGTGAGCAGCTCGGCGGTACCGGCGGCGGCCGCGGCAGCCATGTCGGCGGTGGCGGCGAAGACTTCGAGGCGGAGGTCCTCGATCTGGGTGACAGGCACTATGCACTCCTCGGGACGGGACGTAGACTACAAACGTTTGCAGCAAACTAGCAGGTTTTGCCGTCAGTCCCAAGATGTAGTTACCTGGTCCGGAACCCCGAGCCCGTGGAGGCGCGCTGTGACGAGTGAGGTCCTGGAAGGTCGTACGGCGGCGGGCCGCGGCGTGCGGGTGCACTACTCCCCCGCCGGCATCGAGGAGGTCACCGACCACCCGTCGGCGCCGGACCTGCTGCTGATCCCCGGCCTGGTCGACCTCCAGCTCAACGGGTACGGCGGCCTGGACGTGAACGACCCGACCGCCAACGAACTCCCCGCCCTGGTCCGCGCGCTCTGGACGCAGGGCGTGACCACGGTCTGCCCGACGATCATCTCCGCCGACGACGCGACCACGACCACTCTGGTGAAGCAGGCGGCCGCGGCCCGCGCGAGCGATCCGGTGGTGAGGTACGCCGTACCGGGTCTGCACCTGGAGGGTCCGTACATCTCGTCCGTCGAGGGCGCCCGCGGGGCCCACGACCCGGCCGTCGTCCGGGACCCGGACGCCGCCGAGTTCGACCGCTGGCAGGCGGCCGCAGACGGGGCGATCGCGATCATGACGGTCGCACCGGAACGCACCGGCGCGATCGAGTTCACCCGGCACCTCGCGGCGAACGGCGTACTCCCGTCGGTCGGTCATTCGCTGGCGAGCGCCGCGGAGGTGCACGCGTTCGCGGCCGCCGGCGGGCGGATGTCGACCCACCTCGGCAACGGACTGCCGGCGCAGATCGACCGGCACCAGAACCCGATCTGGGCCCAACTCACCGACGACGCCCTGACCGCGGGATTGATTGCCGACGGCCACCATCTGCCCCCGGACACGTTCGCCGCCCTGGTCCGCGCGAAAGGCCCCGAGCGCTGCGTCCTCACGAGCGACGCCGCCGCCCTCGCGGGTTGCGCGCCCGGCGACTACCGGACCGCGGTCGGCGGCGCCGTCACCGTCACCCCCGACGGCGGCCTCCGGCTGACCGGTACGCCGTACCTCGCCGGCAGCGGCGCCTCCCTGCTCGACTGCCTCCGCTGGGCCACGAACCACCTTCCGCTCGAGGTGGCCGTGACGATGGCGACCAGGACCCCCGCCGACCTCCTGGGCCTCCACGACCGCGGCCGTCTCGAACCCGGCACCCGAGCCGACCTGCTCCGGTTCACCAAGACCCCGACGGGTGGTATCGGCGCGCCGGTCACGGTCGTGGTCAACGGCCAACTGGTTGCCTGAGGCAACAGTCAAGTGTTCAGCGAACTGCAGCTACATGCAGTTGTGCTTGCCGGTGGCCCGGTGCGTCCCGTATAAGGCGTACATGACGGCGATCCGGCTCGAGGCGGTGTCCAAGGTGTTCGACGGCGAACACGTGGCCGTCGACGAGCTGTCGCTGGAGATCGGTGACGGCGAGTTCATGGTGCTGCTCGGGCCGTCCGGGTGCGGGAAGACCACGCTGCTGCGGATGATCGCCGGGCTGGAGCGGGTGACCGAGGGCGAGGTCTGGTTCGGGCGTACCAACGGCACCCACCTGGCACCGCGGGACCGGGGCGTGGCGATGGTGTTCCAGACCGGCGCGCTCTACCCGAACCGGACGGTCCAGGAGAACATCATGTTCCCGCTGCAGATCGCCGGCCAGGGCGACGCCGAGGCCGGGACGACCGCCGCCGGGCTGGCGCAGATCCTCAGCATCGAGTCGGTCCTGGACCGGATGCCGCGCACGCTGTCCGGCGGCCAGCGGCAGCGGGTGGCGATCGGGCGGGCGCTGGTCCGGCGGCCACGGGTGTTCCTGCTGGACGAGCCGTTGTCGAACCTCGACGCCACGATGCGGACCGAGCTCCGGCAGGAGATCGGCGCGATGACCCGCGACCTGAACGTCACCACCTTGTACGTCACCCACGACCAGGTCGAGGCGCTCACGCTCGCGGACCGGATCGCGGTGATGCGCGACGGCCGGATCGAGGACGTCGGTACGCCGACCCAGGTCTACAACGATCCCGCGACCGCGTTCGTCGCCGGCTTCCTGGGTACGCCGCGGATCAACCTGCTCGCCGCGACCGTGAACGTGACCGCCCACCACCGGGTCCGCCTGGAGTTCGGCGGCCAGTCGATCGGCCTCGATCCGACCGACCGCCGCTCGCTGATCCTGCGGCACCACCACGGCGCCCCGGTGATCGTCGGCGCCCGCTCGAACGCGTTCAGCCTGATCACCACCGAGGATGCCCCGAACCGGCTGACCGGCACGATCCGCGCGTTCGAGTTCCACGGCCAGCAGTCGATCGCGTTCGTCCAGTGCGGCATCGAGGTCGCCGACCCCGACCGCATCGGCCGCGCCACCCCCGCCCACGCGATCCCCGCCGCCGACCCACCCGCGCCGTTCCGCACCCGCCTCCGCACCCGCCTCGGCCTCGCCACGCCGCCCGCCCCCACCCCCGAGCCCCACAGCCCGACCCACCGCCGCGCCGACCTGGTCGTTGAACTCCCCGTCGACACCGACCTCCAACGCGGCACCCGCGTCCACCTGACCCTCGACACCACCCAGATCCACCTCTTCGACCACACCGGCCACCGAGTAGACCGCATCACCCGCTGACTGGACACAGGTCCGGGTGTCCGGGAACAAGCCATTGCTTGTTCCCGGACACCCTCGGGCGTGCTCGGCCGGACAGACCTACGCGGCGACCACCGTTCCGTTCGAGATGACCAGGTGGGGCCTCTCGAGTACGGCGGGATCGTCGAGTGGGCTGCCGTCGACCAGGATCAGGTCGGCCGCGTACCCGGGGGCCAACCGTCCGACGGTGTGTCCGAGGCCGAGCAGGCGGGCCGCGCCGGTGGTGGCGGCGCGGATCGCGTCGAGGGCGGTCATACCGGCCTCGTGCAGCAGGCGTACCTCACCGCCGATCGGGTCCACCGCGAGGCCGAACGAGTCGGTACCGGCGACCACCGGCACGCCGAGCTCGGCGGCCCGTCGTACGGCGGCCTGCAGGACCGGGAAGAACTGTTCGCCGCGCTGCTTCAGGATCGGGTTCGGCGAGTCCTTCAGGCCGTTGATCGCGGACATCGTCGGCGTGAAGTACGTGTGCTGCCGCGCCATCCGCACCAGCGTCCGCTCGCCGACGAACACGCCGTGCTCCAGCGTCCTGATCCCGGCCCGGACCGCGTCGTCGATGGCCTGCTCGCTGTAGCTGTGGCACATCACCCCGACGCCGCGCCGGCCGGCCTCGGTGACGATCGCCCGGATCTGCTCGTAGTCGTAGACCTGCACGAGCGGATCCTGCTCGGGGATCCCGGCGCGCGGGTTCACCCGGGTCTTCACCCAGTCGACGCCGCGGTCGAGGTTGACCGAGGTCAGGTATCGCAGCTCCGGCGGTGTCCGCACCCCGCCGGCCAGCGGGGCGAGTGCCGGGTCGCCGATGATCGTGGTCCCGAGGTCCGGCGTGACGAAGGTCCCGGTCGCCCGCATCCGCGGTACGACACCGGGCGCCCACGGGCCGAGCGCCCGCAGACCGACGTCCTGGTAGAAGTCCGACGTACCGCTGCGTACCGTCGTCGCGCCGAGCACGAGCGCGGCGTGCGCGTCGGCGACCGCGTTCTCGTGGACGTGGACGTCCACGAGACCGGGCAGGATCCAGCGGCCGCCGGCGTCGATCGGCTGTCCGCCGACCGCGGCCACGGCCGCCCGGGTCCGCGAACGGTTGCCAGCGGCCACTACCTTTCCACCGTCCAGGACGACGACCGCGTCCTCGACCACCTGCCCGGTGAGCGGGTCGAGCAAGGTCCCGTTCTCGACGACGACAGCCGGCGGCACCGGCGGACGCCCCAGCCCGATCGGAGCCGTTACGGCCCGGCCCGCGCCGTCGCCGGCCCCCGGGGTCCCGATGGCGGCCTCGGCGGGGAGGGTGGCGGCTGCGAGGCCCGCGCCGACCAGGGCCATCGCGCCGCCGATCACGCCGCGGCGGGTGACCGAGCGCGGCAGCGGCTCGATCTCATCGTGGTCACGGCACATCAGCGACTCTCCTTGTCCAAGGTGTTCTTGACGATCCGGCCGCCCTGCATGATCAGGCGTAACCGGCGTTCCGGATCCGTCAGTACGGCGATGTCCTCGAGCGGGTTGCCGTCGACGACCAGCAGGTCCGCCGAGGCACCGTCCCGGATCTCGCCGAGATCCCCGGCCAGACCGGCGATCTCGGCACCGACGACGGTGGCGGACCGGAGGATGTCGGCCGGCTTCTGTACGTCGGCCCGCAACGTGAACTCGTCCAGCTGATGGGCGTGCAGCGCCCCGTGCAGGTCGGTGCCGTAGCCGATCGCTACCCCCGCCCGGTCGGCCAGCTCGAGTGCCTGCAGGCCGCACTCGAGGATGTTGTCGAGCTTGCCCCGGCCCGCCGGCGTCAGGTGTCCGGCCCCGCTGCGCCGGAGCGCGTCGAACGTCGCCAGCGTCGGCACCAGGAACGCGTCGTGCTCGAGGAACAGCTCGACACTCTCCGCGTCGATCAGGTTCCCGTGCTCGATGGTACGGACGCCGTACCGGATCGCGCGGTTCACCGACGCGGCGGAGTACGCGTGCCCGGCGACGTACCCGTGGCCGAAACCGGCCTCCTCGACGGCGGCGCGGATCTCCTCCTCGGAGTACGCCGGCGTGTCGAGTGGCATCGACGAGACGACGCCGCCGCTGAGCGTCAGCTTGATGTGGTGCGCGCCCTGTGCCAACTGCTCCCGGATCGCGCGCCGCAGCTCGATCGGCCCGTCGCAGATCCGGGTCAGTACGTGACCGCCGGTCGGCGCCAGGATCGGCCCGCCGTACAGCAGCCGCGGTCCCTCGATCAGCCCTTCGCGGAGCGCCCGCGCCAGCCCGGCCTCGGCGCCGCCGAGATCCCGGACGGTGGTGAAACCACGATGCAGCATGTCCTTCAGGGTCTGCGCGGACCGGAGCGCCGCGTACGACGCCGGCCACGCCTTCAGTTCCGCGAAGCTCTCGCTGCCCTGCGTGACGTGTACGTGCGAGTCGATCAGTCCCGGCATCAGCACCTGCCCGTGCAGATCGATCAGCAGCCCGGAACGCCGTACGCCGGAACCGATCCCGGCGATCCGTCCGTTGCGTATGGCAACTTCCTGGTCCTCGACCAGAACCCCGTTCCGGACATCCAGGACGGCCGCGTTGACGAACGTACTGTCCATCTCAGTTCACCGCCTCGGATGCCACCGCGGGCCCGGGGTGCCCGACCGCCTGCTCCGGATCGAGGTCCTCGAGCCGCCGGCCGCGGGTCGACAGACCGAGGGTGAGGATCGCCAGCGCACCGAGCAGCAGCGCGGCCGCGATCATCGAGAAGACCCCCAGGAACCCGATCGAGGTGATCAGCACGCCGATCAGGATCGGCGCGCTGATCCCGCCGAGCCGGCCGACCGCGGACGCCGTACCCATTCCGGTCGCGCGGATCGCGGTCGGGTACACCTCGGGCGTGTAGGCGTACAGACCGGCGTACGTCCCGTTCATGAAGAACGAGAGCAGGATGCCGTACACGAGCAGCTGCCCGTTGCTGCCGGCGTTCGCCATCAGCAGGGCCGACACCGACCCGGCGGTCAGGTAGAACGCGATCGTCCATTTCCGGTCCAGCCGCTCGTTCAGGTAGGCGCCGGAGTAGTACCCGGGGATCTGCGCGATCGTGATCAGCAGCGCGTAGCTGAGGCTCTTCGAGATGGTCAGGTCGCGTTCGACGAGCAGCGACGGGATCCAGGTGAAGAACCCGTAGAACGCGAACGTGATCGAGATCCACAACAACCACAGCACGGCGGTACGCCGGGCCAGGCCGTCGCGCCACATCAGGATCAGGCCCGCGCCCGGCTTCGTCGCCCGCGGCACCGACAACGTGGTCTGCGGCGCCTGCGCGGGCACCGGCGGGACGTCCTTGCCGGACGCCCGTACGGCGTCTTCCAGCGCGTCCACGACCGCGCCCGCCTCGGCGTACCGGCCCTGCTGGATCAGCCAGCGCGGCGACTCCGGCAGGCCGCGGCGCCACCACAGCAGCATCAGTACCGGCAGTGCCGTCAGCACCTGCGCCACCCGCCAGCCGTTCCCGAACGCCGGGACGAACAGCCGTCCGAGCAGCGCGGAGACGACGTACCCGGCGGAGAAGAACCCGGCGACCGCGCCGACCAGCAGGCCGCGGGACCGGGCCGGGATGAACTCGGCGATGAACGCCGGGATGATCGCGGCCTCGGCGCCGACACCGATGCCCGCGACGATCCGGGCGCCGAAGAACAGCTCCCAGGACGGCGCGAACGCCGCGATCAGGGTGGCACCGCAGTACAGCGCGAGCGCGTACATCATCACCGCGCGGCGGCCGATCGCGTCGCCGATGATGCCCGCGCCGAGCGCGCCGACCAGGATGCCGATCAGCAGCGAGCTCCCGATCAGCCCGATCTGCCACGGGGCCAGGTGCCACAGCGGTTTGACGGCCGGGAGCAGGTACGAGACCAGCGAACCGTCCATCCCGTCGAAGGCGATCCCGAGGCCAGCGATCAGCAGCAGCATCAGGTGCGGGCGGGACAGCGGCAGGCGTTCGAGGCGGTCCAGCAGGGTCCGGCCGGATGCGGGGATGTCCACGGTCATCGGAGCCTCCTACGGCACGATCACGGAGGGGTGGATGACCAGGACAGTAGATGCATGAATTCATGCATGCAATAGCTGGTGCAATATTTCATGCATCCGGCACAATGGGGTGATGACTGACCAGGTCCATACGGTGGGCGAGTGGCTGGACGCCCGGTCCCCCGGTGCACGGCTGGGGCCGAAAGCCGAGCGGGTCCGGCACGTGGTGGCCACCCAGCCGAGTTTCGCGTCGTACGCGACGGCCGCCGAGGTCGCCGAGCGCGCGGAGGTGAACGGCGCAACGGTTGTCCGGTTCGCGCAGTCGCTCGGATTCGCCGGCTGGCCGCAGTTCCAGGCCGAGTTCCGGTCGGTGTACGTCGTACGGCGGTACGACGTCGACGCCGGGGCACCCACGTCGGGGCACGCCGGCGTCCTCGCGACCGCGTTCGCGCGGGACGCGGAGAACCTGCAGTCCTGTCTGCACTCGTTCGATTTCACCGCCGGCGCCGCGGTGGTCGAGGCGATCCACGCGGCGCCCCGGACGCTCGTGGTGGCGACCGGGACGCACGCGCTGCCCGCGCAGGGGCTCGCGATGATGGCGGCCAGCCGCGGGTACGACATCACGCTGGAGGACCGTGGCGGCGCGCACCTGGCGAACGCGCTCGCCCGGCTGACTGACGACGACTGCGTGGTCGCGTTCAGCTTCTGGCAGCACTACAAGCAGACCGTCGCCGCCCTGCGGTTCGCGCAGCAGGTCGGCGCGACCACCTGCGCGGTCACCGACACCCGGCACTCCCCTGCCGCGGACCACGCCGACCACGTGCTGATCATCCCTGCCGAGGGCATCTCGAACTTCCGCTCGATGACCGTGGCCACCAGCCTGGCGTACGGCCTGGCCGCGGCGCTGATCGCGATCGAGCCGCAGCGCAGCCGGTCCGCGATCGCGCACGTGGACACCCTTTGGCAGGACATGGACTTCTTCGTCCCCGACTGAGCCTCACTCGAGCATGGCGCGGGTGTCGATGATGTCGTCGTACTTGACGTGGTCGACGGTCAGGCCTGCGGTGTGCAGGATGCCGGTCCAGCGTTCGAGGGCGTCGCGGTCGACGCGGGCGGTGTTCCAGACTCCGTGTTTGATGAGGAGTTCGGTCGCGGCCAGCAGCGTGGACGGGTCGGCCGCGGGCCACTCGGCGGCGAACAGGCCGTTCAGGTCGGTGACGTTGCCGTCGCGGAGTTGCTGCATCGCCTGGTCGATGGACCGCACGAACGGGATCAGCGCGGGGGTCAGTTCCTCGAGGCGTTCACGGAGTACGTAGTACACGCTGTTCGGCATCCGGCCGCCGCGCTCGGCGTGCAGGTACGCGAGGTGGCCGCGGCCCGCGCGCTGCAGTTCGAGCGCGGTGACCAGGTCGGTCAGGAACGCGTCGCCGAGGCCGCCGACGTACAGGTCGGACAGCATCGGCATCGACAGGTCGTGCGCGAACCGGGTCTGCCACGGGTCGAGGCCGGCCTCGCGCATCAGGCCGCGGGTGAACTCGGCCGGTGCCGTGCCGCCCTGGCCGGGGACCAGGATGGTCCGGTCACGCAGCCAGGACAGCTCGAAGCCGTCGACCCGTTCGCGGGTCACGATGCACATCGGGAACCGGTCGTTGAGCTGGGCGATCGCGACGAAGTCCCGGCCACGACCCGAGTACATGGCCGGCACCCAGACCCCGCCCAGCGCCACGTCGGCGGTCCCGTCGGCGAGCGCGTGCATCATGCCGTCCCACGGGTCGTGCAGTGTGTACGGGACGGCCAGACCGTTCGCGGCGAAGATTCCGTTGCCGCGCGCAACGTACTCCGGAAGGTAGTTGAGTCCGTGCGCCATCGAGCTGAGCTTGAGCGTGGTCATGCGGAGATCTCCGTTCGGTAGGGCTCGACCGGGGTACGGCGGGTCAGGTTCTCGTAGCCGTCCTCGGTGACGACGTACAGGTCCCCGAGGTTCGAACCGGCGACCAGCGGGTCGACCCACTGCGCGTGCAGGACGAACACCATGCCCGGCTCCATCCGGTCGGTGTTGTGCGAGGTGACGTTGTACTGCGGGAGTTTCGGCATCCCGATCGCGTGCCCGAGGTTCGGGTTGTGCGGCCCGGGCGCGGCCGGCCAGACGTGCATCAGCCGCCGCCCCTGCGCCTCCCAGTCCGCGTCCTCGACGTACTGGCGTTTCACCCGGCGCGGTGAGCCGTCCGGCATCGCCTCCCAGTTGAACGGCATCGTGCGGGTCTCCTTGGACTTCAGGTACCCGCGCTCCACGTACGCCTCGAACGCGGCGTCGTGCAGTTCGCTGAACTTCACGCCCGGTCCGATCAAGGCCTCGGCCCGCCGTACGGCGTCGACCGTCATCTCCAGGACCTCGTCCTGCCGCGGCGTCGCCGTACCGACCACCAGCATCCGCGCGGCCTGCGCGCAGTACCCGAGGTAGGTCACGTTCGAGATGTACAGGTTGAGCAGGTCGCCGTGGGTGAGCACATGCCCGTACGGCTTCCCGCACAGCGTCCCGTACCGGTTCGCGCCGATCTGGTACCCGTCGCCCGTCTCGCCGCCGCGCGCCAGCTGGGCGTACGAGAACGCCGCGTACGCCTCGTAGTCCGTGACCCCGGGCCGTACGACGTGGCACAACGCCTCCCAGCCGATGCCGATCAGCTCGCCCGCGGACCGGATGATGTCGATCTCCGCCGCCGACCGGATCCGCTGCATCCGCAGGATCATGTCCGTGGCGTTGGTGAACGCCGTCCGCGGCAGCTCCTCCCGCAACCCCGCGAAGAACGTCGCGGCGGTGTCGTCGCCGATCAGGCCGAGCGAACCACCCGCGAGCCCGAGCCGCTGCAGGACGCCGACGCAGCCGTCGACGGTCTTCCGCAGCGGGGATCCGGGCCGGTTCACGCTCTCCCGGCCGAACGGCGAGATCTGCCAGATGTCGCCGACCAGCAGCGGCTCGCCGCCCGGCGGTACCACCGCCGACTCGGTCCAGAACGACAGCAGTTCGGGATCCAGATCGGCATCGGTCGGAAGGATCAGCACCCCTTCCCGCATCCAGTCGCAGAGGTACCGCAGGAACGGGTTCGACGTGTGGTACCAGCCGACCAGGCTCGCGTGCACGAGCAGCGCGTCGAGGCCCGCGACCGTCGCCTCCCGGCGGAGCCGCTCGATCCGGTCGGCGTACTCCGCCTCGGTGAGCTGCGCGGCCGGTTCGAAGTCGAAGCTCGGCTCGAAGTCGCTGAGCAGCGACTCCATCCGCTGGTAGTCGACCGGGGTGCTGTATTCCCTCACAAGTAGTGTCCTCTCTCAAACTTGGGTCTGGTTGATCTGCTCGAGCGACAGCCGGTAGGTCTCCGGCGCGAACCGGGCCGCGATCGCGAGTACGACGTACATCACCGCGAGCATCAGGAACACGCCGCTCATCCCCCAGGCGGCGAACACCGGGACCGCGATCAGCGGCATCACCGCGCCGGACACGTTGCCGATCCCGTTCACGATCGAGCAGCCGAGCGCGCGGACCTCGGTCGGGTAGACCTCCGGCGACCAGGCCGCGAGCGTGGTGTTCAGCAGCAGCGCGAAGAACTGGAACGTGCCGCCGAGCAGCAGGATCAGCGTCGTACCGTGCGCGAACGTGGCGAACGCGACCGCGGCGCCGCACCCCAGCACGGCCGCGCTGACGACGGTGGTCCGCCGGCCGACGTTCCGCGCCACCAGGGCCGCGACGCAGGCGCCGAGCAGGCTGCCGAGGTTCATCACCATCGTGAACGCCAGGCTGGAGCTGATGCTGTAGCCCTGGGCAACGAGGATGGTCGGCATCAGCACCAGCAACGTGATCTGCGCACCGAACGACATCCACGACGCGATCCCGATGGCGGCGGTACGACGCAACGAGCCGGCCGACACCAGCGTCCGCAAAGGCACCGACTGGCCGACCACGTCCGGGATGTCCTCGTCGGTGAGGTACTGCGTGACCGGGCCGCTGCCCTTGCGGCCGAGGCGGCCCGAGGCGAGCGTGGTGAGCGCCTCGTTCGCCTCGTGCAGCCTGCCCTTGGAGAGCAGGAACCGCGGCGACTCCGGCATGTACCGGCGGATGAACACGATCAGCAGCGCCGGTACGGCGAGCAGCACGTACAGCCAGCGCCAGCTCGCCGCCGTACCGCCGAGCACGTCGTTCAGCGGACCGAGTACGACCAGGAAGAGGCCGAAGGCAACGAAGTTGCCGACGCCGCCGGAGCCGATGTTCAGCGAGGCGGCGACGGTTCCGCGGTACCTGGTCGCGACCATCTCGGTGACCAGCGCGAGCCCGACCGTGAACTCACCGCCGAGGCCGATCCCGACGATGAACCGGGACACCTCCAGGAAGGTCTGGTTCGGCGCGATCGCACTGAGGATGCCACCGAGCGTGTAGAGCAGCAGGTTGAACGAGAGCGCGTACCGGCGGCCCTTGCGGTCCGCGAGGTAGCCCGTGCCGAGCCGGCCGACCAGTCCGCCGATGATCATCACGGTGTTCAGGAAGGCGAGATCCGCGGTCCCCATCCCGAACGAGGCCTTGAGCCCTTCGGTGATGGCGCCGGTGGTGTCCTGTTCGAGCGCGTCGAAGAACATCCCGGCCAGCACCAGGCCGGCCACGACCCAGTGCGCGCGGGTCCAGCCGATCCGGTCCATCACCTCCGAGAGGCGACTGGTGGTTGGGGGTGTATCGGTGCTCCGGAATTCCGAGGGGTGCATGGCCGACCTCCTACTGACAGGGGAATCTGTTGTCGACCGAGCCGGGATCTCGGGGTGTTACCTACTCGTGCAACGGCCATCCGGTGATGACCTTGGGCCGCGGTGCGGCGTACGTACGGACCTTGCTGGTCGAGAGCCCGAGCCGGACCAGCGACTCCGCGAGCTGTACGGCCGCCGCCACCCCGTCCACCACCGGCACTCCGGTGGCCGCGGCGACCCTGCGGTCCAGGCCGGCCATTCCCCCGCAGCCCAGGCAGATCACCTCGGCGCGGTCCTCGGTCACCGCCTTGACCGACTGCTCGACGATCGCGTCGATCGCCCGGTCCGGGTCCGCTTCGAGCTCCAGTACGGCGAGGCCGCTGGCCCGTACCGACGCGCAGCGCGCCGAGAGTCCGGCGAGCAGCAACCGGTCCTCGATCTGCGGTACGGCGCGGTCGAGCGTCGTCACCACCGAGTAGCTCCGGCCGACCAGCATCGCGACCTGGGCGGCGGCCTCGGTGATGTCGACCACCGGCACGTCGAGCAACTCCTGGAGCCCCTCGCGCCCGTGCTCGCCGTACCCGGCCTGGATCACGGCGTCGTACGTGCCGTCGTACCGGACGACCGCGTCCATCACCGCGACCGCGGCCAGGTAGCTCTCGAAGTTGCCCTCGACCGACTCGGGCCCGACGTCCGGCGTCAGGCCGATGATCTCGGTCCCCGGCGACGCGTACGCGGCCGCCGACTCGCGGATCGTGTCGGTCATGGTCTTGGTGGTGTTGACGTTGGCGATCAGGATGCGCACGGTGCCTCCACGGCTTTGCGGACGGCCGCGGCGACGGCGGGTGCGACTGCCGCGTCGAACACGCTCGGCACGATGTACGTCGCGTTCAGCTCCTCGGCGGCGACCGAGTTCGCGATCGCGTCCGCGGCGGCCAGCAGCACGGCGTCGGTGATCCGGTGGGCGCCCGCGTCGAGCATGCCGCGGAAGAACCCGGGGAACGCGAGCACGTTGTTGATCTGGTTCGGGTAGTCGGACCGGCCGGTCGCGACCACGGCCGCGTGCTCGCCGGCCGCGGCCGGGTCCACTTCCGGATCCGGGTTGGCGAGCGCGAACACGATCGCGTCGTCGGCCATCGTGGCGATGTGGTCGCCGGTCAGCAGGCCCGGCCCGGAGACACCGATGAAGATGTCCGCGCCGGGCAGGACCTCGGTCAGTGTGCCGGTCTCGCCGCGCGGGTTGGTGTTCGCGGCGATCCAGCCGCGGTACTCGTCCAGGCCCGTCTGCCCCGCGTGCACCGCGCCGGTACGGCCGCAGGCGACGATCTCGCGCGCACCCTGCGCGGCGAGCAGCCGGATGATCGCGTGCCCGGCGGCACCGACACCGGACACCACGATCCGGACGTCCTCGATCCGCTTGCCCACCACCCGCAGCGCGTTCGCCAGCGCCGCCAGTACGACGATCGCCGTACCGTGCTGGTCGTCGTGGAACACCGGGATGTCGAGCAGTTCCCGCAGCCGCTTCTCGATCTCGAAGCAGCGGGGTGCCGCGATGTCCTCGAGGTTCACGCCGCCGTACACGGGTGCGATCGCACGCACGATCTCCACGATCGCGTCGGTGTCCTGGGTGTCCAGGCAGACCGGCCAGGCGTCCACACCGGCGAACTGCTGGAACAGCGCGGCCTTGCCCTCCATCACCGGTAGCGCCGCCGCCGGGCCGATGTTGCCGAGGCCGAGCACCGCGGAGCCGTCGGTGACGACCGCGACCGTGTTCCGCTTGATCGTCAGCCGGCGCGCGTCGGCCGGGTTCTCCGCGATCGCCTGGCAGACCCGGGCGACGCCCGGCGTGTACGCGCGGGACAGGTCGTCGCGGTGTTTCAGCGGCACCTTCGGTACCACCGTGAGCTTGCCGCCGAGGTGCAGCAGGAACGTCCGGTCGCTGACCTTGCGGACGGTGACTCCCTCGACCGCGCCGAGCGCCTTCTCCAGCGCGGACGCGTGGCTCGCGTCGACCGCGTCACAGGTGACATCGACGACGATCCGGTCGGCGCGCGACTCGACGACGTCGAGCGCGGTCAGGGCTCCACCGGCCGCGCCGATCGCGGTGGTCAGTGCGGTGGTGAGGTGCGGTGAAGCCGGCGCCTCGACGCGCGCGGTGATCGAGTATCCGGGGCTCGGAGTGGGCATGTCGCTCCTTTGTCGATGGTGTGTGGGTGTGACCCGCCGACTCGATCCCGGCGAGCGGCGGGTCACACGTCTAGTTCAGCCGGAGCTCGACGCCGAGGCCGGTACGGCGGGCCGCGTCGACGGCGAGCCGGGCCGCGGCCATGTCCTGCAGCCCGAGCCCGACCGAGTCGAACAGCGTGATCTCGTCGTCCGTACGGCGCCCCGGCCGGACGCCGGCGACCACGTCACCGAGCTCGGTGCCGAAGTGCTCCGCCGTGATCAGCCCCTCGGCGAGCGGCACCAGGACGTCACCGGACTCCCGCCGTACGACGTCGTAGCTGTCGACGACGACCCGGCTCCGGGCGATCCCCGCGCTGTCGATCTCCCGATGGTCCGGCCGCGGCGGCGCCCCGACAGCGTTCACGTGCAACCCCGGCGCGAACCACTCCCCCCGCACGATCGGCTCCCGGGAGGGGGTCAACGTACACACCACGTCCGCCTCCCGCACCACCTGTTCGGGGCCCTCGGCAACAACAATCTCTCGCACGCGGTCCTTGGCATATCCAACGAATGCCTCGACCCGGGCCTTCGTCCGGCTCCACACGACGACCCGCTCAACCGTCATCACGCAGGCGAGCGCATCGAGATGAGCCCGAGCCTGCGCCCCGGCCCCCACCAACCCGACCGTCCGGGCCGTGGACCGCGCCAGATGCTTGGTGGCCACCGCCGACGCCGCCGCCGTCCGGAACAAGGTGAGCGCCGGCCCGTCCAGGATCGCCTCGCACGTCCCGGTCTCCGGATCCACCAGCAGGATCGTCGACTGCTGCACCGGCAGGCC
>NZ_DASRVN010000156.1:0-7069 GCF_035655035.1 Kribbella sp. | reverse complement strand
GAGCGCCGGGCGCGGAAGCCGGCCGACCGGACGCATCCGCTCGGCTACGGCCGGGTCGGGTACATCTGGTCGATGTTCGCGGCGTTCGGCCTGTTCACGGTCGGTGCGGCGGTGTCGGTGTGGCACGGCATCCAGTCGCTGCACGGGGAGGCCGAGGCCACGTCGTACGGCTGGGCGTACGCCGTGCTCGGGGTCTCGTTCGTGCTGGAAGGAGTCTCGTTCACGCAGGCGATGCGCCAGACCAAGGCCGGCGCGCTGGCGCGGATGCTGCGGCCGTGGCGGTACGTCCGGATCACGTCCAACCCGGTACTGCGGGCCGTGTTCGTCGAGGACCTGTCGGCGTTGATCGGCATCCTGATCGCGGCGCTCGCGATCCTCATGCACCAGCTGACCGGCAACGCGGCGTGGGACGCGGTGGGGTCGATCGTGGTCGGCGTACTGCTCGGGGTGGTGGCGCTGTTCCTGATCAGCCGGAACATGGACTTCCTGACCGGAGAGGCGGTGACCCCGCTGGCGCGGAACCGGGCGCTCCGGGCGCTGCTCGCGCACCGGGACATCGAGCGCGTCACCTTCCTGCACATGGAGTGGGTCGGCGCGGACCGGATCTTCCTGGTCGCCGCGGTCGATGTCACCGGCAACGACGTCGAGTCCGAGGTCGCGGCCCGGCTGTACGCGATCGAGGACGCGCTGAACGCCCGCCCGGAGATCCAGCAGGCGATCCTGACGCTGTCCCGGCCGGGCGACGCCACCAGCCTGCAGCCGGGCGAACTGCCCCGCTGGTACGTCGAGCCGCAGTCCTAGGGCACGTTCGCGAGGAACTGTTCGCGGTCGACGATCACCCGGACGTGCTCGCCGTCCGCGATCACCTGACCTGCGGAGTTGGTGGCGCGGACCTGGAACTGCAGGTGGTTGCCGTCGACCTCAGGGGCGTCCGACGTGACGTCGACGGTGTCACCGACGCGGGTCGGCAGCCGGTGGCGGATGCGGACCGACGTACCGACGGAGGTCTGGCCGGCGGCCAGCAGCGGCTGGGTGCGCTCGATGGCCGCGTACTCGAGCCAGGTGATCAGCCGCGGCGTGGCGAGTACCTCAACGTCCCCGCTGCCGACGGCGAGCGCTGTGTCTGCGGAGGTCACTTCATGTCGCACGGCGAGCTGTCCTTCCCGAGGTGTACGCTTCCCGACCGTGGAGCCCGTACACGTGGCGATTTCGGCTTTGGCAGCATTGTTGCCGATCACCAACCCGGTCGGTGCGCTGGCCACCTTCGCAGGCCTGACGGAAGGCGTCGACCGCGCCGCGATGCGCCGCCAGGCGGTGATGACGGGCGTCTACGTGCTCGGCATCCTGACGGTGTTCGCGCTGCTCGGCACGCTGGTGCTGCAGGGCCTGGGGATCGGCCTGCCGGCGCTGCAGATCGCGGGCGGCCTGGTGGTCGGGCACTCCGGCTTCGGGATGATCGTGTCCCGGCAGACGCTGACCGACGACGAGAAGACCCACGGCGTGGCGAAGCCGGACGTGTCGTTCTCGCCGATGGCGCTGCCGCTGGTCGCCGGCCCCGGCGCGATCGGCGTCGTGATCGCGCTGACCGCACGGCATCCCGGCATCACCAACCGGCTCGGGGTGATCGTCGGAGTCGTCGTGATCGCCGCGCTGGTGGCCGTACTGCTCCGGTTCGGTACGCCGCTCGTGGACAAGCTCGGCCCGACCGGCCTCGGCGCGCTGAGCCGGATCATCGGCTTCCTCACCCTGGCCATCGGCGTCGAACTCGTCACGCACGGCGTGCTCGCGGCGAAGTAGGACCCGGCGCCCACCTGAGCGCCGGGCCGGCTCGGCTACTTACCGGTCTTGAAAACCGGCGGGAGCTTCCAGGCGTTGCTCTTGGCCAGCTCGGTCAGGCCGGAGACCGACAGCAGCGGCTTGGGGCGGGTGTGCTTCGCACCCTTCTCTGCCGGGCCGTTGTAGCTGATCAGGTTGATGCTGCGGCCGTCGCGGCCGAACAGCGTGACGTAGTTGCCGACCACGCCGTACTGCGCCTGCCGGCCGTCGGTGTATTCGGGCTCCTCCTTCGAGGTGTACAGGACCGCGCCGTTCGGCAGGGTCTTGCAGCCGCTGCGGGCCGGGACGCACGGGTTCTGCTCGCCGCCGCCGGAGACCATCACCTCGACGAGCGAGGCGCCGTGGCCGTCGTCGACGACGTACGACGCGGCGGTGAAGCCGTGGTCTCCCCAGGTCGTGGGCGAGGACAGCGTCCGGCCGGGCTTGGAGATGAGCGACTTCAGTGTGGCCAGCGTCTGCGCGTTCAGCGCCGCGTTCGTCGTCGATGGCGTCGGCTTGACCGAAGGCGCCACGGACGGCTTGCTCGACACGGACGCCGACGGCTTGACGGCCGGGATCGGCGTACCGGCTGCTGCGGCGTCGGCGGGCGAGTTGAGCACATGGATCCCGCCCGCGATCAGGCCGGCGGTGGCCAGTACGGCGCCGGTGCCGCCCGCGGCGAGGAGCATCGTACGACGACGGCGCAAACGGGTGCCCTGCACGACCGTACGTTCCAGCAGGTCGGTGGTGACGGGCTCGAGGTTCTCGGTGGCCCGCTGCATCAGGTCGGTGAGGTTGTTCATGGGGTTCTCCTGAGGTCAGAGGGCGATCAGCTGGTCGGCACCGTCGCCAAGAACCGCCCGCAGGCGCTCCAGGGCTCGGGCGGTGCGTGTAGTGATCGCACTGGTCTTCTTGCCTAGATCGAGCGCCACCTGCTCGACGCTGCGATCTTCGAAGAACCGCAGCACCAGCACCGCCCGATCCAACGGCGCAAGCTCCCCCAACGCGCTCTGCAGAGCGATCCGCAACTCCGGATCCCCAGCCCGCTCCACTACCTCGGGCAAGTCCTCTGTAGGTCGCTCACCCCAACTCTTACGCCGCCGCTGCGAGACATACGTCCGCACCAACGCGGTCCGCGCATACGCCCCCGGCGCGTCGATCCGCCCCCAGCCCCGCATCATCTTCGCCAGCGTCTCCTGCACCAGGTCCTCGGCATGATGCCGATCCCCGCACAACAACCAGGCAGTCCGATACAACCGCGGTATCTGCACCCGCGCGAACTCCTCAAAGTCCTCGCCCGTACCCATCCACACCTCCAGAAGATGCCTCTGCACAAGAAGACGCATCCACGAGCACGTCAGGTCACACGAGCCTCAGAACACCAGCGAAAGAACCCACACAGCAAACGCCAAAACCCCCACCACAAACGTCACCACAACCACCAAGCCGTACCCGAACCAGGCACTCCCACTGAGCTTCACCAGAGCATCCTCGCACGCACCCAACCCCAAACGCTGGGAGAAGGGCGAAGCCCAACCCAGGCGGTGAGACAACCACCAACCCAGCCACACCAGCCGAGCGAAGCGAAGCGCAAGGCGTGAGGGAAGGGCGAAGCCCAGCCCAGGTGGTGAGGGAGGGGTGGAGCCCAGCCCGGGCGGTGAGGTGACCGCCAAAGCCAGCCACAGCAGCCGAGCGAAGCGAAGGTAAAGGCGTGGGAGAAGGGTGAAGCCCAGCCCGGGCGGTGAGGTGACCGCCAATGCCAGCCACGGCAGCCGAGCGAAGGGAAGCGCAAAGGGGTGCGGGAAGCCCAGCCCGGGCGGTGAGACAACCGCCAATGCCAGCCACAGCAGCCGAGCGAAGCGAAGCGCAAAGGGGTGCGGGTGGCGGAGCCCCCGCTTGCGGCAAGCGAAGCGCAGCCGCACAAAATGACGAAGCCGACCAAGCCTGCGCTCTCCGCAGGCACGGCCGGCCATCGGGTGAGTGACGGGACTTGAACCCGCGACCACCTGGACCACAACCAGGTGCTCTACCAGCTGAGCTACACCCACCATTGCCGTCCGAACTGCGACGGCTGAGCAATCATAGCGACGAAGTGGCAGGACCTGAAATCGAGGGTGGATCCGCAGGTCAGGAGCCGGTTGGGCTGTCCTCGGTGGGTGCGCTGACGAGGTTGGCGGCGGCGCGTGCGGTGCTGGAGTCGGGCCCGGGCTGGGGGACGAACACGGTCTCCCGGTAGTACCGCAGTTCGCTGATACTTTCGGTGATGTCGGCGAGCGCGCGGTGGTTGCCGTTCTTGGTGGGCGTCGCGTAGTAGACCCGCGGGTACCACCGGCGGACGAGTTCCTTGATCGAGCTGACGTCGACATTGCGGTAGTGCAGGTGGGACTCGACGCGCGGCATGTCGCGGACCAGGAAGGTGCGGTCGGTGCCGACCGAGTTGCCGGCGAGGGCGGCCTTGCGGGGTTCCTTGACGTACGACGTGATGAAGTCGAGGACCTGCTGCTCGGCCTCGATCAGCGGGATGCCGCCGGCGAGTTCGTCGAGCAGGCCGGAGGCGGTGTGCATGTCGCGGACGAAGTCACCCATCTGCTCGAGCGCGCCGGGGGGTGGCGCGATCACCAGGTCGATCCCGTCACCGAGCACGTTGAGTTCGTAGTCGGTGACCAGCACCGCGACCTCGATCAGGGCGTCGTTCACCAGATCGAGGCCGGTCATCTCACAGTCGATCCACACCAGCCGGTCGTTCATGGGCACCCACCTTACGGCGAGGGCCCGGCAGTACGGCGACTGCGTACCCGGTCAGCGCGGCGCGTGCCCGATGTGGACGCTCCGGACGGACAGTACGGCGAGGTCGGTGCGACGTCCGAGGAAATACGGCCCCTCGGGGTCCAGCAACTGCCGCCAGGCGCCGACATCTTCCGGACTGAGCCACTCTGCATCAGGCACAACGTGACCGTGACCGTGACCGTGCCCGCCGCCGGTCAGCCGCTCGATCCGTGTCCGGAACGCATTCACGACACCGTCCAGCCGCCCGCGAGGCAGCGGCGCGGGCGTCTCGCTCAGTACGCTCCGCGTGGTCACGTCGACGAGTCCGGCCCGGGTCAGCGCCTCGGTCCACCCGTACGGCATCGGTACGGATCCGGGCAGCGAGTCTCGCATCACCTTGAACCACCGGTCCTGGGCCAGGTCCAGCCGCAGTTCCAGGCCGGGTTCGCCGAGACCGAGGTCCCACGGCAGGTGCCGCGCCGGCAGTCCACCTTCGGCGAGCGCCAGCCGTCCGCCGGGTGAGAGCAGTGAGGCCAAAGCGTCCACGGCCGCCTGCTGATCGGCGGCGTGGTGCACCGAGGCGGACGCCCAGATGAGGTCCGCCGGTGCACCGATTGCCTGCCGCAACGGTTCCGCGCCGTCGTCCATCGACGCGAGTTCGCACCGCACCAGCCCGGCCGTGTGCTCGCGTGCCTGCTCGAGTACGTCAGGATCCGCGTCGATCGCCACCACCGTCGTACCCGGCCGCGCCTCGGCGAGCGCCTTCGCCATCCCGCCGCCACCGCAGCCGACGTCCGCGAGCACCTGGTCGCCGTCGCGTACGAGCGTGCCCGCCACCGCCGCGTTCCAGTCGGTCTCACCCTCCGCGGACGCCCGCAGCCGCCCGGCCTCGCCCGCCCAATCGATCTCGATCATGCAGACCAGTATTACGAGGTTTACCGTTGCGCGATGATCACCACTGAGCGCCTCACGCTGCTGCCGCTGCGCGTCGAGTACGCCGTACCGATGGCCGAGGTGCTGTCCGACCCGGGCCTCTACACGTTCACCGGCGGGGAGCCGCCGACCGTGGAGGCGCTCGAGACGCGGTACCGCCGGCAGCTGGCCGGTCCGGACCGCGAGGACGAACAATGGCTGAACTGGGTCGTCCGGTACGACGACAACCTGATCGGATTTGTTCAGGCAACCGTCACCGGAAGTACGGCGGAAATTGCCTGGGTGATCGGCACCGCCTGGCAGGGCCGTGGATTCGCGAAAGAAGCAGCACTGGGACTGGTCACCTGGCTGCGGGGCGGAACTGCGCACCGGATCATCGCGCACGTGCATCCGGAACACACCGCGTCGGCCGCTGTGGCGGCCGCGATCGGTCTCGCGCGCACCGACGTACTGGAGGACGGCGAGTACCTGTGGAGCACGGCAGACCCGGCCTGAGCCGGGCCTGCCGTCAAAACAACCCGTCTGGAAGGACGGCCGAGGTCAGACGGGGCGAACGTTCTCCGCCTGCAGGCCCTTCGGGCCCTGGGCGATCTCGAACTCGACCCGCTGGTTCTCGTCCAGGGAGCGGAAGCCCTGGGTCTGGATCGCCGAGTAGTGCACGAACACGTCGGCGCCGCCGTCCTCCTGGGAGATGAAGCCGAAGCCCTTCTCGCCGTTGAACCACTTCACTGTTCCCAAAGCCATGATTTTCTCCTGATACGACAAAACGCCCGGCGGATCACAAATCCGCGGGCGCTTCGACACGAACGTGGAACTGCAACTGCAACAATCCAAAACCCTAGCACGCTGGATGAGTCGTCAGCCACCCCTCGCCGCGCCGTACGTCATATTCGTCGGGAGTCCCCGCCCACGTGCGGGCGCAGCCGGGCGTGCCGCACTCGCAGGCGAACGGGTACGGCGGCAGCTCGGCCAGCCCCCGGTCCGCCTGCCATAGACGGCCCTGCCTGCACGCCGCCAGGTTCTCGTACTGCCGCTGCCTGCTGAGCTCTGCACCGCCCTGTAGCCGGGGGAGCGGCCCCAGCGCTTCCGCAACGCTCTGGGCGATAACAGCCCAGTCCGGGTCAGCCGGCACCTCTACGACGACACGTCCGAGCTCTGCGGCCTCTCGTCGTACCCGATCCGCCAGCAGCGCGTCCCGCGCCAGCAGCCCCTCCAACTGCTCGTGACCACCCGGCCGCTCCTGCCGGGCGCGTCTGGTCTGCTCAGGGTCCGGGAGCAACCACACTGCCGCCGGTACGTCGCCAGCCATCGACGGGTACAGCTGTGGCCCCTCCACCAACGCAGGTACGTCGCCAAGGCCCCGCTCTCGCACGTCCTCGACCACCAGGTCCAGGCGGAGCCGAGCGATCTCCACGAAGGCATCGGCCGCGTACGAAGGTCCTACGGCCAGGTCTTCCGCCAACGGCCGCAACGGTGGCAGCCGGTCGAGGTGTGCGTACGTCCACAGGTCGATCGGATGCAGCGGCAGGTCGCCGCGGCGGGCGAGGTCCCGCGC
>NZ_DASRVN010000155.1:0-35021 GCF_035655035.1 Kribbella sp. | reverse complement strand
GCCCTGCTGGAGCTGGGCGAGCATGCCGGTGCCCGACGTACTGACGAGCGGCTTGTCCGTACCCGCCAGCGCGTCGCCGATCGCCTGCAGGGCGGCGAGATCGGACTCCGCGGCACCGGCCAGGTCGCCGGCCACCATCGCCTCGTGCCGGAACGCGAGGTGTACGACGCCATCCGCAGCGGCGGCGGCCGCGCGCAGCCGGTCGAGGTCGTGCAGGTCGCCGCGGACCGCTTCGGCGCCCCAGTCGGTGAGCCGCTTCGCCGACTCGTCCGAACGCGCCAGGCCGAGCACCTGGTGACCGTTGTGCAGCAGTTCCGGGACCAGCGCCGAGCCGACGTGGCCGGATGCTCCGGTGATGAAGACACGCATGAGATGTTCCTTCCGAGTGATGTCATTGACTGACATCACCGATGCTACACCCTGATGTCACTCGATGACATCGGCTAGGATCGGGGCCATGGGACGGTGGGAGCCGGACGCGGCCGGGCGGCTGCGAGAGGCCGCGATGGCGTTGTACGCCGAGCGCGGGTACGACGGCACGACCGTCGCGGAGATCGCCGACCGGGCCGGGGTCACGGCGCGGACGTTCTTCCGGCACTTCGCGGACAAGCGCGAAGTACTGTTCGCCGGCTCCGAGCTGCTGCAGGAACACATGGTCGCCGCGCTCGCTGGCGCTCCGGCGGACGCGACCCCGATGGAGGCGATGACGACCGCGGTGCTCGCCTCGGCCGACTTCTTCGACGACATCCGCCGGGAGTACTCGCGGCGTCGGTCCGCGGTGATCATGTCGACGCCGGAGCTGCGGGAGCGCGAGCTGATCAAGATGGCCACGCTCACCACCGCGCTCACCCAGGGCCTGCTCGACCGCGGCGTCGCGCCGGACATCGCCGCGCTGGCGGCCGAGACCGGGGTCGCGGTGTTCAAGGTCTCGTTCGAGCGCTGGATCAACGCGGCTGACGACGTACCGATCTCCGACGTACTGCAGGCGACCCTGAAGAACCTCGCAGGCCTCACAGCCTGACCCAAGACAAAGCAGAAGTCCTGGCTGTGACCGTCACAACCACGCGAGATGCCCTGTCTTATCTCGTGACGGCTCACAACCAACGAAGGGAACCTGCGATGAGGATCGTCGTGATCGGCGGCACCGGGTTGATCGGTACGAAACTGGTGGCGAAGCTCACCGAGCACGGCCACGAGGCGGTGCCGGCGGCGCCGAGCACCGGGGTGAACACGATCACCGGCGAAGGCCTGGCGGAGGTGCTGAAGGGCGCGGACGTGGTGGTCGACGTGGCGAACTCGCCGTCGTTCGAGGCCGGGCCGGTGATGGAGTTCTTCAGGACCTCGACGTCGAACGTGCTGCGGGCCGGCGACGCGGCCGGGGTGCGGCATCACGTCGGGATCTCGATCGTGGGGACCGAGCGGATGCCGGACAACGGGTACTTCGCGGCGAAGATCGCGCAGGAGGAGCTGATCAAGGAGTCCGGGATGCCGTACTCGCTGGTGCACGCGACGCAGTTCATGGAGTTCGTCGGGGCGATCGCGGACGAAGGCACCTGGGACGACGGCAAGGTGCACATCGCGCCGGTCGCCTGGGCGCCGATCGCGGCCGAGGACGTCGCCAGGAACCTCGGCCGGGTCGCGGTCGGCGGCCCGCTGAACGGGCGGATCGACATCGCCGGGCCGGACGAGTTCCGGATGGATGAGTTCTTCCGGAAGGCGCTCGCGGAGCACGGTGACCCCCGTGAGGTGGTGACCGACGTGCACGCGAAGTACTTCGGCTCCGAGCTGACCGAGCGCAGCCTGGTCCCGATCGGCGAGGCGACGCTGGGCGAGCTGCACTACGACGAGTGGTCCGCGGCCCGATGACGGGCCGGCCCGAGTTCGTGCGCGAGCTGGACGTGGAGGCGGTCGAAGTCCCGGAAGCCTATCCTCCAGCTGATGACTGAGAACCTCGACGACGCCGTCGCGGTCTTCAACCAGGTGCGCCCGCGCCTGATGGGGATCGCGTACCGGATGCTGGGCAGCCACGCCGAAGCCGAGGACCTGGTCCAAGAGGTGTGGATGCGCTGGCAGGCCGCGGACCGCGGCACGGTGGACAGCCCGGCGGCGTACCTGTCGACCGCGGTGACCCGGCTCGCGATCAACGCGAGCCAGTCCGCCCGTGCCCGGCGGGAGACGTACATCGGGCCCTGGCTGCCGGAGCCGGTGGACACCAGCGCCGACCCGTACCTCGGGGCCGAGCACGGGGAGGCGTTGAGCTTCGCGATGCTGCTCGTGCTCGAGCGGCTGTCGCCGACGGAGCGGGCGGCGTACATCCTGCGCGAGGCGTTCGACTTTCCGTACGGCGAGCTGGCCACGATGCTGGAGACGACGCCGGCCGCCGTGCGGCAGCTGGTCAGCCGGGCGCGGAAACGGATCCGCGCGGAACGCCGTACCGAGGTGACCGGGGCCGAGCAGCGGAAGTTGCTGACGGCATTCATCGCGGCCGCCCGCGAGGGCGACCTGGCCGGGCTCGAACGTCTGCTCGCGACCGACGCGATCAGCTACTCGGACGGGAACGGCGCGCGCCAGGTGTCGAAGTTCCCGGTGGTCGGGCGGGACCGGGTCGCGAAGTTCCACCGGGCCTTCGCCTCGCATTTCTGGCGGGGCGTCAGGGTGGAGTTGGGCGAGGCGAACGGCGGCTGGTCCGCGATGCTGTACCGCGACGGCGTGTTGTTCGCGGTCTGCGTCGTGACCGTCTCGCCGAGCGGGATCAGGGAGGTGATGTGGCAGCTGAACGGGGCGAAGCTCACCGCGGTCGCTTGAGCAGGAGGCTCAGTGTGTTCACGTCGAGCGGGCATGCCGTCGTGCACCGGTTCGCGACAGCGTGCCGTGCCGGTAGCGCCGACGCGGTGCGGAGTCTGCTGACCCGGGAGGTGGTGGCGGTCACCGACGGCGGCGGACAGGTCGTCACGGCCGGCCGGATCCAGGGTCCGGGCGAGGTCGCGCGGTGCGTGACCGAGCTGATCGGCCCGGGCGTCGCGCTGACCGTGGAGGCGGTCAACGGGCAGTCCGGCGTCGTACTGCGGACCGCCGGGCGGGTCGTCGCCGTGGTCAGCCTGCAGGTCACCGGCGGGAAGGTGGCGGCCGTCTGGATCGTGCTGAACCCGGACAAGCTGCGGCACTGGGAATGAACCCCGCCGGTTCTGGTGTTGACGTGTCAACCTAGACTTGTCAGGACCGAACAGGAGCGTGCAGACCATGTCCACACCAACGCCCGTGCCAACGCCTACGCCGGCCGAGGTGGCCTTCGGGCTCGACACCTTCGGGGACATCCCGGTGGACGACAGCGGCGCGCCGGTGACCGCCGCGGCGGCGATCCGGCAGGTGGTGGACGAGGCGGTGCTGGCCGACGAGATCGGCGTGGACGCGATCGCCCTCGGGGAGCACCACCGCCCGGAGTTCTCGATCTCGACACCGGAGACGGTGCTCGCCGGGATCGCCACGAAGACGTCGAACATCAAGCTCGGGTCCGGCGTGACCGTGCTGAGCTCGGACGACCCGGTGCGGGTGTTCCAGCGGTTCGCGACCGTGGACGCGCTGTCGAACGGGCGCGCCGAGGTGATCCTCGGGCGCGGGTCGTTCACCGAGTCGTTCCCGTTGTTCGGGTACGACCTGGCCGACTACGACAAGCTGTTCGAGGAGAAGCTGCAGCTGTTCGTGCGGCTGCTCGACGAGAAGCCGGTGACCTGGGAAGGTACGGTGCGGGCGGCGCTGGACAACGTGGACGTCTACCCGAAGACCGAGTCCGGCCGGCTGACCACGTGGGTCGGCGTCGGCGGTTCGCCGCAGTCGGTGGTGCGGACGGCGTACTACGGGCTCCCGCTGATGCTCGCGATCATCGGCGGCTCGCCGGAGCGGTTCGCGCCGTACGTCGACCTGTACAAGCGGGCCTCCGAGCAGTTCGGGACGGTCGCACATCCGGTCGGGATGCACTCGCCGGGGTTCGTCGCGGACACCGACGAGGAGGCGAAGGAGATCTACTTCGCGCCGTACAAGGTGATGCGCGACCGGATCGGCGCACTGCGCGGCTGGCCGCCGCTGAAGCGCGAGGAGTTCGAGTCCGAGGTGCTGCACGGATCGATGTACGTCGGGTCGCCGGAGACCGTGGCCCGCCGGATCGCGGGCGCCGTTCAGGCGATCGGGGCCTCGCGCTTCGACCTGATCTACTCGGGCGGCCCGCTTCCCGTGAGCGCGCGGCTCAAGACGGTCGAGCTGTACGGCACCAAGGTGGTCCCGCTGGTGCGTGAGATCCTCGCGGAGTCCAAGTGACCAGCCCCGAGAGAGCTCCCCGGGTGAGCTCCGGCCCGGTGCCTGGGACGGACTTCGGTCATGGTTCGGAGGGGGTTGGTGTGGCGACGGTGGGGATTCTTGGGGCCGGGAAGGTGGGGACGGTGCTGGCTCGGCTGGCGGTTGCGGCTGGGTATCGGGTGCTGATCGCGGGGTCGGGTGAGGTGTCGAAGATCGCGTTGATCGTTGACGTAGTGACTCCTGGGGCGGTCGCGGTGACTGCCGCGGAGGCGGCGGCCGCGGCGGATGTGGTGATTCTGGCGCTGCCGTTGGGGAAGTACCGGACGATTCCGGTGCAGGAGTTGCGGGGCAAGCTCGTCGTCGACGCGATGAACTACTGGTGGGAGGTCGACGGGGTTCGCGACGACCTCACCGATCCGCGGACGTCCTCGTCGGAGATCGTGCAGGAGTTCCTGCCGGAGTCCCGCGTCGTGAAGGCCTTCAACCACATGGGTTACCACGACCTCGACGAAGGCGCCCGCCCGGCCGGCGCCCCCGACCGCAAGGCGATCGCAATCGCCGGCCCACCGGAAGCCGCCGCCCAGGTGGCCGCCCTCGTCGACACCCTCGGCTTCGACCCGGTCCTCGCCGGCCCGCTCTCCGAAGGCGTCCGGCTCGAACCACACACCGAGATGTTCGGCGCAAACGTCCCCGCCGACCAGGTCCGCACCCTCCTGGACCGCTTCCCCGACACCCCCCGCGGCCAACTCGTCGCCGAAGCCCGCTCCGCCTGAAAGACCCTGAGCGCCCGCGCGGCGGCTGTCGGCGGTGACGACGGCGCGCCGCCGAGCGCCGGCGGTGGAGCATGAACCGCTACTCGTGGTTGGGGGGTGCCCGAGGAGCGTCTGGTCAGGTGATCGAGACGAGGTCGGCGCGCTGTGGAGTGGCGGCGCGTTCGGCGCCGATGCCGGCGGTGATCACGCAGCCGATGCCGAGGGCCTGGAACAGGCTGGGGGACTGGCCGAGGAGTAGCCAGCCGATCAGCAGGGCGAGGGCGGGTTCGAGGCTCATCAGGGTGCCGAAGACGCCCGCGTCCAGGCGGCGGAGCGCGAGGTACTCGAGGCTGAACGGGATCACCGGAAGCAGCAGCGCCAGGCCGAACCCGATGAGCACCAGTTGCCAGGTCAGGACCGGGATCGTGGCCGGTCCGGCGACGACGGTCGCCAGCACGGCAGCGACCGGGATCGAGACGCCCATGCCCTGCAGGCCCGTGACGTTGCCGCCGACGTGTTGGGTGAGCACGATGTACGCCGCCCAGCACGCCGCCGCGCCGAGCGCGAACAGTACGCCGATACCGTCGACCGCGCCGTGCCACGGCTGGGTCAGGACCAGTACGCCGGCGAACGCCAGCGCCGGCCAGATCAGCCGCCCGCGACTACGCAGTACCGCGACCGAGAGCGGACCCAGGAACTCCAGCGCGCTCGCGGTCCCGAGCGGGAGCCGCGCCACGGCCGCCATGAACAGCAAGGTCACGCCGCCGGTCGCGACCCCGAGACCGACCGCGGCGAGGAAAGCGTTGCGGTCGAACGCACTTGGCCGCGGGCGGAACAACACGAGCACGATCACGCCCGCGCAGGCGAGCCGGAGCCAGGCGGCGCCCTCCGGGCCGACCCGGTCGAACAGCCCGACCGAGACGGCCAGCCCGAGCTGGACCATCGTCATCGACAGCACCGCGAACGCGATGCCGATCCTCCGTGTGCGCATACCGTCCAGTGAAGCCCGCTGCAGTCGTTCGCGTCCACGTGAGAATCGTGGACAGATCGTTCATGATTACTGAATGGACGTACGTCGGCTGGAACTGCTGCTCGCGCTCTCCCGGCTGGGCTCGATGCACGCGGTGTCGGACGTTCTCGGCGTGACCACCTCCACGGTGTCGCAGCAGCTCGCCGCGCTCGCCAAGGAGGTCGGCACGCCGCTGATCGAGCCCGACGGCCGGCGGGTCCGGCTCACTCCGGCAGGGCGGCGGCTGGCCCGACATGCCGTCGACATCCTGGCGGCGCACGAGGCCGCGCGGGCCGCTCTCGACCCGTCCGCGGAGCCTGCCGGTACGGTCCGGGTCGCCGCGTTCCACACCGCGATCCGGGAGTCCCTGCTGCCCGTCGTACCGCGGTTGCTGGCCGCGGTACGGCTGGAGATCCAGGAGCAGGAACCACCGGACGCTGTGGCGATGCTCGAGCGGGACCAGGTGGACCTCGCGCTGACCTACGACTACAACCTCGCGCCCGCGCGACTCGGTCCCGCGCTCGAGGCGGCGCCGCTCTGGGAGTCCTCGTGGAGCCTGGCCGTGCCGTCCCGGTCCCGTCGTACGCCGGGCACGTCGGCCGAGGTACTCGCGGCGTTCGCGGACAGCGACTGGATCGTGAACTCCCGGCACACCGCCGACGAGCAGGTCGTCCGTACGATCGCCGCACTGGCCGGGTTCGAACCCCGCGTCACGCAACGCGCCGACAGCCTGCCGCTGGTCCAGGAGATGATCGGGGCGGGCCTCGGCGTCGCGCTGCTGCCCGCGACGTACCCGAAGACGACCGGCATCTCGCTGCGCCGCCTGCGCGCCCCGGAGCCGCGCATGCGAGCCCTCGCCCTGACCCGCCGCGGGCACACCTCCTGGCCCCCGCTGTCCCTCGTCCTGCGGCTACTCACCGAGCCTCCTGCACCACGTACGCGTTGAGGTTGGTCTGGGTGACGGCGATGCCGGCCGCGTCGGTGAGCGTGGTTCGGAGGGAGACGGCCGCCTTGGGCGTCGGGAAGACTGCTTGGTACGTACGGCCCCCGAGGCACTCGACCTGTGCCGGGTGCCAGGTTGCGCCGTTGTCCGGCGAGTACTCGACCCGGAGCGTACGGATCGTCGTGTCCGCCGCCGTACGGGGGAGAACCGGCAGCCTCGTGATCGGTGTCCACGTGCTGACGTTCTGATTGTTGACAATCGGACGGTAGCCGATGCTCCACAGCGGCGTGGTGCTCTCACCGGCCTGGGAACCGAACGTCGCCCGATACTCGATGCGTTCCGACGTCGTCAGCGTCGCGGATGTTTCGAAGCGGTACGTGGCCGGTTCGGGCGGCAGCCCGTCCGCGAACAGGCTGCCGTACTCCCGCGACTGGCCGACCAAGGTTTCGCCGCGGTACAGCTTCGCCGACTCGGCGGTCGTCGCGGCGAAACCACCGTGCCCATCGGCGTCGGTGATCTTGGTCAGACCGACCGAGAGTTCGCTGCCGCCGCGCGCGACCGACACGTCGCTGGGGCTGCGGACGGGGGCGTTCCAGCGTTCTTGGTAGACCCCGCCCGCGCGGTACGACTTCGACGTCGACAAGAGGATTGTCGACGATTCACCGTCCGCCGTCGGCTCCTCCAAGGTCTGGCTCCACTCAACCGGTGCGGCCTCGACATGCTGGATCAGCGTGATCGGCGCAGGCACGGACACAGGCTCGGTGAAACTCTCGTGGCCCGGTAGCGACGCAGTCGTCATCAGCTGATAGCCGTCACCGGTCGAGTGCTGCAGTTGCGTGCGTACCGTGGCCAGATCCCGATCGCGAACCGTCCGTTGGAACCCGGTGGGAAACCGGCCGTTGACGAGATCCGTCGTGTGGTACGCCGACGACCCGCCGTACCAGTGCGAGGCGATGACCGCGGACACCTGGCCGTCGGGCACCGAGTCGCCGAGGCCCAGCGTGTACAGGTCCTGGCCGCCGAACGCGCCGAAGATCTGGTCGACCTCTTCCTCGCCCATCGTCCGGACGTAATCGACGGTCTGCATGGAGCGCTGCACAGCTGACGTCGGTACGTCGATCGCGACCTTGCGGGCCTGCCGAGCGTCGAACACCACGGTGGCGTCGGCCGTCAGGTGGACCCGCGGCTGGACCATCGCGTACGTCGCATCGCCGGTAAGGCTCGCGTCGACGGCGTACTCGCCAGGAGGCAGCCGCACCGTGCCGTCGCCGAACAGGATGTGCTCGGACGACCCGTCGAGCGGCTGGACTGTCACGTTCGCGCCGGTGGCGGGAATGCCGTCGGGGGCGATCACGTGGACGGTCAGGTTGTAGGCCTCGATGTCCTTCAGCACGGTCACCGGGACGTGGACCTGGCCGCCGTCCGGCCAGGTCGCGATCACCTGACCGGTGTACCGGCCGTCCGGGCCGGTGTGGTTGGTGTTCGACGTGACCTGCACCGGGGCGGACGCACCGGCGGCGATCGTCAGCTGGGAGGTGCCAACCGTCAGGGCCTGGCCAGGCGCGGGCGTGCCGTCCGGCGCGGTGAGCTCGGTACCGATCGTGAGCGTGACCGGGCTCGTCCCCGTGTTGCGGTAGGTGATCGTCCGCGTCACCGGCTGGTCGTCGGCGTGCGGCCAGTCCGCCGTACCGAACGAGATGCTCGGCGGGCCGGCGAGGATCGGCTGGGCGACCGCGCGGGCGACGTCGATCCGGCCCGCGCCCTGATCGAACAGTCCCTGATCCGGTGCGGACTTCGCGGAATTCATCAGGGCGCTCTTCAGCTCGGGCGCCTTCCAGTCCGGGTGTTCCTGGAGCAGCAGGGCGGCGGCGCCGGCCACGTGCGGCGCGGCCATCGACGTACCGGAGATCCGCGTGTAGTAGTCGTTCACCGGCTCGCCGACGGTCCCCTCGGACGAGCGCGCGGCGACGATGCCGACGCCGGGGGCGGTGACATCCGGTTTGAGGACCGCGTCACCGGGCGCCGGGCCGCGGCTCGAGAACGGCGCGATCGTGTCGTCCCGGTCGACGGCGCCGACGGTGAGTGCCGCCGCGGCGCGTCCGGGGGAGGTGATGCTGCCGCCCGGGGCGCTGCCTTGGTTGCCGGCGGCAACGACGAACAGCGTGCCGGTCTCGGCGGTGAGCGTGGTGATCGCCTGCTCCAGCGGATCGTCCGCGCGGTCGAACGGGAAGCCGAGGCTGATGTTGACCACCTGGGCGTGCACGTCGCGGGCGGCCCACTCCATCGCGGCGAGGACCGACGAGTCGTTGCAGACCGTGTCGGTGCAGGCCTTCGCGTCGTACAGCTCGGCGTCCGGCGCGACCCCGCGGTACTGCCCGTTCGAGGCGGCGCCGGTGCCGGCCACGATCGACGCGACGTGCGTCCCGTGGCCGATCTGGTCACCGGGCAGGTCGTCGCCGAACGTCTGCACCCCGGCGACCCGCGACGCCAGGTCCGGGTGCTGCGCGTCGATTCCGCTGTCGATCACGGCGACCCGGACGCCCTTGCCGGTATATCCGGCCTGCCAGGCGGCGGGCGCCCCGATCTGCGGGACCGATTTGTCCAGCAGCAGGTGCCGTTTGCCGTCCAGCCACACGTGACGGATCGCCGGGCTCGTCGCGACCGTGGCGAGGAAGGACCGCGCCGACGCCTTCGCCACCGAGCCGGCGTTCGCGTTGATCGCGGCCAGCGCGCGGGAGGTCTTCAGCGCGCTGATCGCGGGGCGTGCTTTCGCGGCGGCGGCGGAGTACCCGACGATGACCGGGATCGCGTCCGTGTGCGCATCGTCGTACCCGGCCTCGATCAGCCCGGTGACGTCGAACAGCTGCCGGTCCAGTCGCCCGGTGTCGACCAGCCGGTGGACGTCCGACGGGATCACGGTCACCCGGCCGTTCACCTTGCTCGCGGTGAAGCTCATCCGGTCACGCCCCGGCCCGGGCTTGATCGCCGGCGCACCAGCGGCCAGCGACACCTGATCTCCGGTGATCAGCGTGACCGTCCCGGTGGCCACGCCCGCGGCTGTGGCTGTGGGCTTGGCAGCAGCGTGTGCGATCGGTGCTGCGGGCAGGATGGGGAAGACGAGCAGTGCGGCCGTTGTCAGCGCCAGGCGGATACGGGCACGAGCGACCATCGGTGGGCACCTCCGGGGCGGGGTCAGTAGTGGGAATACGCGTCGACCCGGGCGGCGCGTTGCTTGTCACAATCGGCTGGGTCGAGTTGTCTACCTGTTGAGTCGACGACGGACGGAGAATCTGGTGCGCAGGATCCTGGTGGTGGGCGGCGGGTACGCCGGGTTCTACACGGCGTGGCGGCTGGAGAAGAAGCTGCGGCGCGGTCAGGCCGAGGTGATCGTGGTCGACCCGCGGCCGTACATGACGTACCAGCCGTTCCTGCCCGAGGTGGTGGCCGGGTCGGTCGAGGCGCGGCACGCGGCCGTCTCGCTGCGGCGCAACCTGCGGCACACGAAGCTCGTCGCGGGGATGGTCGTCGGCATCTCGCACGCGGAGCGGACGGTGACGATCCGGCCCGCGCAGGGCGCCGATTACACGATGCCGTACGACGTGATCGCAGTGACGGCGGGCGCCGTGACGCGGACGTTCGACGTACCCGGGGTGGCGGACCGCGCGATCGGGATGAAGCACGTCGAGGAGGCGGTGGCGATCCGGGACCGGCTGTTCACGGCGTTCGACGAAGCGGCCGGGCTGGAGCCGGGGGCGCAGCGGCGGAAGCTGTTGACGATCACCTTCGTGGGCGGGGGATTCTCCGGGGTCGAGGGGTTCGCGGAGCTGTTGTCGCTGGCCCGGGCATTGCTGAAGAAGTACCCGGAGCTGTCGGAGAGCGACCTCGCGTTCCACCTGGTCGAGGCGTCCGGGCGGATCCTGCCCGAGGTCAGCGACGGCCCGGGCCAGTGGGTGGTGCGGATGCTCGAGAAGCGCGGCGCGGTCGTGCACCTGAACACCACGATGACGTCCGCCGACGACGGGCACGTCGTGCTGTCCGACGGCGCCGAGTTCGACTCTGAGCTGATCGTCTGGACGGCGGGCAACGCCGCGACCCGGCTGCTGCGCAACCACACGGACCTGCCGCACAACGAGCGCGGCTTGGTGCAGGTGCGCGCGGATCTGCGCATCGGGACCGCGGACGAGGTGATCCCGGACGCGTGGGCAGCCGGTGACGATGCCGCCGTACCGGATCTCGCGGGTGCTGCCGCCTACACGGTGCCGAACGCGCAGAACGCCGTACGGCAGGGGAAGCTGCTGGCGAAGAACCTGCTGCGCTCGCTGCGTGGGAAGGAGCCGAAGAACTACGTGCACCACAGCCTGGGCGCGATCGCCACGCTCGGCCTCGGGACCGGAATCTTCCAGTACCGCAGACTCGTCATCAAGGGGCTGCCGGCCTGGCTGATGCACCGCGGCTACCACGTGCTCGCAGTGCCGACCTGGGACCGCAAGGTCCGGGTGCTGGCGATCTGGCTCGCGTCGTTCTTCTACGGCCGCGACATCGTCTCACTGGCCTCCGTGCAAAGCCCGCGCGACGCGTTCCAGACCGAGGCTCGCAGTACGCGCATCGGTAAGCGGGTGTGACTGCTCAGAGCGAGACCAGGACGACGGTTGCCGCGGCGCAGACCAAGCCGGTGACCTGTCGGCCGGTCAGGCGCTCGTGCAGCACGGTCAGCCCGAGCAGCACGGTGACCGCGGGATAGAGCGAGGTCAGTACGACGGCTACCGAGAGCGCCTGCGCGCGGCTGGCGAGCACGAAGGCGGCGATCGCCGACGTTCCGAGGACACCGGAGGCGACCGCGAGCAACGCCGTACTGCCGGTCATCCGCAGTCGCGCGCGGCGGGCGCCGACCGGCACGACCGTGAGCACGGCGACCAGCCGATTCATTGCCAACGGCCACAATCCGGCGGCGGCATCGGCGCGCGCCAGGGCGACGTACTGCAGCGCGAACGCGGCGCCGGAGAGCAAGGCCCACCCGGCGCCGGAAGCCGGACCGGTCCGGGACCCGCGCCCGCTGGTGATCAGCCAGATCGCAGGCGCGGCGATCACGAATCCGATCCAGGCCCACCAGCTCAGCCGGTCGTGCAGCAGCGCCACGCCGATCACGACGGGGATCGCGACACCGGCGACGTCACTCAGCGGTACGACGAGGCTGAACCGGCCGACCTTCATCGCCTGGAACAGGAACGCCGCGCCCAGCCCGGTACCGATCCCGGAGAGCGCGCCCCATCCGAGCGCGGCCGGCGTGACGTGCGGAGCGGCGACGACCAACGCCAGCAGGGTGACGAGCGTGACCCCGCAGAGCTGCCCGAGCAGTACGACGACCGCGCTGTGCAACCGACGGGCAGCGAGGCCGGCCGCGAAGTCCGACAGCCCGAAACACAGCGCGGACGTCAGCGCGAGCGCAACACCCACACCCGTCAGGTATCCGGGCCACGCCCGGCCAAACTCTCAGCTGATCCGGGTCAGGCGGCCGTCGGCGGAGATGCGGATCGTCGTCTTTCGGGCGCCGACGGTGAGGTCGACGAAGAACATGCCGTTGGCGGTGCGGGTCTTGTAGGTCACCGCTTCGGTGGGCGCGGTCGGGACGATGGCGGACAGGATGGTCGCCTCGTTGCCGGTGCGGTTGAACTTGACGACCGGGGCCGACTGGCGGTGGAAGATGTCGGGGTAGTACCAGCCCTGCACCGGATCCTGCTGACCTTCGACGACGGTGATGCCGTCCTTGGCGGGTTGCTGCTGGTACGGGATCTGGAGCAGGTACGTCTTCGCGCCCGGCGCGGTGGCGACGGCCGCTGTGGGGGACTGGACGGTCACCTTCTGGCCCGGTGCGAGATGCCACAGCGTCTCGTACCGCTGGTTGCCGGTCGCCTGGCCGCGGTCGAGCGTGACGATCAGGTCGGGGTCCTTCAGCACGAGTACGTCGCGCTTGCGGGTCACGCCCGCGGCCGGCGAGTCGGCGAGCGAGTACGACTCCCAGGTCGGCGTGATCGACGCGCGGACCAGCTGGGTGTCGACCGACGCGGTGTCGGCCGACGGGATCGTCATCACGTTGTGCGCCGCCTGGCTCTTCGACCACGCCTGCCACTTGTCGAGCTGGTACCCGGAGTGCCCCGGGTCGATCAGCACGTCCCGGCCGTGGGACGAGTACGTCAACGACATGTGGTCGTCGTGACCGTGCAGTGTGCGCGCCGCGCCGTACCGGATGCTGTACGTCGACTCCTGCGCGAACGGCCGCGTCTCGCCCCAGCCGGTCCGCCCGAACACGTACCCGGCGTCGAACACCGCGACCCGTTTCGCCGGCTTCGTCCCGTGCTTCCCGAGCGAGGCGACGTAGTCGAGCGCGGTCCCGGCCGCGCCGGTCGGCTTCTGCTTGACGGCGTCGCCGACCTGCTGGAGTTCGCCGGTGGACTTGGTCGCGAGCGCCAGCCATTCGGACAGCGCGGCCCGGCGCTGGTCGATCACCGTGCCCGGGTCGGAGCCGCAGCGCTGCAGAGCGGTCGTGGCGCGGCCCCAGAGCAGGTAGTTGAACATCGCGTACCCGACGGACTGCTCGTTCGTCGATCCCTGCGGGTCGATCGCGGTCGTGATCGCCTGGGTCAGCCGGTCCACCGCGAGCGTCTTGAGCTCAGGCCGCTTGAGCGTGCAGCCCACGCCGAACAGCGCGATGCTCTCATCGGTACCGTGGTTCGACTGGCCGCTCCAGTTCACGATCATGAACTGCGCGTGATCGACGAGCGCCTTGTCCAGCCAGGCGTACTGCGCCGGCAGCTTGCTGACGTGCATCCCGCTCAGGACCGCCTGGCGCGCGCACAGCAGCACGTTGGTGCGGTGCATCGTCGCTTCCCACGCGCCGACGTCGCCCTTCCAGCTGTACGGGTTGTCGTGGACCCAGTCGTGGATGATCGCCAGCACGTGCGTGAGCGCCTTACGGTCGCCGCGCCCGCCGGCCTCGATGCCGTTGCCGAGCCAGCGCAGCGAGTGCAGCCACATGTACCAGCTGGGCTTCTTGTACGGGTCGGCGCGCCAGTTGATGTCTCCGTTGCCGTTGCCGACCTTGTACGGCGGGTCGTCGCCCCACTGGAACGTGTCGGTGAGCAGCATCGGGAGCGGCACCTGGATACCGCTGTACCCCGGGCACTCGTACGTCCCGGTGTTCGCGACCGGTGTCGACGGCGGGGGAGTCGCGGGGGTGTCGACGCCGGGCAGGGGCTCGTCGGTGGACTCGGGGACGCTCGGGGTCGGCCGCGGTGGCTTGGGCGCGGTGCTCGGCGTCGGCGAGCCGTTGGCGGAGGCCGTCGTACTGCGGTCGCGGGCGCCTGGCATCAGCACGAACACGGCACCGGCGAACGCGACCCCGCACACCAGCACGCAGACAAGCGTGAGCGCGACAGTCGTCCCCACCCGCCTCTTCCGTTGCGCCACTCGCCCCCCTCTATTACCGGAAAGCTACCTGATGACTGGGCGAACGAGGACCCGCGTACGGCGACCGAGCGCGGTGACGCCCAGCCCGGCGAGGCTCGCTCCGGCCGCGACGACCGCGCAGGTCACGAACCCGCTGCCGAGATCGTGCGCCGTACCGAGCAGCGGCCCGAACGTCGCCACGCCGATCGCGCCGCCGATCTGCCGGGACGTGTTGAACGCGGCCGACGCGGCACCGTGCAGGGCCGGCTCGACCGCGGCGATCGACTGCGCCGTCATCGTCGGCACCAGCAGCCCGGAGCTGAACCCGATCGGGACCAGCGCCAGCACCATCGGCCAGACCATCGACGACGTACTCGCCCAGGCGAGCGCGAGCATCGCGACGGTGATCACCGCCTGCCCGATCGCGAGGACCGCGGGACGCCCGATGCGCCGGGCGAGTGGCGCCGAGCCGATGTTCGCGATCGAGATCAGCCCGGTCAGCGGGAGGAACAACAGCCCGGTCACCAACGCGCTCAGGTGCCGACCTTGCTGGAGGAGCAGGCTCATCGAGAAAAGCACGCCGTAGAAGGCGAAATTGAGCAGCAGCCCCTGGATCGCCGCCGCCGCGAACCCGCGGTCGGCGTACAGCTTCAGGGGCAGCAACGGCGCCCTTACCGACCGCTCGACCAGGACGAAACCGGCCAGGCCGGCGACCGCCACCACGACCGCCACGAGGATCGCCGGATCGAGCCAGCCGCGTGCCGGTGCCTCGATCAGCGTGAACACCAGCCCACCGATGAACGCGGTCGCTGTCCCCATCCCGCCGAGGTCGAGTCGCCTGGATCGCGGTGTCACAGCCGGCATGGTGCGCCAGGCCCAGAGCGCGGCCGGGATGCCGATCACCACGTTGACCGCGAACACGGCCCGCCAGTTCGCGAGGGCGACCAGGCCGCCGCCGAGCAGCGGGCCTGCGGCCATCCCGGCGCCGCCCGCCGCGGCCCACCAGCTGACCAGGCGGTGCCGCGTGTGTTCGTCGGTCGCGGAGGCCGTCGCGAGGACGAGCGCACTCGGCAGCAGCAGGGCGGAGCCGGCGCCCTGCAGGAGCCGGGCGAGATTCAGCATCAGCATCGAGCCGGCCGCCGCGCAGACCGCCGACGAGAGCGTGAACACCAGCAACCCGGTGAGGAACGCGCGCTTCGCGCCGAGCGTGTCGGCGATCGCGCCGGCGCCGAGCATCAGTGCGGCGAACGACAGCGTGTACGCGTTCAGCGACCACTCCAGCTCGGCGCGGGACGCGTGCAGGTGGGTGGCGAGTTCGGCGAGCGTGACGTTCACGATCGTGCTGTCGACGAAGACCATGAACGAGGCGATCAGCGCGAGCGCGACCACCGGCCGGCGAGATTCGGGCATGGCACCGAGCCTACGACTTTGTTTGATGTACGTCGAACAATATCCCAGCGGGTGGACCCGTTGACCTCCGCCGGTGCGCTGGCTACGGTGTTCCAACGCATCTCGGAAATCGATTTCTCCCGCCTCCGCCCGTCAAGGAGAACCCGAATGACCGTTTCACACGCCCCGGCCGGCTGCGCGAACCGGGCCTGTGCCGGCGACTGCCCGCGCGCCCAGCTCAGTCGCCGGACGTTCATCTCGCTGAGCGCCGCCGCGGTCGGCGCGCTCGCCGTACCGGCGCAGGCGCTGGCCGCTCCGCCGCCGACGGATCCGAAGGTGCTGTTCGACCGCGGTACGCCGACCTCGTACACGGGTGCGGCGCTGCCGCGGATCGGGATGCCGGTCGGTGGCGGTACGACCGGGCAGGTGTATCTGTCCGGCGACGGGCGCCTGTGGGTGTGGGACGTGTTCAACCCGACGTCGTTCCCGCTCGGCGGCGCGGACTTCTCCGGGCACCACTACGCGTTCCCGTTGTCGGCGAACGATCCGGGGGCGTCGCAGTTCGCGCAGGGGTTCGCGCTGCGGACGACCAGCCGCGGGCGGACGACGACCCGGACGGTGGACGCGGCCGGGTTCAAGGACGTCCGGTTCACTGGTTCGTACCCGGTCGGCCGGGTCGCGTACGCCGACGCCGGGAGCCCGGTGAGCGTGCAGCTGGAGGCGTTCTCGCCGTTCGTCCCGCTGGCCACGCTGGACTCGACGCTGCCGACGACGATCATGTCGTTCACGCTGCGGAACACGTCCTCGGCGGCGGTCCGCACGACGCTGCTCGGGTACGCCGAGAACCCGGTGTGCATCGACAGCCGCAAACGTCAGCCGACGACGCTGCAGGCGCGGGCGTTCAAGGGCGGGGTTCAGTTCGGCGCGGTCGACGATCTGGCCGCGGAGCAGAACGACATCCTGTTCGAGGACTGGGAGCGGGACACGTTCGACGGCTGGACGGTGACCGGCGACGCCTTCGGGCCGGGACCGGTGCGGCCGCTCGACGTACCGGACCTGATGAAGCGGTTCGGCGACCTGAACGTGTCGGGTACCCGGTTCGTCACGTCGTACGACTACCGCGGCGGCAAGTACGACGGAGCGGTCGGGAAGCTGACCAGCCGGGATTTCACGATCGAGCGCCGGTACGTCGCGGTGAGCCTGAGCGGTGGGCGGCACCCGGGGGAGACGTGCGTGAACGTGGTCGTCGACGGCCAGGAGGTGGCGACCGCGACCGGCGACGAGAGCGAGCCGCTGGTCGCGCAGATGCTGGACGTCGGCGCGTACGCGGGGCGGACTGCACACCTTGAGATTGTTGACAATCAGACGGGCGCTTGGGGTCACCTGAGCTGCGACGCGATCGTGTTCACGGACCGCCCGGACATCCTGTTCGAGACCTGGGACAAGACGACGTACGACGGATGGACGGTGACCGGGGACGCCTTCGGTGCGGGGCCGGTGACCGCGGCCGAGACGCCGGACGGGTTCCGCCGCGCGTTCGGTGTCCGCACGGAGCTGAACGTGAGCGGGCGGTTCGCGACGTCGTACAACTTCCGTGGGACCGGCGATCCGGACAGCTTCACCGGCTCACTGACCAGCCGCGAGTTCGTGGTCGAGCGCCGGTTCGTGACGGCGTGGGTGGGCGGGGGCAGCCACCAGGGCGAGACCTGCCTGAACGTCGTTGTCGACGGCAAGGTGGTGGCGTCCACGGCCGGCACCGACATCGAGCCGCTGACCGCGGTGTCGATGGATGTCGGGAAGTACGCCGGTAAGAATGCGCACATTCAGATTGTCGACAACAACACCGGCGGCTGGGGTCACGTGAACGTGGACCGCATCCTGTTCAGCGACCGCCCGATCCGCCGCCAACCGGTCGCGGTCCGCCCCGACGGCGGCACCTTCGCCCTCGCCGCCCTTGCTTCGGAGGAGCAGGTGGTGGTGCGGCCGTCGATCGGTGACTGGTCGACGACCGACGCGCTGTTCGACTCGCCGGCCGGTCCGGCGGACTCGGCCGATCCGCACGCCGGGACCGTCGCGGTCACCGTGACCCTGCCGCCGGGCGCCTCGCGGACGGTCCGGTTCGCCTACGGCTGGTTCTTCCCGAACCCGCAACGCGAACTCTTCTCCGAACTCGTCGGCGCCTCCACCTTCCGCCGCCACTACGCGACCCGGTTCACCTCGGCCCGGGACGTCGTCGAGTACGTAGCCCGCGAAGCGACCCGGCTCGAGCACGACACCAAGCTCTGGGTACGCACCTGGTACGACGACTCCTCACTCCCGCACTGGTTCCTCGAGCGCACCCTGGCGACGGCGTCCACGATCGCGACCAGCACCTGCTACCGCTGGGACGACGGCCGCTTCTACGCCTGGGAAGGCACGTACTGCTGCGCGGGCACCTGCGAACACGTCTGGAACTACGCGCAGGCGATCGGCCGCCTGTTCCCCGACCTCGAACGCGACACCCGCGAGCGCGTCGACCTCGGCATCGCGTTCCGCCCGACCGGCGAGATCGGCAACCGCGGCGAGTCCGGCGACGCGTCCAGCTCGTTCGCGGACGGCCAGACCGGCACGATCCTGCGCATCTACCGCGAACACCAGATGAGCAAGGACAACTCGTTCCTGCAACGGGTCTGGCCGCGGGTCCGGACCGCGGTCGAGTTCCTCGTCACGCACCGGGACGGACCCGACGAGGACGGGATCTTCCGCGGCAGCCAGTGGAACACCCTCGACACCGAATGGTTCGGCGAGGTGCCGTGGATCAGCGGCCTGTACGTCGCCGCGCTCCGGGCCGCCGCCGCGATGGCCACCGACGTCGGCGACACCGCGAGCGCGACCCGGTACCGGACGATCGCCGACCGCGGCTCGGCGTACCTGGCCGGAAACCTGTGGAACCAGGAGTACGGGTACTACGTCCAGAAGGTCGACCCCGCGCACCCGACGGCCGAGAACAGCAACCGCGGCCTGTTCATCGACCAGATGTACGGCCAGACGTACGCCGCCCAGCTCGGTCTCCCGCGGGTGTTCCCGCAGGACCAGGCCCGCACCGCGCTGTCGAAGCTGTACGAGTCGAACTTCCGGGCCGCACCCGGTACGTACCGCCCGCCGGGCATCGGCGTCGGCCGCGTGTACACGACCGGCGACGAGAGCGGCGTACTGATGGCGACCTGGCCGCACGGCGGTTCGACCGAGACGCACGGGCTGATGTACTTCAACGAGGTCTGGACCGGCCAGGAGTACCAGTTCGCGGCGCACCTGTTCGCCGAGGGCATGACCGAGGAGGGTCTGGCGGTCACCCGCGCCATGTACGAGCGGTACGACGCCACGAAGCGCAACCCGTACAACGAGATCGAGGCCAGCGACCACTACGCCCGCGCGATGATGGGCTACGGCGTCTACCTGGCCGCCTGCGGCTACGAGTACGACGGTCCCCGCGGCCACCTCGGCTTCGCCCCACGCATCCACCCGGAGAACTTCCGCAGCGCCTTCACGGGTGCCGAAGGCTGGGGCCTCTACGCCCAACGCCGTACGCAGAAGTTCCTCAGCGCCACGATCGACGTCCGCTACGGCCGGTTGAACCTCACCACGCTGTCCTTCCAGACCGCGGGCCCGGCGCGCCAGGTCGAGGTCCGGCTGGGCAGGCGCCAGGTCCCGGCCCAGGTGGTTGCCGTTGGCAATCGTGCGGTCGTCACGCTGGGCCGGTCGGTGACGGCGGACCCGGACCAGGAACTCACGATCGAGATCCGGGGCTGACGGGATCCTCGGGCGGGATCCACAGCGGTGGCCGCACCGGCGTTTCGGTGAGCTCGTGCCAGCGCTGGTTCTTCGCGGTCCGGCGGGCGACCGCGACGACGTTCCGGACCGGGCCGGAGGGGATCTCGTCGCGCCAGGCGATCGACCAGGGGTAGTGGGGCTGCAGCTCGGCGGGACGGTACACGGGCAGGCCGGCTTCGGCGTACCGCACGGCGAGGCTCTCGAACTCGAGGACGTACGCCGCGTCGCGGGCCCGCGTGACGGCGGCCAGGCACTGCTCGAAGATCCCGGGATTGCCGAGCCACCGCAGCGTCAACCGTGCGTGTCGCTCGAAGGTGGTGAGGTAGTCGCCGTGGGCGTTGTACATGCCGGAGTCCGGAGTGTCCGCGAACACCTCGATCGGCCGCTCGTAGAGCGACACCTGGTCGCGCGGCTCGTCGCCCGGCCGCCCGATCAGCAGCAGCGGTTCCAGCCTGAGCAGCTCGTGATGCCATCCGGACGGCCGCTCGGCCTGCAGTTGCGCGGTCACTCGCAGTACCCCGAGGTCGAGCTGGTCGTTGAGCAGCGCCTGGAACTGGCGGTGGCTGTCCATCGAACGCTCGACCAGCCGGATGCCGGGATACTCGGCCGCGAACGCCGCCGCGACGGTCCTGCTGGTCGCCAACTCGAAGATGTGCGCGATCCGTAGGACGCCGTCCTCGGCCGGCCGTGCCATTCGGTCGGCGACGGCGAGCAGCTGCCGGGCGTCGTCGAGGAATCGTTGCCCCCGCGGTGTCAGCGTGACATGCCGGCTGTCCCGGACCAGCAGGGGAGCGCCGAGCTGGTCCTCGAGCTTGCGCACCTGCTTCGACAGCGCGGGCTGGCTGATGTAGAGCCTGGCCGCGGCCCGCCCGAAGTGCAGCTCGTCGGCGACGGCGACGAAGTACCGCACCAACCGCAGATCCAAGTCCATCGCGCCCCCTCCCGGCACTGGTCACGCTAGCTCTCCGGCACCGACTCCGGCCAGCACGGTTATCGATCGATCCCGAACATGTCTTGGACGAGCAGCCTCCGCGCGGTGTTGTGTGTCGTCGAGGAGTGACCGGATCCAGGAGGGGACCATGACCGAATCACGACAGCCTGTTGTCTTTGTCCACGGGCTGTTCCTGCACGCGACCAGCTGGACGCCCTGGGTCGAGCTGTTCGCCGAGGCCGGGTACGCGCCGACCGCGCCGGGGTGGCCGAACGAGCCGGCCACCGTCGCCGAGGCGCGCGAGGCGCCGGAGCTGGTCGCGAACACCACCATCGAGGACGCGACGGACCACTTCCGCAAGGTCATCGACTCCTTGGACGCGCCGCCGGTGATCATCGGCCACTCGTTCGGCGGCCTGATCACCGAGAAGCTGCTCGGCGAGGGGTACGGCGCGGCCGGGGTCGCGATCGACCCGGCGCAGATCAAGGGCGTCCTGCCGCTACCGCTCGCGCAGCTGCGGTCCGGGCTGCCGGCCCTCGGGAACCCGGCCAACCTGCACCGCTCGGTCGCCCTGACCGCCAAGGAGTTCCGGTTCGGATTCGGCAACGCGCTGCCGGAGGCGGAGTCGGACGAGCTGTTCGGGAAGTGGAGCGTCCCGTCGCCGGCGCGGCCGATCTTCCAGGCCGCGGCGGCGAACTTCGTCCTGCACTCCGAAGCGAAGGTCGACACCGCGAACTCGGCCCGCGGCCCGCTGCTGCTGATCTCCGGCGCCGAGGACCACACCGCGCCGGCCGTGGTGACCCGGTCGACTCTCAGGCAATATCGTGACTCGACGGCGGTCACGCAGTTGCGCGAGTTCGAGGGTCGGGGGCATTCGCTCACCATCGACCACGGCTGGCGCGAGGTGGCGGACGCCGTACTGAGCTGGCTCAAGGACCAGGGACTCTAGGGGGTACGGCGAGTGGATCTGCACCTGAGTGGGAAGACAGCCGTGGTGACGGGCGCCGGCAAGGGGATCGGGCTGGCCGTCACCCGCGCGTTGCTCGACGAAGGCGTGAAGGTGGTCGCCGGCTCCCGGACCGTCGAGGGTGAGCTCGAGGACCTGCCCGTCGACGCGATCGCCGTCGATCTGAGTACGGCGGACGGACCGGCGCGGCTCGTCGACGAGGCGGTCGCCAGGGCCGGCGGGATCGACATCCTGGTGAACAACGTCGGCGCGGTGCACCCGCGACCGGCCGGGTTCACCTCGGTCACCGACGAGGACTGGTTCGCGACCCTCACGCTGGACCTGATGTCGGCCGTACGGACGACGCGAGCCGCCGTACCGACGCTGATCGAGCGGTCCGGGGTGATCGTGACGACCTGCTCGGTGAACGCCACGCTCCCCGATCCGCTGGTGATCGACTACAGCGCGGCCAAGGCCGCCTGCCTCAGCTTCTTCAAGTCGCTGTCCAAGGAGCTCGGGCCGCGCGGCGTCCGCGTGAACACCGTCAGCCCCGGTCCGGTCGCGACCGACCTGTGGCTGGGCAAGGGCGGCGTCGCCGAAACCGTCGGCGGCGCGGTCGGTGCCGCGCCGGGCGACGTGGCCGCCCAGGCGGCCAAGGACTCGGTCACCGGCCGGTTCACGCGCCCGGAGGAGGTCGCGGACCTGATCGTCTTCCTGGCCAGCGACCGCGCCGGCAACCTCACCGGCGCGGACATCGTCATCGACGGCGGCATGACCCCGACGATCTGAACGCGGCGCCGCGGGACCGGACGAACGGAACGGGTCAGCTGGGAATGTCAGGTTCGGCCACGTGGCACGCCGCTTCGTGGTTCTTGCCCAGGGTGCGGAGCACCGGCGTCACCGAGTGGCATTTGTCGATGGCCAGTGGGCAGCGCCAGCGGAAGCGGCAGCCGGGGGTGGGGTCGATGACCTTCGGGGGCTCGCCGGTGTCGCCTTCGATGCCGGTGGAGAGGGGAGCCCGGGGGTCGGGGACGGCGCCGAGGAGGAGGTCGGTGTAGGGGTGTTTGGGGTTCTGCAGGACCGACTCGGTGGGGCCGGTCTCGACGATGTGGCCGGCGTACATGATCATCAGCCGGTCGGCGACGTACCGGGCGCTGGCGATGTCGTGGGTGATGTAGAGGAACGAGACGTCCTGCGACTCCCGTAGCGTGGCCATCAGGTTCAGCAGGCCGATCCGGATCGAGACGTCGAGCATCGACACCGGCTCATCGGCGAGGATCAGTTTCGGCTTGTGGGCCAGGGCCTGCGCGAATCCGATCCGTTGCCGCTGGCCACCACTCAGCTCGTACGGGAACCGGTTCATGATGTCGCCGGCCGGGGTCAGCCCGACCGCCTCGATCACCCGCTCCGCCTCGGCGTACCGCTGCTGCCGGTCAATCTCCGGCCGGTGCAGCTTCAGCGATCGCAGCACCCCGTGCGACACCCGGAAGGCCGGGTTCAGCGAGCTGAACGGATCCTGGAACACCATCGGTACGTCGCTGCGGTAGGACAGCTGGTCCTTCCGGGAGCGCAACGTCGACATCGCCCGGCCCTGGTAGAAGATCTCGCCACTCGTCGGCTTGTACACGCCCGCGAGCAGCCGCGCGATCGTACTCTTCCCGCTGCCGCTCTCCCCGGCGAGCGCGACGATCTCCTGGCGGCCGATCGAGAAGCTCACCTCGTCGACGGCGTGCAGCAGCTGCGGTGAGAACCCGCGGCCGACCCGGAAGTGCCGGGTCAGTTCCCTTGCCTCCAGCAACGGTGCGGCGGCCGATTCGGTCCCGCCGGCCTTTTCCAGATCCGCCGTGGTCATTGCGCCTCCCGCACGAGGTCAGGGGCATGCAACAGACAGCGTGCCTGTACGGCGCCCACCTGGTAGAGCTCTGGCTCGATCTTCGGACAGTCCTCGAACGCCTTCGGGCAGCGCGGCTGGAACCGGCACCCGGGCGGCGGCGAAGCGAGGTTGGGCGGCGCGCCGGGGATCCCCGTCAATGCCACCTTCGGCCCGCGGATCGACGGGAACGCGTCCAGCAGCCCCGCGCTGTACGGATGTTCCGGGTGGTCGAACACCGCCCGGGTGTCGCCGAACTCGACCACCTGCCCGGCGTACATCACGACCAGCTTGTCCGAGAAGTGACTGACCAGCGACATGTCGTGCGTGACGAAGATGACCGCGAACCCGAGCTTCTTCTGCAGTTCCTTGATCTGCACCATCAGCGACCGCTGCGCGACCACGTCCAGCGCGGACGTCGGCTCGTCCATGATGATCAGGTCCGGCGTGAACAGCAGCGCCATCGCGATCATCGCCCGCTGCCGCATACCGCCGCTCAGCTGGTGCGGGTAGCTCTTCAAGTGGATCGGGTCGATGCCGACCAGCCGCAGTACCTCGGCCGGACGCTCGTCGGAGACCGGCTCGTCGTGCGCCATGATCGTGTCCTGGAACTGCGCCCCGATGCTCTTCACCGGGTTCAGCGCGTTCATCGCGCTCTGCATCACCACCGAGAAGTCCCGCCAGCGCAACTCGGCCAGCCGTTTCTCGCTCATCCCGACGAGCTCCCGGCCGCGGAAGCGCACGCTGCCGCCGGTGATCGCGGCCGGCGACGACAGCAGCTGGGCGATCGCGAACAGCAACGTCGACTTGCCGCAGCCGGACTCACCGACCACCCCGACGAACTCTCCGGCGTGTACGTCGAGATCCACGTGGTCGACCGCGACGACCGGGCGCGCGCCGGTGTCGTACTCGACCGAGAGATCCCGGACCTCAAGAAGTGGCCCAACGTCAGGACTTGGCACGTCGCCTCCGAACCGGCCGCAGAGCGGGGTTGCTGATCTCGTCGAACGCGTAGTTGAGCAGGGCGAACGAGACCCCGAGCAGCGCCACCGCCAGACCCGGCGAGAGCGCCCACGCGGGCAGTCCGTTCACCAGGGCGCCCTGGTTCTGCGCCCAGTAGAGCATGGTTCCCCAGCTCAGCGAGTTGGGGTCGCCGAGCCCGAGGAACTGCAGGCCGGCGGCGGTCAGGACCGAGTACAGCGCGGCGCCAAGGAAGTTCGCGACGATCAGCGAGATCATCGTCGGCAGTACCTCGACCACGATGATGTACGACGACCGCTCGCCGCGGACCCGCGCCGACTCCAGGAAGTCCCGGTTCCGCAGCGACAGCGCCTGCGCCCGCATCTGCCGGGCGCCGTACGACCAGCCGGTCAGGATCAGCACGATGATGATCACCGTCAGGTTGCCCTTGCCGGCGTACGTCGCCAGCACGATGATCAGTGGGAACGTCGGCAGCACCAAGAAGATGTCGGTCAGCATCGACAGTCCGTCGTCGGCGAACCCGCCCAGATACGCCGCTGACACGCCGATGATGACCGACAGCACGGTGGCACCCAGCCCGGCGACCACGGCGATCACCAGGGACTCACGGGTGCTGTAGATCAGTTGCGCGTAGACGTCCTGCCCGAGTCCCGTCGTACCGAGCCAGTGGCTGCCCGACGGGTGCTGGAGCGGCAGGTCGCCGATCGCTTGTGGGTCGTGGTGCGCGCCCGGGACGAACAGCCCCGGGAACGCGGCGAGCAGGACGAAGAGCAGCAGCAACGCCGCTCCGACGACGGCCTTGCGGTTCCGCAGGATGGCCCGGAACAGTCCACCGCGCGGGCGACGGGTCGCACCCGCGACAGGAGCCGAGGCACCAGCAACAACAGCGCTCATCGGCGTCCTCCGGACGTCGATGAGCGCTGTGGAGCGCTGTTCCTATTGGTGATCTCGCTTCGCTCGTTCACGTGACTTATCCCTTCGTCCGGGCGCGGGGGTCGAGCAGGAACACCGCGAAGTCGCAGAGCAGGACACAGATCAGCACCGCCAGCGTCACCAGCAGGAAGAGTGCCTGCAGCAACGGGTAGTCGGTACTCACCGTGGCGTTGTAGAACATGTAACCGAGCCCCGGGTAGTTGAACACGTACTCGACCAGGATCGTCCCGGAGATCACGAAGCCGAGCGACATCGCGAAGCCGGACAGGTTCGGCAGGAACGCGTTCCGGCCGGCGTACCCGAACATGATCTTGCGGCCCGGGATGCCCTTGGCGCGCGCCATCCGGACGTAGTCCTCGGCGAGCGTGGTGACCATGTTGTTCCGCATCGTCAGGATCCAGCCGCCGACCGCGGTGACCAGGATGGTCGCGGCCGGCAGGATGCCGTGCTTGATCACGCTCCAGACGAACTCGCCGGTGAACGCCGGCGTCATGCCCTGGTCGTAGTTGAAGTCGTTCGGCAGCACCGCGTTGCCACCGATCGCGAACAGCGAGATCAGCAGCAGCGCCACCCAGAAGTACGGCAGCGCCGAGGTGACGATGAACACCGGCGGCACGATCCCGTCGATCAGGCCGCCGCGCCGCCAGCCGGCCACGGTACCGATCAGCGTGCCGATCGCGAACGCGAGCACGGTCGCGATGCCGACCAGCCCGAGCGTCCACGGCAGCGCGGAGCCGATCAGCGACGTCACCGGTACGCCGAGGCTGCTGCCGATCGACACGCCCCAGTGACCGCTGACCATCGACCGCAGGTACTCGACGTACTGCAGCAGCAGGTTCTTGCCCGGGTCGAAGCCGAACTCGGCCAGCACCGTCCGCAACTGCTCCGGCGTCACCACCGACCCGCCCTTGCTGAACCGCTCGCGCAGCGCCTGTTCCGGGCTGCCCGGCATCATCCGCGGGATGAAGAAGTTCAGTGTCATCGCCGCCCACAACGTGAGCACGAAGAACCCGAGGCGTCGTATCAGGTATCGCACAACCAGCTCCTCGTGCTCACGCTTCTCACAACCTCACTTCTGGGCGGACTTGGAGTACAGATTCGTCAGCACCTGACCGACATCGGGGATGTTGTACGGCGCGGGCTGCGCGTACGGGTTGTCCTGGGTCGGCCAGCCGTCCAGGTCCTTGGTGTTGTACTGGTACCAGTCGACCGACTCGGTGGTCGGGATCACCGGCACGTCCTTGATCATGTACGACGAGATCTGCTTGATCAGGTTGACCTGCGTGTCCGGGTCGGCCGCGGCGTACTGGTCGAACAGCTTGTCCACCTCGGGCTTGGAGTAGCGCGAGTAGTTGCTGTTCGCCGACTTGCCGATCGGCGCGGTGTTCTTCGAGTACAGCAGCTGCCGCAGCTCGTAGTACGGCGTCGGGCCGCCGGACTGGCTCGCGTACGCCAGGTCGTAGTCGCCGGTGAACAGCTTCTGGTTGTACGACTGCTGCTGCAGGTCCTGGATGGTCAGCTGGATCCCGGCCTTGGCGAGCTGCTGCTTCACGACCGCCAGCGACGCGTCCCAGTCGGTGTAGCCGGTGACCGTGATGATGTTCAGCTTCAGCGGGTTCGAGTCCGAGTACCCGGCGCTCTGCAGGAGCTGCTTGGCCTTGTCGAGGTTCGGCTTGTCGTACCCGGCGGCGGCTACGGCGTTCTTGTCGTAGTACTTGTCGAACGTCGGCGAGACGACACCGGACTGGTTCGCGGCCGGCTGGTAGCCGCTCTCACCGATCTTCGAGATCTGCTCGCGGTCGAGGGCGTACGCGATCGCCTGCCGGACCGCCAGCTTGCTGGTCGCCGGGCGGGACGGGTCGTTGTTCGGCACGATCGCGACGTTCGCGGTCGGCGGGAACCAGTAGTTGTTGCTCGGCGACTTCGACTTGTAGAAGTTGTCGATGTTCGGGATGTACTGGCCGCCCCACTGGGCCTTGCCGCTGGCCAGGTCCAGGTTGGCCGGGTTGTTGTCCAGGTACGCCGGGTACTGCACCTTCTGCACGTACGGCTTGCCGGGCTGCCAGTACGACGGGTTCGCGACGTACGAGATGTTGTTCGGGGTGCAGGACTCGACCGTGAACGGGCCGGTGCCGACCGGCTTCGGGTCCGCCCAGGTGGCGGCCTTGGTCGCGGCCTCGCCGGTGGACCAGATGTGCTTCGGCACGATGCCGACCTGGCCGGCGAAGTTGAAGAAGTACGGCTCGGCGGCCGCCTTGAACTTCAGCGTGACCTTGTTGCCGGCCGCGGTGACGCTGGTCAGCCCGGCGCCGGTCCACAGCGAGTACAGGTCCAGGGCCGGCTGCTCCTTCATCCGCGTGAAGGTGAAGACGACGTCGTCGGCCGTGAACGGCTGTCCGTCGCTCCACTTCACGCCGTCGCGGATGGTGAAGACGATCGAGTCCTTCTTCGGCGACCAGGTGTACGCCGTGGCCAGCATCGGCGTGGTGGCGCCGGCCTTCAGCACGTTCACGAAGGTCAGCGGCTCGTAGACGAAGCCGGACGACGCCTGGTTGACGGACGGGTTGAACGGGTTGAACTGGCACGGCCAGGTCTGGCCGCCGACGTTCGCGATCGTGACCGTACCGCCTTGCTTGTGCGCCCCGTTGCCGCCGCCTCCGCCGCTCGCCGACGAGGACGGGTTGGCCGAGCTCGCGCTCCCGATCGGCTTGTCGCCGCCACCGCAGGCCGCGGTCAGTGCCCCGACCGCGATCGCGACGACGGCGATCCGTGTAATGCTGCCCCTCATCGTCTTCTGCCTTTCGCTACTGGAAATCCTGGGTCATGCGAATGCTTCTGCGCCGAGGACGGCCCCCGCTGCCTCGACGCCGAGGGCGAGCGCTCCGATCAGCGGTGCGTCCGAGGGAAATCTGGCCACCGACAGCTCCGGCGGAAACGGGACGGCCGCGTCGAGGGCGCGACGCAGGCCGGGTTCGAGCTGGTCCCAGGAGCGGACCAGGCCGCCGCCGACGACGATCCGGTCCGGATCGACGGCGATGGCCAGGTTGGCCAGATGCGTCGCCAGCTCCCGGACGAACTCGTCGGTGAGGACGGCGGCGTCCGGCTGGGTCCGCGCCATCGTGAAGACGTCCGCGGCCGTGACCGGGCGGCCGAACCGGGCGGACCCGGCGGTCTCGAGCGCCTGACCGCTGACGACGTGTTCGAGGATCGTGCGCTCCGCGGTGCCGACGTACGCGTCGGCGGCCGAGCGCAGGTTGTAGCCGATCTCGCCGGAGGCGCCGTGCGCCCCGGTGACAACGGTGCCTCCGGCAACGATCGCGATCGCCAGACCGGTGCCGAGATTGAGGTAGAGCCCCGGGTCGGAGCCGGCGAGCGCGCCCCAGCGCAGCTCGGCCTCGGCGGCCGCCTTGACGTCGGTCGCCAGCCGCACCGGTACGCCGGGGAACCCGTCGCGGATCAGCCCTCCGAACGGCAGCTCGCCCCAGCCCGGGAAGGTCGGGGCCAGCTCGACGCGGTCGTCGTACGGGATGCCCAGGGTGGCCGCGCCGACACCGGCGAGCTGGTGGTCCGGCGCGACCTCGGCGAGCAATTCGCGGGCCGCGTCCAGGCCGCGGGTCATCGCCTCGGCGGCACCACCGGACTCGACCTGGCTGTCGATGGTGGTCGCGCCGAGGCGGCGGCCGGACAGGTCGCCGACGGCCACGGCGATCTTCGTCCCGCCGAAGTCCAGCCCGAGTACGACCGGTGTCGAAACCACGGGGTGGCACCTCCTCGCGCCGACCAATAGAATCGATTGGAAACTAACTTAACAATCACCGGGACCACAAGGGATCAATCGAACTTGGTGGCCGAGTTGTTAGCAAGGGGGCCGAGCGTGACAGTCACTGCCGCAGGGGCGCGTCCGCAGTTGATCCGGGAGATCAACGAGCAGGTACTGCTCGACCACATCCGGCGATCGGGGCCGATCTCCCGGACCGAGCTCGCCGGGCTGTCCGGGCTGTCGAAGCCGACGGTGTCCGCGGCGCTCGGTTCGCTGGAGCGCACCGGCCTGGTGCGGGTCAGCGGCCGGCGGACCGGCGTACCGGGGCCGGCCGCGAATCTGTACGAGGTCCGGCCGGAGGCGGGGTTCGTGCTCGGGCTGGACGTCGGGCGGGAGTACCTGCGCGGCGCGATCGCGGACCTGGCCGGGACGACCCGGTCGCGGTCGAGCGTACGGACCAAGGCCGGTGACGCGATGGCCCGGATCCAGGAGCTGGTGGATCTCGCGGCGGCGCTGGCCGACGAGGCGGGGATCGAGGTCGGGCAGCTCACACAGACGGTGCTCGGCAGCCCCGGCGTCTATGACCCGCGGCTTGACGCGCTGACATTGACCGGCCGGCTGTCGGGGTGGGACTCGCCGGCGACGTTGGCCGCGCTGCGGGACCGGTTCGGGCCGACGCTGATGATCGAGAACGACGTGGACGCTGCCGCGATCGCGGAGCGGGTGCATGGGCACGGGCGGGACGTCGACAGTTTCGCGTTCGTCAGCGTCGGTACCGGTATCGGCATGGGGCTGGTGCTGGACGGCAAGCTGCGGCACGGATCGCACGGCGTCGCCGGCGAGATCGGGTACCTGCCGTTCACCGAGGGCTCCGGCAGTGATCCGCGGGACGCCCGCAAACGTGGAGGTTTCGACGCGTCCGCCTCGGCGGCAGCCGTCGTACGGGCGGCTCGCCGGGCGGGTGTCCGTGGCGCGCCGACCGCGGAGAAGGTGTTCGCGGCCGCCGCGCGTGGTGACACGCTGGCCGCGGCGGTCGTCGCGGAGGAGGCGCTGCTGGTGGCCAAGGCGGTCTGCACGGTGATCACCGTGGTCGATCCGGACCTGGTGGTGCTGGGTGGCGGTATCGGTCAGGCGCCCGGGTTCCTCGAGGCCGTGAGCAAGCAGCTGCGGCAGCTCGCGCCGGTGATGCCCGAGGTGAAGGCGAGTGTGCTCGGCTCGGAGACCGTGGTGGCCGGCTGTATCGCGGCCGGTCTCGATCGGGCCTGGCAGACCGTGGCCGGAAACTCGGCGCAATAACCGGACGCAAACCGTCCGCAACCGGCACTAGGGTGCGATTCATGACTATCGCTATGTACCCGAGCTTCGTACTGGACTGTCCGGACGCCGCGCAGCTGGCGCAGTTCTACGGAGAGCTGCTCGGCTGGAAGGTCGAGACCCGCGAGGGCTGGGCCGAGATCCGTCCGGAGGACGGCAGCAACTGCATCAACTTCCAGCAGGTCGAGAACTACAAGGCACCGACCTGGCCGACCCAGGACGTGCCGCAGCAGTTGCATCTCGACGTGATGGTGCGCGACCTGGACGAGTCGGAGCCGGAGGTGCTGGCGATCGGCGCGACCAAGGCGGAGCATCAGCCCGGTACGACGTTCCGGGTGTTCCTGGACCCGGCCGGGCACCCGTTCTGCCTGTGTTCCGCCTGACCGTAGGGTGAGGGGGTGACGAGCTGGCGCGATGAACGACGGCAGGCGGCGGCCGAGCATGCGGCGGCGCTGGAGCGGAAGAAGGCTGCCGAGACCGCGCAGGCGCGGGAGTTGCTCGCGGGCTTCATCGCGACGTTGAAGGAGCGCGGTGTCGAGCCGGAGCCGCTGCGCGCGCAGGTGGTCGGGTCGAACGCCAGCTATCGGACCACGCTGACCGGGTGGTACCTGCGCCGGAACCGCTCGCTGGCCGTGGACGTCGACGGGAACTTCTACATCCTCGGCGTACCGGCCAGCCTCAAGGCGCGGGTCGCCGGCGTCCGCGTCGAGCCGTCCGACCCGCCGCTCGTGGTCGGTCAGGGCGCCCGCGACGGCGAGTCGATGCCGCTCGCCGAACTGCTACGGCTTCGGCTCGAGTCCTAGCACGCTCGCGATCAACGCCGTACCGGGAGCGGTCCTGCCGCCGGGGCCCGGTGACGGTACGACGTCCTCTGTCGCCAGTGGCTCGCCGCACTCGGAGCAGGACACCGTGGGCGTGGTGAGCTTGCCGCAGGTCGTGTGGGTGAAGCGGATCGGCTGGCCGGCCGGGGGAGTGGCCCAGCGGTCGCCCCAGGCGGTGAGAGCCATCAGGATCGGTACGAGTTCCTGCCCGGCCTCGGTCAGCTCGTAGCGGTAGCGGACCGGGTTCTGCTGGTACGGCGTGCGCTGGACCAGGCCGCCGTCGACGAGGGTGGCCAGCCGGTCGGTGAGCAGGTTGCGGGAGATGCCGAGGTCGGCGACGAACTGGTCGAAGCGGTTCAGGCCCAGGTAGAGGTCGCGCAGTACCAACGGTGTCCACCAGTCGCCGATCAGCTCCAGGGACTGGGCGAGCGAGCAGTGCATCGTGGCGAAGCTGGTGTTCCGCATGTCACGAGTGTAGTCAGTTGTGTTATTGAACTGACTGGTCCTACGGTTGCGGCATGGGCATTTACCATTGGGTCGTCGGGCGGCAGGTGCGGAACGCGTTCGCGCAGATCAGCGCCGGGAACTGGGAGGCGATGGTGGCCGGGATGGCGCCGTCCTTCACGTACCGGTTCTACGGAGAGCACGCGCTGGCCGGTGAGCGGCGCACGCACGAGGCGCTGCGGCGCTGGTGGGAGCGGTGCTTCCGGCTGCTCCCGGGGACCCGGTTCGACGTCCAGGACGTGATCGTCAGCGGCTGGCCGTGGGACACGCACGTCGCGACGGCGGTCACGGTCAACGTGCGGGTGGTGGACGGGTCGACGTACGAGAACGTCGTGCACCAGTTCCTGCGGATCCGGTGGGGCAAGATCACCGAGGTACGGACGCTGGAGGACACCGCGGTGCTGCAACGGACCCTTGACCGGCTGGCCGCTGCTGGGTATGCCGAGGCCCACGCGGAGCCGATCGTCGGCTGACACCGGAGGCCCCGGCGACCGGACTCGAGCGACCGATATCCGGGGAGGGGTCGAGGTCTCGGGGAGATCACGGTAAGGTCACGGGCCAGGCAGGAACGGGTGCACCGCGATGATCGCGCTGCCCGTGATCGGCCGCCGCGGATCGCGGGCTGTCGGGCTGGGGCGCAGTACGGAGACCGGTGGTGACCTGCCGGCCGGGCGGTCCCCTGCCGTCCGGTACTCCTTCGTGCCCCGAGAGGTTGCCGAATGCTCGCCCTCCGTACCCGTCCGTCCCGGACGAAGATCGCCCTCGGCGCCGGCCTGCTCAGCCTGGTCGCCAGTTTCGTCGTCGCCGTCACTGCCACCTCCGGGGGAGCGCGGGCCGACGCCCAGAGCCCGCCGCCGGCCCGGCACTTCATCGCCAACCTGAAAGGCGCGACGACGCCGTACTCCCTCGGCTACAACCTGGCCGACAAGTCCTCGGTCTCCAGCCTGAGCGCGCTGCCGACCGGTGTGCAGTCGGTGTTCTGGCTGGGACAGAAGTGCCCGCAGCCGGCCGACAGTACGTTCAAGGCCACGGTCAACGCACTGGCCTCGAATCCGAAGGTCTTTGCCTACTACCTGTCGGACGAGCCGCACATCGCGGACTGCCCGGGCGGACCGGCGGCGCTGCGGTCGCGGGCGGACTACATCCGGACCGCGAGCGGCGGCCGGCAGAAGTCGTTCATCGTGCTCAGCAAGGTCGCCGACTACAAGCCGTTCGCACCGGCCAGTAGCCACGTCGACCTGGTCGGGCTCGATCCGTATCCTTGCTCGATCGCGCATCCGCAGTGTGACCTCGGCAAGATCGGGGAGAAGGTCAGCGCGGCCCGGGCAGAGGGTGTTCCGCAGGCCGCGATCGTGCCGGTGTACCAGGCGTTCGGTCAGGAACGGACGACCAGCCACTACTACAACCTGCCGACCGCGAGCCAGGAGCACGCGATCCTGATGGAGTGGAAGCGGCTCGTGCCGGCGCCGGTCATGGACTACACGTACGGCTGGGCCAACCAGAGCAGCGCGAACCCGACCCTGACCGACTCGTCCGCTCTGCAGAAGGTGTTCGCAACCTTCTTCGCCACCGGGAGCTGACCGCCGGCCCGCGGTCACGTCCGGAAACTCGGATGATTTTTGTCGGTCGTCGCGGTTACGGTCTGTCGGGTGCTGACTCTCTTGCGGTACGGCGTGCGGGTTGCACCTGGAAGCACCCTTTTGACGATGGGTCTGGCCGTCTTCGGTTCGTTGCTGGGGATGGCGGTCACGCTGCTGACCGGCCGGGTCGTCGGGGCGGTTCCGGGTGTGGTCGAGCGCGGCCAGGGAGCGATGCCGATCGCGGAGTTCAGCTGGTTGCTCGGCGGGCTGCTGGTGGTCTTCGTCGTGGACAGCCTGAAGCCGGCGGCCCAGCAGGTCGCGTCGATGGTGATGGACGCCGGGCTGGTCCGGGCGATCGGCACCGGTATCACCGGGCCGCTGCTCGCGCCGCGCCGGATCCAGCACCTCGAGGACGCCGAGGTGCTCGACGTGCAGGAGCGGGCGAAGGGCAAGGGCGGGTTCCACCTCGCGCAGGGGCTCGGCAACCTGCCTTGGCTGCTCGCCAGCCGGGTGACGCTGGTCGGCTCGGCGGTGATCGTCGGCTCGATGTTCGCGTGGTGGGTGGCGGCGATGCTGGTCGCGGTGACGTTCCTGCTGGAGTGGTACGGCGGCCGCCTGATCGAGCGCGAGATCGACGTCTGGTGGGGGAACACCGAGGAGCAGCGGCGCGCGCACTACGCCTTCAACCTCGGCATGCGCGACGCCCCGAAGGAGCTGCGGGTCTTCGGCCTGCACAACTGGATCGTGGACCGGTACGTCGGTGAGTGGACCGCCGGGTACCGCCCGGTCTGGGCGCGCCGCCGGACCAACGCGAAGTGGTCGCTGCTGATCGGCGGCGTGCACCTGATCGCGAACGGGATCGCGATCCTCGCGGTCGGCCGCGCGGCGTACAACGGCTCGCTGCCGCTCACCCAGGTCGCCACCACGCTGCCCGCGATCCTCGCGATCGGGCAATCCAGCAACGGATTCGGCGTGGTGCAGGTCCGTCGCGGGCTCTCGGCGTACCGGGCGATGCGCGACCTGCCGGGCACGATCGCCATCCGGCATCCGGAGCCCATCGTCACCACGAGGCACCGGATCGAGACGATGCCCGCCCGCGAGATCCGGTTCGAGAAGGTCGGCTTCCACTACCCGGGGTCGGACAAGGCGGTGCTGCGGGACCTCGACCTGACGATCAACGCGCGCGAGGCGCTGGCGCTGGTCGGGATCAACGGCGCCGGGAAGTCCACGCTGGTGAAGCTGCTCGGTGGGGCGTACCAGCCGACCAGCGGGCGGATCCTGGTCGACGGAATCGATCTCGCCGAGCTCGACCTGGCGGCCTGGCAGCGGCGGGTGGCGGCGATCGTGCAGGACTTCGTCCGGTTCCCGCTGAGCGTGACGGACAACGTCGTGTTCGGCGCGGTCGAGCGCGCGGGGGACGAGCTGACGCTGGCCCGGGTCGCGCGCGAGTCCGGGATCGACGACGTCGTACGGCGGCTGCCGAAGGGCTGGGACACGATCCTGGACAAGACGTTCGACGGCGGCGTCGACCTGTCCGGTGGTGAATGGCAGCGGGTCGCGCTCGCCCGGGCGCTGTTCGCGGTGCATGCCGGGGCCGGGGTCCTGGTGCTGGACGAGCCGGCCGCGGCGCTCGACGTACGGGCCGAGTCCGAGCTCGTCGAGCGGTACCTGGAGCTCACCTCGGGGGTGGCGTCGCTGATCATCTCGCACCGGTTCTCGGTGGTGCGGAACGCGGACCGGATCTG
>NZ_DASRVN010000154.1:0-5557 GCF_035655035.1 Kribbella sp. | reverse complement strand
GTGCGGCCGGGCGTGCTCCACGAACCGGGCGGTGGAAGGCCGACGAAGCGACCCTCACCGCCGCGGCGCGGTTTGCTGTCTGGGGTGACCGCACGCCCATCGAGCCTGCCGTCGGCCCACCACCGTTCGCGATCCCTTGAGTCCTTGAACCCAGGTCAGACGCCCCGCGCCAAGGCCAGAGGGGCTGACGCCTGCCTTTGATCGGGACCGAACGTCGGCCCAGTCCATCGCGGCAGGCGGATCCGACCATCTACGGGCGCGGGTGACTGCGTTCGGGGATGGTGTACCACGCGACGGCGCGCAACCGGCGCAGGAGGCCACGCTGGTAGACCTCCTGAGGTGAAAGACTCCCGGGGTTGTAAACCCCTGGTTTGAAGGAGAAGGCGTTCGTGGAGTTGTCGCGTCGGAGTCTTGGGAAGTTGGCTGTCGCGACTGGTGTCACCGCTGCGGTGGGTACTGGTGCTGGGTACTTGATCGAGCGGCCCGCTGATGCGGCTGCTACCTGGAAGGCGACGGGGACCGCGGTGCCGGCGCTGGTCGGGTTCGACAACCAGATGAAGGCGTTCATGCAAGCCCGGGGGATCACCGCGGGGCAGGTCGCGGTGACGTACAAGGGGCGGCTGGTGCTTGCCCGTGGCTACAGTACGTCGACCGCGCTGACGGTGCAGCCGACGTCGCTGTTCCGGATCGCCAGCTTGTCGAAGTCGTTGACGGCGGCCGCGATCGTGAAGCTGGTGCAGGACGGGAAGCTGAGCCTGTCGACGCCGGTCGCGAACATCATCGACATCAAGCCGGCGACCGGACTGACCCGGGACCCGCGGTGGTCGCAGATCACGTTGTGGAAGGTGCTGCAGCACCTCGGCGGCTGGGACCGGGACGTGTCCGGCGACCCGGAGTGGAAGGACGCCACGATCTCCCGGACCCTCGGCGTACCGATGGAGCTGCACACCGCGGACGTGATCAAGTACGTCGCCGGGCAGAAGCTCGACTTCGACCCGGGGACGAAGTACGTGTACTCGAACTTCGGGTACACGCTGGCCGGCCGGGTGATCGAGAAGGTCAGCGGGCTCAGCTACGAGAACTACGTGAAGCAGAAGCTGCTCGCGCCGTTGAAGATCAAGCGGATGGCGCTCGGCTACTCGATCGCGAAGCACACCGGCGAGACGTCGTACGAGTCGCAGTACACGGGCCCGACGGTGCTCGACATGTCGGGGAAGGTCGTGCCCGCGCCGTACGGCTCGTTCAGCATGCGGATCCAGGACGCGAACGGCGGCTGGATCGCGAGCGCGCCGGACCTGGTCCGTTGGGCGAAGATGTTCGACGCCCCGTCGAGTGTGCTGAACGGTACGTCGCTCGGCCGCGTCTGGGCGAAGCCGTCCACCGGCGTGAACTCCGACGGCTGGTACTACGGCCTCGGCTGGCAGATCCGCCCGGTCACCGGCGGCACCGGCCGGAACACCTGGCACACCGGCAGCATGCCCGGCACGTACTCGATCATGGTCCGCACGTACAACGGGATGAGCTGGGCGGCCGTGTTCAACCGCCGTGACGACGCCAGCGGCAAGTCGTACGGCGACATCGACGCCGCCCTGTGGACCGCCGCCAACGGCGTCAAGACCTGGCCCACGAACGACCTGTTCCCGCAGTATTTCAGCTAGAACATCGACGCCCTGAAACGCGGCGTGCTGATCTGGGCCTCGCCGGCCATTTCGGTCAGTACGTCGCGCAGGGTGTCGATCGCGTCGTCGCCGAGGCGTTTACGGAGCCGGCGTTCGTAGTCGTGGTGGAAGCGGCGGGCCGCGGACAGGGCCGTGCGGCCGCGGTCGGTGAGGTGCAGCAGGCGGGCGCGGGCGTCGGACGGGTCGGGGCGGCGTTCGACGTACCCGCGGCGCTCCAGGTCGTCGGCGATCTGGCCGGCGCCCTGTTTGGTGATCTCCAGCCGTTCGGCGAGCCGGCTGATCGTGGTCGGGCCGTCGGCGAGCGTGCGGAACACGAAGCCGTCCGAGCGGCCCTGGTCGTCGTACCCCTGGGCGGCCATCCGCCCGCGGAGTGCGCGGACGAACTCCTGGTCGGCCAGCAGCAGGAGGATGCCGAGATCCGGCTTGCCCGATAGCGTCATACCGGCCATGATAGTCAAGCTGACTTGGTCAAGTTGCCTTTACTAAATGGGAGGGGAAACCTATGCAGGTCATCCATGCCGGCGACGCGCCGCGTTTCCAGCTGCCGGGGGTCGAGTTCACTGGGTACGCCGCGCCGAGCCGGGGCTCCGCCGGGCTGTGCACCTGGCGGCTGACGGTCGACGTCGGCCACGGCGGCGACGCGCCGCACACGCTCGACCGCGACGAGGTGTTCATGGTGCTGAGCGGCCGCGTGCAACTCGGCGACGTCGAGCTCGGCCCGGGCGACGCGGTCGTGGTACCGGCCGGCGAGCCGATCGCGCTGACCAACCTCGGCGAGCAGAAGGCCGAGCTGATCGTCGCTATCGCCGCGGGTTTCACCGGCCATCTGGCCGACGGCACCACCGTCCAGCCACCCTGGGCGCAGTAGCGACGCGTCAGCAGCGTCTGATCGGGGCAGTGTGCGTCGTGTCGGCAACCGTCACTCCGCGGAAGATCACCGCCAGCGTCCTGCGGCGCAGGTCTTCCGGCCAGCCGTTCTGCTGAGCCGCCTGCGCAGCGGCGGTCAGCAGGGCCATCACCTCGTCGGTGCGGACATCGCTGCGCACCTGGCCGGCGTTCTTCGCCTCCTCGAGCAGCCGGGCGACCTCGTCGGTCAGTCCCTGCAACGCATCGCCCAGGTCGAGGTCGGGGTCCGACAAGGCCGCGACCACTGTGCGGGTCCGTACAGCCTCGTCGACGACCGCGGTGATGAAGGTGAACAAGGTTGAGCCGGTGGCCAGCTCGACCAGCCGTTGCAGCGACTCCTTCATGATCGCGACCAGCAGGGCTTCCTTGGTCGGGAAGTGCCGGAACACGGTGCCGACGGCGACTCCGGCGCGGCTTGCGACCTGCTCGGTGGTCGCCTTCGGGCCGTGCTCCGCGAACGCCGCGCGCGCCGCGGTCAGAATCGCGGAGCGGTTCCGCCGGGCGTCCGCGCGCAGCTCGGGAGCCATTCGATCTCCAGGGGTAGAAACCTGAGTGCACACTCACTATAGTCCGAATGAAACTGAGTGGGTACTCACCTTATGGAGGATGGCGATGTCCGAGTTGCACGCGGTGATCGACCGGATGGGTGCGAGCTGGCTGGGTGAGCCGGCATTCGACGAGTTGCTGGCCGACGACGTCGTGATCGAGGCGCCGTTCGCGCCAGGGGGCCCGCAGCGGTGGGTCGGCCGGGAGGAGTGGCTCGCGTTCGCGGTGCCTGCCCGGGCGGGGTTCCCGGTGCGGTTCGACCGGTTCACGAAGCTGGCGGTGCACGAGACGCTCGACCCGGAGGTCGCGGTGGTCGAGTACGAGCTGGGCGGTGAGATCGCGGGCACCGGTCGGCGCGGGTCGGCGCGGTTCGTCGGCGTACTGCGGGTGCGGGACGGGCGGGTTGCCGAGTGGCGCGAGTACCAGGACACCGCCGCCATCCAGCAGGCGCTAGGTTGACCTCAGGACAGAGTTTGGGAGGACGGTCATGCCGGAGATCGTGGAGTTGGGGGAGCGGCCGTACGTCGCGCTGCGTGGCCAGGTGGCGATGGACGGGATCGCCGCGTTCGCGGATCGGTTGCGGGAGGTGATCGACTGGCTCGCGGCCCGGGAGATCGCGCCGAACGACGCGCCGTTCTTCAGGTACGACGTGGTCGACATGGAGCACGAGCTGACGATGGAGATCGGGTTCCCGGTCGACGAGGTGCACGCGGGTGAGGGCGAGATCGTCACCGGCGTGCTCCCGGCCGGCCGGTACGCGACCGTCACCTACCACGGGCACCCGGCCGGTCTACTCCGCGCGACCGGCGACCTGCTCGCCTGGGGTGCGGAGCAGGGCGTCGAGTGGGACGCCGAGGGCGACAGGTGGGCCGCCCGTCTGGAGATCTACCGCTCTGACCCGCGGGAGGTCCCGAACATGGACGACTGGGTCACCGACCTGCAGTTCAAGCTGAAGAACTGAGTGCCGACCGTACTGGCGGGTGTCGCCAAGCTCGACGCCGAACGGATCCGTCATGTCGCCTCACCGCTGATCGAGCTCGGGTCCGCTCTGCACGTGCTGGCGGAGCCCGCGCACCACGACCGTGCCGACTGGGCGGCTGCCGTTCCACTGTCGGACGAGCTGCGCGGGGAGCTCGCTCAGTGGACCTGGACGGTACGCGCGGTCCGGGCGCGCTTCTTCGCGACAACCACCGCAACAGGTATGCCGTTGTGGGACGACGAGCTGGCAGCGCTGCGTAAACGTCCGCCGGAGGAGGTGGCCGCAGAACTCGTCCGCCCGCTCCGTGGCCGCCCGTTGGGCAGCCGGTCCACCGACAACACCGCAGTACTGCACTGGGCGCGCAGCCGAGGCCGTACTACCGCAGCGCTCGTAGACTCGCTGCTGACCGACCCTGCTGATCCGGTACGTCGTTTTGTGGACCTGCTGGACGCCTGCTGGCAGGAGTGGTTCCGTACCGTCTGGGACGAGTCACGGGATGCCCTGGCTGCCCGTGGCAGGCAAGACCGAGACCTGGCGGTACGGGACGGTGTCGGGGCGATGCTGCGTTCGCTGGACGCTTCGGTCGACGTGCGGGACGCAGACAGCGTTGTGGTGCAGAAGGTGCAGAGCAAGCGGATCGACATCAGCAGCCGGGCGCTGTTGCTTGTCCCGAGCAACTACATCGCGCCGCACCTGTTCATCGGGGAGATCCCCGGCGAGCCGATCACGATCATCTACCCGACTGGCGGGCGTGCGACCGACGTACCGACTGCTGCGCAGATCCGCGCTCGCCTGGACGCGCTGGCGTCGCCCGACCGTCTCCAGGTGTGCAGGGCTGTTGCCAGCGAGCCGCGTACCGCGGGTGAGATCGCTGCGCTGTGGGGTCTGCACCCGACACAGGTCACTCGTCACCTGCGGGCGCTCACAAGAGCCGGTCTGGTCACGGCTGAACGCGAAGGGCGATTCGTGGCCTACAGGCTGAACAACGACGCGCTCACAACCCTAGGCGCTGACCTGCTCACGCTGATCATGCGCTAGGAGGTCGCGCAGAGCCCTCGCGGCCGCGAACCCGGCCCGGTTGGCCCCAATCGTGCTGGCAGACGGCCCGTAGCCGACAAGATGGATGCGCTGGTCCGCTGCGGTGGCAGTGCCGTTCATGCGGATACCTCCGGAGGGCTCACGCAGGTGTAGCGGCGACAGGTGCGCCAGGTCGGCGCGGAAACCAGTAGCCCAGAGGATGGTGTCCACGTGCTGCTTGCTGCCGTCAGCCCACTCCACACCGTCCGGTGTGATGCGCGAGAACATCGGTAGCCGCCTGTAGACGCCACGGTCCCACGCAGCTTGCTCCTGTTGCCGCAGGTGCAGACCGGTCACGCTGACGACGCTCCGAGGCGGCAGACCCGCACGGACGCGCTCTTCCACCCGAGCGACCACCTGACGCCCGTAC
>NZ_DASRVN010000153.1:0-2334 GCF_035655035.1 Kribbella sp. | reverse complement strand
CTCGACATCCCGAAACGCCGGCTCACCGTCTTCACCGGGGTCTCCGGTTCCGGCAAGTCCTCGCTCGTCTTCGACACGGTCGCGGCCGAGTCGCAGCGGCTGATCAACGAGACCTACACCGCGTTCGTCCAGAACTTCATGCCGAGCCTCGGCCGCCCGGACGTCGACGCGCTGCGGAACCTGTCCGCCGCGATCGTCGTCGACCAGGAGCGGATCGGCGCGAACGCCCGCTCCACCGTCGGTACCGCGACCGACGCGCACACCATGCTTCGTGTCCTGTTCAGCCGCGCGGGAACGCCGTACGCCGGGCCGCCGTCGGTGTTCAGCTTCAACCGCGCCGAGGGGATGTGCCCGCTGTGCGAGGGCCTCGGCCGGACCACGGAGTTCGACCTCGACGAACTCGTGGACCGCGACAAGAGCCTGAATCAAGGCCCGATCAAGGCGCCCGGGTACGCCGTCGACAGCTGGCCGTGGCAGCTGATGGCGCGATCGGGCCTGTTCGACCCCGACCTCCCGCTGCGGGACTACCCCGACAAGCTGTGGCAGCAGTTCCTGTACCAGGAGCCGACGAAGGTCCGGGTCGGGAAGAGCAACCTGACCTTCGAGGGCCTGATCACCAAGCTCAAACGCCAGTACCTGAGCAAGGACCCGCAGTCGATGCAGAGCCAGGCGCGGGCGTTCGCCGAGCGGGCGATCCGGCAGGACACCTGCCCGGAGTGTCACGGCGTACGGCTGAACGCGGCGGCCCGGGCGGTGACCGTGGACGGGCGGACGATCGGCGAGTGCTCGGCGATGCAGATCAGCGATCTCGCCGAGTTCGTTGCCGGGGTCAAGCACTCCGGGGTCGGCCCGATGCTCGACGGGCTCCGGGACCTGCTGGAATCGTTCGTCACGATCGGGCTCGGGTACCTGTCGCTGGACCGCGAGTCGTCGACGCTGTCCGGCGGCGAGGCGCAGCGGGTGAAGCTGGTGCGGCATCTCGGATCGAGCCTGAGCGATGTCACGTACGTGTTCGACGAGCCGACGGTCGGGCTGCATCCACACGACATCCAGCAGATGAACGACCTGCTGCTGCAACTGCGGGACAAGGGCAACACGGTGCTGGTCGTCGAGCACAAGCCGGAGACGATCCGGATCGCGGACCACGTCGTCGACCTCGGACCCGGTGCGGGCCTGGCCGGCGGGCGGCTCTGCTACGCGGGCGATGTCGCCGGGCTGAAGGCATCTGGGACGTTGACCGGGCAGTACCTCGATCACCGGGTGAGCGTGCGCGACGACGTACGGCGTCCCACCGGGAAGCTGGCGATCACCGACGCGACGCTGCACAACCTGCGGGACGTCAGCGTGGACGTGCCGCTCGGCGTACTGACCGTGGTGACCGGGGTCGCGGGCTCTGGGAAGAGTTCGCTGATCCACGGCTCGCTGGCCGGGCGCGACGGCGTGATCATCGCCGGGCAGGAGCCGATCCGCGGGTCGAAACGCAGCAACCCGGCGACGTACACCGGTCTGTTGGACCCGATCCGGGCCGAGTTCGCCAAGGCGAACAAGGTGAAGCCGGGCCTGTTCAGCGCGAACTCGGTCGGTGCCTGCCCGACCTGCAAGGGCATCGGGCTGGTCTACACGGACCTCGCGATGATGGCCGAGGTCGCGTCGGTGTGCGAGGACTGCAACGGCGCGCGCTTCACCGCGGAGGTGCTCGGCTACCGGCTGCGCGGCAAGAACATCAGCGACGTACTGCGGATGACGGTCGCGGAGGCCCGTGAGTTCTTCACGAAGGGTACGGCGCGGACGATCCTGGACCGGCTGGCGACCGTCGGGCTGGAGTACATCGGGCTCGGGCAGCCGCTGACGACCTTGTCCGGCGGTGAACGGCAGCGGCTGAAGCTGGCGATCAACATGGGGCGGACCGGGTCGATCTACATCCTCGACGAGCCGACCACCGGGTTGCACCTGGCCGACGTGGACAAGCTGCTCGGCATGCTCGACACCCTCGTCGACCAGGGCAACACGGTGATCGTGATCGAGCACCACCAGGCGGTGATGGCGCATGCGGACTGGCTGATCGACATCGGTCCGGGCGCCGGGCACGCGGGCGGTCAGGTCGTCTTCACCGGTACGCCGGCTGACCTGGTGGAGAGCAGTCCGACCGTAACCGCGGAACATCTCCGCAAGTACGTGTCAGAACCGGGCGAGGTCGGCGAGCTCGTCGGCTAGGTCCGCGGGTTCCGACAGGTCGGTCGAGAGGTCGGCGTGCTTCCAGGCGCCGATCACTCGGCCGGCGCGGATCACCGCCGGGCTGAGCATGCCGCCACCCGGGAAGACCGACTTGGGCAG
>NZ_DASRVN010000152.1:0-23298 GCF_035655035.1 Kribbella sp. | reverse complement strand
CTGCAGCTCGTACATCATCTGGTACGTCAGCGTGCCGGACTTCGACACCAGACCGATCCGGCCCTGGCCGGCGATGCTGGCCGGGATGATGCCGGCGTTCGACTCGCCCGGGGTGATGATGCCGGGGCAGTTCGGGCCGATGATCCGGGTCTTGCCGGACGCCTGCGCGGCGGCGAAGAACGCGGCGGTGTCGTGCACCGGCACGCCCTCGGTGATCACCACGACCAGCGGCACCTCGGCCTCGACGGCCTCCAGTACGGCGTCCTTGGTGAACTTCGGCGGGACGAAGATGACCGACACGTTCGCGCCGGTCTCCTTGACCGCGTCCGCGACGGTGCCGAAGACGGCGACCGACTTGCCGTCGAAGTCCTGGCTCTGGCCCGCCTTGCGCGGGTTCACGCCGCCGACGATGTTGGTGCCCGAGGCGAGCATCCGGGTGGTGTGCTTGGTGCCCTCGGAGCCGGTCATGCCCTGGACGATGACCTTGCTGTCCTTGGTCAGGAAGATAGACATTGTTCGGCGATCCCTTACTTCGCAGCCAGCTCGGCGGCGCGCTTGGCGGCGCCGTCCATCGTGTCGACCCGCTCCAGACCGGCGAGGCCTGCCTCGTCGAGGATCCGGCGGCCCTCCTCGGCGTTGTTCCCGTCCAGGCGGACGACCAGCGGCTTGGTCACGGCCTCGCCGCGGCTCGCCAGCAGCTCGAACGCCTGCACGATGCCGTTCGCGACCGCGTCACAGGCGGTGATGCCGCCGAAGACGTTCACGAACACGCTCTGCACCTGTGGGTCGGAGATGATGATCTCCAGGCCGTTCGCCATCACCTCGGCGCTCGCGCCACCACCGATGTCGAGGAAGTTGGCCGGCTTCTGGCCGCCGAACTCCGCACCGGCGTACGCGACGACGTCCAGCGTGGACATGACCAGACCCGCGCCGTTGCCGATGATGCCGACCGAGCCGTCGAGCTTCACGTAGTTCAGGCCCTTGGCCTTGGCCGCCGCCTCCAGCGGGTCGGCCGCCGTGACGTCCTCGAACTCGGCGTGGTCCGGGTGCCGGAAGTCAGCGTTCTCGTCCAGCGTGACCTTGCCGTCCAGCGCCTCGACGTTCCCGTCCGCGAGCTTGACCAGCGGGTTCACCTCGACCAGCGACGCGTCCTCGGCGATGAACACCTCGTACAGCTTGACGATCTCCGGTACGACGGCGTCGATCACGTCGGCCGGGTACTTCGCGGTCTCGGCGATCTCCCGCGCCTTCGCCTCGTCCACGCCCTTGGCCGGGTCGATCGAGATCTGCGCGACCGCGTCCGGGTTGGTGTGCGCGACCTCCTCGATCTCCATGCCGCCGGCGGCGGACGCGATGCAGAGGTAGTTGCGGTTCGCCCGGTCGACCAGGAACGAGAAGTAGTACTCCTCGGCGATCGCCGCGGCCGGGACGATGTTCAGGATCTTGACGACGTGACCCTTGATGTCCAGCCCGAGGATCTCGCGGGCCTTCTCCTCCGCCTCGTCCGGGCTGGAGGCCAGCTTGACGCCGCCTGCCTTGCCGCGCCCACCGGTCTTGACCTGGGCCTTCACGACCACCCGGCCGCCGATCTTCTCGGCTGCCGCGCGGGCCTCCTCCGGAGACGTGACAACCGCACCCACGGTCGTCCGCACTCCGTGCTTGGCGAAGACCGTCTTCGCCTGGAATTCCATCAGATCCACGAGTGTGGTCCCTCTCTCGCCTGTACGGATTCCTGACACTAGCCACCCTTGTGCCGAGAGCAACAGCCGGGGTACTGGCTGAGACGACTGTCACAGGCGCTCGGGCGGCCGTGCGAGGCTGGTTCGCATGACCGATTCAGTACCTGACTCCGGAACCAGACCAGCTGACGACTGGTGGCGTAGTGCCGTCGTTTACCAGGTGTACCCCCGTTCGTTCGCCGACGCGGACGGCGACGGCACCGGCGACGTGAACGGCATCCGCGCCCGGCTGCCGTACCTCGCCGAACTCGGCGTCGACGCGCTCTGGATCAGCCCCTGGTATCCCTCCCCGCTGCTCGACGGCGGGTACGACGTGGCCGACTACCGCGACATCAACCCGGAGTTCGGCACCCTCGCGGACGCCGACGCGCTGATCGCCGAGGCGCACGCGCTCGGGCTGCGGATCCTGATCGACCTGGTGCCGAACCACTGCTCCTGGCAGCACCCGTGGTTCCAGGCCGCGCTCAAGGCCGGGAAGGGCTCGCCGGAGCGGGACCTGTTCTGGTTCCGCGACACCGAGGACGGCAAGCCGCCGACGAACTGGCCGGCCGCGTTCGGCGGTCCCGCCTGGCAGCAGATCGAGGACGGGCAGTGGTACCTGCACCTGTTCGACATCTCCCAGCCGGACTGGAACTGGGACCACCCGAAGGTGATCGAGGAGTTCGACGCGATCCTGCGGTTCTGGTTCGACCGCGGCGTGGACGGGTTCCGGATCGACGTGGCCGACTCGATGGCGAAGGACCCGAGCCTGCCCGACGTACCGCTGGAGAACGGCGAGCCGACCCGGGAGAAGTACGTCGGGAACCCGTTCTACGACCAGCCCGGGGTGCACACGATCCACCAGCGCTGGCGGGCGATCGCCGACGAGTACGCCGATACGCCGCAGGGCCCGCGGGTGTTCGTGGCCGAGGCGTGGCTGTCGCCGGCCGAGCGGCTCGCGCAGTACGTGCGGCCGAACGAGCTGCACTCGGCGTTCAACTTCGACGCGCTGCGGGCGAAGTGGGACGCGAAGGAGCTCCGCGAGGTCATCGACCACACCACCGAGAACCTCTGGGCGGTCGGCGCGCCGGCGACCTGGGTGCTGAGCAACCACGACACGATCCGGCACCGCACGCGGTACGGGCGGGACCTGAAGGACGCGCTGGAAGGTGCGGGCGTGGTCCCGACGGATCTCGCGCTGGGGCTGCGCCGGGCGCGCGCCGCCGTACTGCTGGAGCTGGCGCTGCCGGGTGGCGCGTACATCTATCAGGGTGACGAGCTCGGGCTGCCCGAGGTCGAGGACCTGCCGGAGGACAAGCTCGACGACCCGACGTGGGAGCGTTCCGGGCACACCGTCCGCGGCCGCGACGGCTGCCGGGTGCCGATCCCGTGGTCCGGCGCGGAACCGCCGTACGGTTTCGGGCCTGGCACCGGTCAGCCGTGGCTCCCGCAGCCGTCGGACTGGGCGCCGCTGACCGCGGAGGCACAGACCGGCGACCCGGACAGCCACCTCAACCTCTACAAGGCGGCCCTGCGGATCCGGCACGACCACCCGGCCCTCGGCGAAGGCCGCCTCGCCTGGGACACCGAAGCGCCCGAAGGCGTCCTGTCCTTCACGCGCGACCCCGGCTTCCGCTGCGTCGTCAACGTGAGCGACAGCCCGGTCGCGCTGCCCCCACACGCCAAGGTGCTGCTCGCCAGCGAGCCGCTCACCAACGGGGAGCTCCCGGCGGATGCGACCGCCTGGCTGAGCGTCTGATGCAGAAACGGCCGGAGCCTGGTGGCTCCGGCCGTTTCTCGCCCCGAAGGGTGGTTTCGTTTCAGCGGTAGCGATCCCGGTCCTCGCGATCGCGGCGGTCCCGGTCCTCCCGGTCGCGTCGGTCGCGGTCCTCCCGGTCCCGGCGGTCCCGGTCCTCGCGGGCCCGCCGGTCGCGGTCTTCCTGGTCCCGCCGGAACGGGCTCACTTCACGCCACCGGCCGTGAGGCCGGCGACGATGCGGCGCTGGAACAGCAGGACCGCGATCACCAGCGGGATCGTGACCACCACGCCGGCGGCCATCTGGCTGCCGAACGGCTGGTCCCGGCCGGTGGTGCCGGTGAACTGCGAGATGATCACGTTCGCGGTCTGGATCGACTTCTTGTTGGTCATGCTCAGCGCGATCAGGAACTCGTTCCAGGCCGCGATGAACGTGATGATCGCGGTGGTGAACACCCCGGGTGCCGCCAGCGGGATGATCACCTTGCGGAACGCCTGGGCCGGCGTACAGCCGTCCACCATCGCCGCCTGCTCGAGCTCCTGCGGCATCTGCCGGAAGAACGCGGTCAGGTTCCACACCGCCAGCGGCAGCGCGAACGACAGGCTGGGCACGATCATCGCCTGGTAGGTGTTGATCCAGCTGATGCTCACGAACAGCTTCAGCAGCGGGACGACCAGCGAGATACCCGGGAACATCGAAGTGGTGATGATGATCGCCAGCACGATGTTCTTGCCCCGGAAGTCCAGCCGGGCCAGCGTGTACGCCGCGATCATGCCGATGATCAGCGTCAGGATCGTCACCGACCCGGCCACGATCAGGCTGTTCAGCAGCCCCCGGCCGAAGCCGTTCGAGCCGCTGAACACGTCCTTGAAGTTCTGGAACGAGAACGGCATCGGGATCGCGGCGTTGGAGAACTGGTCGGACGGCCGGCGGAACGCCGACACCAGCATCCAGTAGAAGGGCGCCAGGCAGTAGATCACGATGATCGCGACACCGAGCAACGGCAGCCAGCGCTTCACGAACGGGTTCTCACCGGCCCGCATCTGCGGAATCTCGCTTGCCATCAGACAGCCCTCCCTGAACCCGACGCGGCGCTCAGCGTGACCGCGGACGACGCCGCCGCGGTTCCGGCGCCACCGTTCTTCTTCCGGCGGCCGCCGCCGGGCTTCTTCGCCCGCGCCTCACCGATCACGTCGGCGCCGAGGATCTTCACGAACATGTACGCCACCACCGCGACGTAGACGAACAGCACGGTCGCGTACGCCGCCGCCGGTCCGTATCTGACGTTGAACGCCTGGTCGTACGCCAGCATCGACAGCGTCTCGACCGAGTCCTTGTGCGCGCCGACCAGCACGAACGGCAGGTCGAAGATCCGCAGCGTGTCGAGGATCCGGAACAGGACCGCCACCAGCAGCGCCGGCTTCACCAGCGGCAGCGTGATCCGTACGAAGGTCTGCCACGCGTTCGCCCCGTCCACCTTGGCGGCCTCGTAGACCTCGGCCGGGATGGTCTGCAGCCCGGCCAGGACCAGAAGGCCGATGAACGGTGCGGTCTTCCAGGTGTCCGCGATCACCACCGAGAGCTTGGACTGCCAGCCCTCGGTCGACCACAGCACCTGGGTGCCGAGCAGGGCGTTGGCGATGCCGTCCGCCTGGAAGACCCACTTCCACAGCAGCGCCGAGATGACCGTCGGGATCGCCCACGGGACCAGGATGCTGGCCCGGACGATGCCCCGGCCCTTGAAGGCCTTGTGCATGATCAGCGCCATCGCGACGCCGAGCACGGTCTCCAGTACGACGCAGACCACGGTGAAGAACGTCGTGTTGTAGAACGCGTTCCAGAACCGGTGCCCGGTGTCGCCGCGGAAGATGTCCGCGTAGTTCTTCAGCCCGACCCACTGCGACCCCTGGACCACGAACCCGTTCGCGTCCAGGTGCTGGCCACTCTGGTACAGCGACTCCCGCAGTGCCGAGATGATCGGGAACAGCACCACCAGCGCCAGCACGATCAGCGTCGGAGAGAGCAGGACCGCGGCCAGCCGGCCGGTGCCCTCGTCGAAGCGCTGCTGGCGCTTCACTTTCTTGACCGGTCGTTCCGCGACCGGCGCGCTTACAGTCACCTGAGACTCCTTTGTTCCCCGGGGACCACCCGGGCGGGGACGGGCCGGGGCCGGTGCGTGGTCACGAAAGCTCCACCCACCGGCCCCGGCACGACGATCAGGGCGTGATGAGCGACTGCAGCTTGGTCTGCAGGTCGGCCAGCGCCTTGTCCGGCGGCGTCCCGTTGCTCAGCGCGCCGTACGCCGCCGCCTGGATGGCCGCGGTGACGTCGCCGTACTTGACCACCTTCGGCCGCGGCTGCGCACCGAGGATCGAGGCCTTCAGCGGGGCCAGGTACGGGAACTGCTTGGTCAGCGTCGGGTCGTCGTACAGCGAGGCCCAGGTCGGCGCCTGCGACGTCTTCTCGATGTTCGCCTTCTGGCGGGCCTCGCTCGCCATGAAGTTGATGAAGTCGATCGCGGTCGCCTTGTTCTTGGCGAACGAGCTGATCGCGTAGTCGTGACCACCGAGCGAGGAGACACCCGGGCCGGTCTTGCCCGGCAGCGGCGCGACCGCGAACTTGCCGGCCACCTTCGACGAGCCGTCGGTCTTGTTCGCCAGCGCGTACACGTACGGCCAGTTGCGCAGGAAGAGCAGCTTGCCGTCCTGGAAGGCGCGGCGGCTCTCCTCCTCCTTGTAGGTGATCGCTTCCTTCGGGATCACGCCGGTCTTGAAGTCGTTCACCAGCTCGGTGAGGCCGGCCTTGGCCTCCGGGGTGTTGACGTTCGGCTTGCCGTCCTTGCCGACGATCTCACCGCCGGCGGAGTTGACCGCCTCGGAGAAGTTCACCGTCAGGCCCTCGTACTTCTCGAACTGGCCCGCGTAGCAGCCGATGCCCTTGCCGGCCGGGGTCGCCTGCACCTTGGTGCAGTCGGCCTTCATCTCGTCCCAGGTCTTCGGCGCCGCGGTGATGCCGGCCGCCTTCAGCAGGTCGCTGCGGTAGTACAGCAGGCCGCCGTCCGAGGTCATCGGTACCGCGTACAGCTTGTCGCGGTACTTCGCGGTCTCCACGGTCGCCGGCACCAGCTTGCCGAGGTCCGGGACCCGGTCCTCGGGGATCTGGGTGATCCACTGGTTCGCGGCGAACTCCGAGGTCCAGACCACGTCCATCACCAGGACGCTGTACGCGCCGGCCTTGGTCTGGGCGTCCTGGACCATCTGCTGGCGCTGCGCGTCCGCGTCCTCGGGCAGCTCCTTCAGCGTCACCTTCTCGTTCGGGTGCTGCGCGTTCCACGCGTTGAGCTGGTTCTGCAGGTTTCCGGAGGTGTCCTTGCCGCTGGCAAGGGTGATCGGGCCCCGGCCCTCGAGCGCCCCGGTCGAAGCACCCCCGCTGCTGCTGCCTCCGCTGCCGCCGCTACCACACGCGGTGGCCAGCAGCGCGAAGCTGCCTGCGACGGCGACGAACGCCGTCCTGCGCGCATGTGATCGTTCAAACCTCATCGTTTACCTGCCCTCTCCCGATTCGGGACTTCGCTTTGTCCTACGGCGGCGGTCACAGCTCCCCACCGCACTGCGATCCACCCTGTCCGGACAGTAACCGAGAACGGGCCGATGTGTTCTGAGCCACACACAGCCTGCCCTTCGGTCTCTGAAACGGTCAGCCGTATGGCTGTATGCGACCGCGTTTGGGAAGCCCGCACAACCGGGCATTTCCTAACGATTCGGTATTACCGATTAGTAACCTGACTGAATCGGGCAGGACTGTTCAGAACGACTCCGGGCAGTCGCCATCACGCTCCGGAGCGGATCCACGACTCCAGTACGGCGTTCAGCCGCGCCTCAGGCAGGCGAGGCGGAGGCGTCGCCGACGTTCGCCCGGACCCACTCGACGATCTCGGTGGTGGTGGCGCCGGGAGTGAAGATCTTGTGGACGCCGAGCTCGGCCAGCGGCTGCAGGTCGGCGTCCGGGATGATCCCGCCGCCGAACACCACGATGTCCTCGGCGTCGCGCTCCGCGAGCAGCTCGCGGACCCGCTTGAACAGCGTCATGTGCGCGCCGGACAGCACCGACAGCCCGATCGCGTCCGCGTCCTCGGCGATCGCGGTCTCGACGATCTGCTCCGGGGTCTGGTGCAGCCCGGTGTAGATGACCTCCATGCCGGCGTCCCGCAGGGCGCGGGCGACGACCTTGGCGCCCCGGTCGTGACCGTCCAGACCGGGCTTGGCGACGACGACGCGCAACGGGCTCGTAGCAGGCATGGGGGCAGGCTAACCCGCTGCGACCTCACGGATAAGACACGGCGGCGTGTGTTCCCCCACACGCCGTACGGGAACCGGTTACCGTGGAAAGTGATCGGACCACCGGGGGGTCTGGTTTGGTGAGGAGTCGCCCATGAGCAGCTGGCAGGACGACGTCCGCGGCGCGCTGGACGGACTCGCGTACGGCGCCCGCTCCGCACTCTCGCCGAGCGTGCTGCACGGCGCCGCCGTCGAGATCGGCTGGCTGACCACCCACCTCGCGATGTACCCGCTCGGCCTGGTCGGCCGCGCGCCCGCGCTGCCTGCCCGGCTGAACCTGACCGGCCTCGGCCCGGCGCAGCGCGGCCTGCTGGTCAGCGACGTCCGCGCCGCCGGTACGCCGATCCTGCTGGCGCACGGGATCATCGACAACCACACGATCTTCGCGCTGATGCGCCGGCACCTGGTCCGCCGCGGGTTCGGCAGCATCCACACGTTCTCGTACTCACCGCTGACCCTCGACGTACGCCGTACCGCCGAGCGGATGGGCCACGAGATCGAGGCGATCTGCGAGGCATCCGGGTCCGACCAGATCCACGTCATCGGGCACAGCCTTGGCGGGCTGATCGCGCGGTACTACGTGCAGCGACTCGGCGGGGATGCCCGCGTGCACACCTGCGTGACGCTCGGTACGCCGCACCAGGGCACGATGGCCGCGAAGCTGCTGCCGTGGCCCCTGGTCAAGCAGGTCCGGCCGGACAGCGACCTGCTGGCCGAGCTCGCCGAGCCGGCGCCGGACTGCCGGACCCGGTTCCTGGCGTTCTACAGCGACGTCGACCAGTTGATCGTGCCGCAGCGCCGGGCCCGGATCCGGCATCCGGACCTGCAGGCGACCAACATCCGGGTGCACGGCGTGGGTCATCTGTCGCTGCCGTTCCACGGCGAGGTCGTTCATCGGATCACCGGCGCGCTGGCACATCTCGACGAAGAACCCGAACTGCCTGACCAGGCAGCGTTCTGAGCGCTTGCGGCGGATGCACGTGCAGGCGCGCATGCAAAAGTTTCGTGAAGGCGCGCCGTAAAAGTGGGTGGCGGGGTTTGTCACCCCGTGACCCTTCCGTTATGGTCTGTGAGTCCTCTTCGGGAATAACCCCGGAAGGACGGGCAGATCCCCTCCCCTGTGACCGAAAGGCCACGTTGTGTCCCAGCACCGTGCCGCGGGCGACCGCGTCACGCCCGGCAACGCTGCGCGCAAGACCGGCGCAGGACGTCATAGTGCCAAGCATCGCGTCGCCAGGCGTAACACCCCGAGCAGTACCCAGATCGTCGGATTGACCGCCGCGCTCGCCGCGGCCGCCGGAGCTGTCGGCTTCAGCCACAGCTCACTGGCGTCACCGACCCAGGCGAACACCGCGGTCAACCTCGCGGCCCTCAGCCTGGACGGTGGGCAGCAGCTGTCCGGCATCACCACGGCACGCATCCAGGCGCGCCAGCTCGCCACCCGTGACTCCTCCCGGGTCCAGCTGGCCGACACGACGACCACCAAGAAGCAGTCCGCGGCCGCCAAGCTCGCGAAGCAGCGGGCCGCGAAGCTGACCGCCACCCAGGCGCTCACCGCGAAGCGCGCGAGCGCGCTGGCCACCGCGAAGGCCAAGGCCGCGGCCGCCGAGAAGCAGGCCCGCGAGTCGGCGACCCGCTGCCAGATCATGCTGACCGGCTACCACATCACCGCGACCTTCGGGCAGGGCGGCAACCGCTGGGCCCACAACCACACCGGCCTCGACTTCGCCGCCCCGATCGGGACCCGGATCGGCGCCGTGATGAAGGGCGTGGTGATCTTCGCCGACTGGGCCGGCCCGTACGGCCGTCAGGTCCAGGTCCGGCACGAGGACGGCACCACCACCTGGTACAACCACATGTCGAAGTTCAGCGTGTCGGTCGGCGAGACCGTGTACGCCGGTGACCAGGTCGGCGCGGTCGGGATGACCGGCAACACCACCGGCCCGCACCTGCACTTCGAGGTGCACCCGGGCGGCGGCCCCGCGGTCGACCCCGACCCGTGGCTGCGCAACCACTGCGGCCTGAACCCGTACACCTCCATGTGACGACGTCCAGGCACTAAGCTGCGGCGCATGCGTCCGGCGGCCGGCGAAGTACTGCATTTCTCCGAAGATCCGACCATCGAGATCTTCCGCCCGCACGTCGCGAAGACCGCGAAGCCGGGCACGGCGTACGTCTGGGCCGTCGGCCACGACCGTGCACCCGACTACTGGTTCCCGCGGCAGTGCCCGCGGGCGATGGCCTGGGTCGGGCCGGACACTACCCCTGAGGACCGCGACCGGATCATCGGTCTCGGCTCGGGGACCCGCGTGCACGCCGTCGAGTACGGCTGGCTGGATGCGATCCGGACCGTCGAGCTGTATGCGTATCGGCTGCCGGCCGGTGTGTTCGTCGCGCACGACGCAGCGGTCGTCGCGACCACCGACGTACGGCCGCTCGGGCCGCCGGAGCGCGTCGGGGACCTGTTCGCGCTGCACGAGGAGGCCGGGATCCAGCTGCGGGTCCTGCCCCGGCTGCACGACTTCTGGGCCGCCGCGACCGCCAGCACACTCGAGTGGAGCGGCATCCGGCTCAAGAACGCCAAACCCTGACGGCTGAGGACACTAGGTCAGCGCTGCCAGACCTCGGCGGTGGTCAGGAACGCCGACGACCCCGGCTTGTCCGGCGAGCCGTCGACCTGGACGAAACCGGGCACCGACGCGCCGCCGATCGACACTGTCGCCGAGCGAACCGGGGCGATCACCAGGCTGAGGCTGTGGTTGCCCTCGGCGAGCTGGAAGTTGTCGGTCGAGAACAGCCGCCGGTCCAGTACGCCGCCCATCTCGATCTGGATGTCCGCGGCCTTCGCGCTCAGCCCGTCGGCGAGGTTCATCGAGACCTGCACCAGGTCCCGCTCGACGGCCGGCTCGTGCCACGGTAGGCCCTGGACCTCGAGGAACGAGCGCACGAAGTACCGCTCCAGCCAGGCCGCCAGGTCGACGTCCTCGGAGACCACCCGGACGATCCCGTCGAACCACAGCACCACCGCCGTACCGGAACCGCGGATCGACCAGTCGACCATCCAGATCGACGCGTACGCCGTGACCCGGCCGTTCTCGTCGAACAGCCGGAGGCCAGGATTCGCCCCCGCCAGGATGATCCGGCGGTTGACGGCCGACGACTTGGGCATAGGGGCGCGCTTCCGGGAGGGGCCGAAGATCCTTGATTGTCTCAATCTCCGGGTCAGATGCAACGCAAAGCTTAGATCTTTTCTACGGGTGCATAGCGAAGCAGGAGCCTTTTCACGCCCTCGGAGCCGAAGTCGATGTCGGCCTGGGCCTGCTGGCCCTCGCCGCGGACCACCACGACGGTGCCCATGCCGAAGCTGTCGTGCACCACCCGGTCGCCCGGATTCAGGCTGATCACCGGCTTGTCGGACGCCGACTTGCGCGTCGGCTCGTAACGGCTCGGGATCCCGCTGCCGCGGGTCGTGCCGGTGCCGGACCAGCGGGTGATCGCGGAGTCGTCGCGGCGCCAGTCGAGCAGCTCGGCCGGGATCTCCTCCAGGAACCGGGACGGCGGGTTGTGCTGCGGAGCGCCGTACGCCGACCGCACCGCGGCCCGGGAGATCGCCAGCCGCTGCCGGGCCCGGGTGATCCCGACGTACGCCAGCCGCCGCTCCTCCTCGAGCTCCTTCAGGTCGGTCAGCGACCGGGAGTGCGGGAAGACGCCGTCCTCCATCCCGGTCAGGAACACCACCGGGAACTCCAGGCCCTTCGCGGTGTGCAGCGTCATCAGCGTGACCACGCCCTCGGTGGCCGCGTCCGGGATCTGGTCGGCGTCGGCGACCAGCGCGACCCGCTCCAGGAACGCCTGCAGGTCGGCCGCCTCACCCGCCGCGGTCCGCTCCTCGACGAACTCGCGGGCCACCGAGATGAACTCGTCCAGGTTCTCCAGGCGGGTCTCGTCCTGCGGATCGGGCGACTTCTGCAGCGCCTCGTAGTACCCCGAGCGGTGCAGCGCGACGTCCAGGATGTCGTCCGGCGGTGCGCCCGAGTCGACCATCGCGGTCAGCTCGTCGAGGATGTCCACGAACGCCTGGACCGCGTTCACCGAGCGGGACGCCATCGCCGGCGCATCCTGCGCGCGGCGCATCGCCTGCGCGAACGAGATCCGGTCGCGCTGCGCGAGCGCCTCGATCGCGGCCTCGGCCCGGTCGCCGATCCCGCGCTTCGGCTCGTTCATGATCCGGCGCAGCGAGACGGTGTCCTCCGGGTTCACCAGCACGCGCAGGTACGCGAGCGCGTCGCGGACCTCCTTGCGCTCGTAGAACCGGACGCCGCCGACCACCTTGTACGGATGGCCGGTGCGGATGAAGACCTCTTCGAAGACCCGGGACTGTGCGTTGGTCCGGTAGAACACCGCGACGTCGGACGGCTTCACGCCCTCGGAGTCGGCCAGCCGGTCGATCTCGTCGGCGACGAACTGCGCCTCGTCGTGCTCGTTGTCCGCGACGTACACCGCGATCTGCTCGCCGGCGCCCTGGTCGGACCAGAGGTTCTTGGCCATCCGCCCCTCGTTGCGGGCGATCACCGCGTTGGCCGCGGACAGGATGGTCTGGGTGGAGCGGTAGTTCTGCTCGAGCAGGATCGTCTCGGCGCCGGCGAAGTCCTCCTCGAAGGCGAGGATGTTGCGGATCGTCGCCCCGCGGAACGCGTAGATCGACTGGTCCGAGTCGCCGACCACCATCAGCTCGGCCGGCGGCGCCGTCGGGCCGTTGCCATCTGAATTGTTGATGGCGGCCGGATCCTCACCACACAGCTCACGGATCAGCGTGTACTGCGCGTGGTTGGTGTCCTGGTACTCGTCGACCAGCACGTGGCGGAAGCGGCGCCGGTAGTACTCCCGGACCTCGGGGAAGGCCTGCAGCAGGTTGACCGTGGTCATCAGCAGGTCGTCGAAGTCCAGCGCGTTCGCCTGGGCGAGCCGCTCCTGGTAGATCCGGTAGCACTCGGCGTACGTCTCCTCGAGATGGTTCTCCGCCTTCGCGGCGGCCGTCTCGTGGTCGATCAGCTCGTTCTTCTGGGTCGAGATCCAGTTCAGCACGGCGCGCGGGTTGTACCGCTTGACGTCCAGGTCGAGCTCGCGGCAGACCAGCGTCATCAGCCGCCGGGAGTCGGTGTCGTCGTAGATCGAGAACGTCGAGTTGATCCCGAACCGCTTGATGTCGCGGCGCAGGATCCGGACACACGAACTGTGGAACGTCGAGACCCACATCAGCTTCGCCCGCGGGCCGACCAGGTCGACGACCCGCTCCCGCATCTCCGCTGCCGCCTTGTTGGTGAAGGTGATCGCGAGGATCGACCCGGGGTGTACGTCGCGGGCCGCCAGCAGGTAAGCGATCCGGCGGGTCAGCACCCGGGTCTTGCCGGACCCCGCGCCGGCGACCACCAGCAGCGGCTTCCCGGCGTGCACGACCGCCGCGCGCTGCTGCGGATTCAGTCCCTCGAGCAGCGCGTCCGGGTCGGGACGGGACGTCGTGGACTCCTCCAGCGGCACCGGAAGCTCATCAGGCGAGAACAGCGTAGTCATCACCCAACACCTTAGGCGCTCCCGCCGACAGTTACCGAACGCCGGTTCGAACGACGTGTCCGGGACCGGCTTCGCTGTGGGCAGAGTCGCGGTCAGCAGAAAAGCTGGGAGTGCGGCGCGCGGCCGGTCAGGGTGGGAGACATGGCAGAAGACATGAAACCGCCGCTGTTCAACGAGACCGCGCGGCAGCGGCTGTTCGGGCAGCGGATCGTCGTACTGGACCGAGCCCTCGACGACGACCTCGGGACCGTGCTGGCCACCCAGATCCTGACCCTGGCGGCCGAGGACCCCGCTACCGACATCGCGTTCTGGATCCACTCACCCGGCGGCTCGGTGCCGTCGATGCTGGCCATCCGGGACGCGATGCAGCTGGTGCCGTGCGACGTGTCGACGCTGGCGATCGGGCTGGCCTGCAGCGCCGGGCAGTTCCTGCTGTCGGCCGGTACGCCGGGCAAGCGGTACGCGCTGCGGCACGCCCGGGTCCTGATGCACCAGGGCTCGGCCGGGATCGGCGGGTCCGCCGTGGAGATCGAGATCCAGGCGAACGACCTGCGGCACATCCGGGACACCGTGCTGGGGCTGATCGCGAGCGACACCGGGCAGTCGTTCGACACCGTGCACGAGGACTCGCTGCACGACCACTGGTACACCGCGGAACAGGCCCGCGAGTACGGCTTCATCGACCACATCGTCGAGTCGTTCGACCAGGTGATGCCACGGAGGGCAGCCGCATGAGCAGTTACACGATTCCGAACGTGATCGCGTCGCACCCGCGGGGTGAGCGGATCATGGACGTCTACTCGCATCTGCTGACCGAGCGGATCGTGTACCTCGGGACGCCGATCGACTCCGGCGTCGCGAACGCGATCATCGCGCAGCTGCTGCACCTGGAGACGGACAGCCCCGAGGCGGAGATCAGCCTCTACATCAACTGCGAGGGCGGCGACATGTCCGCCATGCTGGCGATCTACGACACGATGCGGTACATCCAGGCGCCGGTCGCGACGTACGGCGTCGGGCAGGCGATCTCCGCCGGGGCGGTGCTGCTGGCCGGCGGGACCGAGGGGCGGCGGGCGATCCTGCCGCACGCGCGGGTCGTGCTGCACCAGCCGGCCGGCCGCGGTCAGGGCACCATCCCGGACCTGATCCTGCAGGCCGACGAGGTGGTGCGGGTCCGCGGCCAGGTCGAGGAGATCCTCGCCCGGCACACCGGCCAGACCGTCGAACGCCTCCGCCACGACACCGACCGCGACCACGTCCTCACCGCCGAAGGCGCCAAGGCCTACGGCATCGTCGACCACGTCATCGCCGAACGCCTCCCGGCCCCGGCCCTCGTCTGACGCCCCGCCGCATCTGCTGGGTGGGCGTCCGCGCTGCCGGGTTTGCGCCCGGTATCTCGGACGCGAACCCGGCAGCTCGCGGGTCGACCCATCAGAGGTCGGCGGCCTCGAGGACCTTGTCGGCGACGGTGGCGTGGTGCAGGAGGTCGGGTTTCGGGTGGCCGACGCGGTTGGTCAGGTACGCGTACGCGATCCGGCGGTCCGGGTCGGCCCAGCCGATGCAGCAGTTGCTGCCGTTGTGGCCGAAGGTGCGTGGACTGCTCAGCCCGCCGAGCGCCGTCCGCGCACCGTCGAGCCACCGCGGTCCGCCCAGCTGGAAGCCCTGCGACCACCGGATCGGCGCGTGCGCGGTCCGGTCCAGTTCGCCTTCGCTGCTCGGCTCGACCGCGACCGCGAGCGTCTCCGGGGCGAGCAGCGCACCCACCAGCAACCCTTGGTAGAACGTCGCCAGGTCCCGCGCCGTCGTCGAGATCCCGGCCGCCGGTACGACGGCCGCGCGGGTGCCGCGCCGGTTCAGCACCGACTGGAAGAACGGCCCGACCGCACCGGAAGCCTTGATCGGAACGTGCCGCCCCCACTCCTCGGCGGGCAGCCCGAGGTACGTGTCGCCGAGCCCGAGCGGATCGAGCACGTCCCGCCCGACCAGCTCCTCGATCGGGCGACCGCTGCACCGGCGGGCGACCTCGGCGAGCACGAACCCGAACGCCAGCGGGCTGTACGCGACGGTCCCGATCGGCCACCGCGGCCTGGCGTCCTCGATCCGCCGCAGCGACCGCTCCCAGTCGCCCATCACCCGCGCCTCGCCGAGGAACGACCCGGCATGCGTCAGCCCGGACCGGTGCCGCAGTACCTGCCGGACGGTGATCTCACGCTTCCCGTTCTGCGCGAACTCCGGCCAGTACGCCGCCACCGCGTCGTCTAGGTGCAGCCGGCCGGACTCGACCAGCTGGTGGATGACGACCGCGAGGAACGGCTTGCTCGCGGAGAAGAGCCAGAACAGCGCATCCGGTGAGCACCCGAAGGCGCGGTCCACCACGACCCGCCCGTTGCGGACGACGCAGAGCTGCGCGACCCCCGCGCGCGCCTCGACCAGCCCGACCGCCTCCGCGAGCCGTTCGGGGTCGAAGCCGGCGTCCCGAGGGTCGCAGGTGCCACCGAACTCCATGGATTCCACTGTGCCCGCCCAAGCAAACAGTTAGGGTCAACCCGTGACCGAACCGCGGCCGGACAACCAGATCGAACGGATTCTCGTCGTGGTGGCGCACCCCGACGACATCGACTTCGGCGGCGCCGGCACGGTAGCGCGCTGGACCGCGGCGGGCATCGAGGTGCAGTACTGCATCGTCACCGACGGGCAGGCGGGCGGCTTCGAGCCGGACCGCGACCGGGCCGAGATCCCCGGCGTACGGCGGGCCGAGCAGACCGCGGCCGCGCAGCACGTCGGCGTCAACAAGCTGCACTTCCTCGGCTACCAGGACGGCGCGGTGGAACCGACCCCCGAACTGGTCCGCGACATCAGCCGGGTGATCCGTACGGTCCGCCCGCAGCGGCTGCTCACCCAGTCCCCTGAGCGCTCGTGGCACCGCCTGCAGGTCTCGCACCCCGACCACCTGGCCGCGGCCGAGGCGACCGTCCGCGCGTTCTACCCGGCGGCCGGCAACCCGTACGCGTACCCCGACCTGACCGAGCCGGCCTGGGACGTCGGCGAGCTGTGGATGATGGACCACCCGACCGCGAACCACTACGTCGACGTCACCGACACGTTCGACCGGAAGCTGGCGGCGCTGATGTCGCACGCCAGCCAGCACCGCGACCCCGACGGCCTCCGGACCGGTATCCGCGCCAACTTCGCCCGGGTCGCCACCGCCGCCGGCCTCCCCGACGGCCACTACGCCGAAGCCTTCACGGTCGTCCGCCTCTAATCCGTTTGCCCGCCGGGCGGGGGCCCGTGAAGCTGGCGCCCATGACTATTTCTCATCAGGCAACCGGGACCGGCCCGGATCTGCTGCTGGTCCACGCGGGCGTCGCCGACTCGCGGATGTGGGCACGGCAGGTGGCGGAACTGCGGGACAGCCGCCGCGTGATCACCCTCGACCTGCGCGGGTACGGCGAGACGCCGTCGGCACCGCAGTACTCCGACGCCGGCGACGTACTCGCGGTCCTCGAGGAGCTCGGGGCCAAGGACGTGACGGCGGTTGGATCCTCGTTCGGCGGGTACGTCGTACAGCAGGTGGCAAGCCGGCGGCCGGACCTGTTCGCGCGGCTGGTGCTGATCTGTGCGCCGACCGACAACGTGGAGCCGGACGACGGCCTGCGGGCGCTGTGGGCCGAGGAGGAGCAACTGCTCGAGGCCGGCGACGTCGACGGCGCGACCGACCTGGCCGTCCGCCGCTGGATCGGCCCGGACGCCGACAACGAGGCCCGCGAGCTGCTGCGGGAGATGCAGAAGCACGCGTACGACGTACAACTGGCCGCCGGCGACGTCGACAACGAGGAGTGGCCGGTCGAGCCGGAGAAGCTCACCGTCCCGGTCCGGCTGGTCACCGGCGGGCACGACTACCGGTTCTTCGCCGACAGCGCGGACTACCTGACGGAGCGGCTCGCCGACTCCGAGCGGATCCACCTTCCGTGGGCCGGGCACCTGCCCACGCTGGAACATCCTGACGAAGCACTGAAACTTATTTCCTGAGCATTTGCTGAGCTTAGCGGACGCTGAGTTTGGATTGACCACCGGCCTTAGAATTCTCATATGCGAGAAACGGCTGCGATTGCTGTCGCCCGGACCGTGGCCATGCTCAGCCGCCTGCTCGGCCGGGGTGGCCAGACACTACCCGGCGTGATCGTCGGAAAATTAGCTCCCGATCTGCCCAGAAAATTGGCCGCCCAATTACCGAACGGCTGCATTCTGGTGACCGGTACGAACGGAAAGACCACCACCACCAAGCTGCTCGTCGCCGCGCTCCGGCAGGGCGGTGAGTCGGTGCTCACCAACGCCTCCGGCGCGAACCTGCGCAGCGGCGTGGTCTCGGCGCTGCTCGCCGCGGCCGACCTGCGCGGCCGGCTCCGGGCGACCGTCGGGGTGTTCGAGGTCGACGAGGCCAGCCTGCGTCTGGTCGCGCCCGAGCTGCGGCCGCGGCACATCCTCGTACTGAACCTGTTCCGTGACCAGCTCGACCGGTTCGGCGAGGTCGACATCACGGCCGACCTGCTGGCGGAGGGGATCGCGGCGACGGACGCCGACCTGTACCTGAACGCCGACGACGCCCGGGTCGCGAACCTGGCCGCCGCCGCGAACGGACAGGTCAGCTACTTCGGGATCGAGCAGCTGCCGGACCGGCTGACCGACGTACCGTCCGCGATCGACTCGGACCGGTGCCCGAAGTGCGGCGAACGGCTGCGGTTCGAGCGGATCTTCTACAGCCACCTCGGCCACTACAGCTGCCCGAACGGCGACTTCGACCGGCCCCGGCCGGACGTCACGGTCACCGAGGTGGTGCAGGCGGACCTCGACGGTACCGAGTTCGTCGTGGACATCGACGGCGTACCTCGGCGGATGCGGTGCGGGCTGTCCGGGACGTACAACCTCTACAACGCGCTGGCGGCGGTGGCCGCGGCGAGCGGCCTGGGGCTGGCCCCCACGGTGACCGCGGAGGCGGTACGGACCACCGAGGCGGCGTTCGGGCGGGTCGAGAAGACCGAGGTGCAGGGCCGGACGTTGTGGCTGCTGCTGATCAAGAACCCGGCCGGGTTCGCGCAGGTGCTGGACACGTTCCTGGTCGGGCGGACCGAGCCGCGGGTGATGATCGCGGTCAACGACCTGCCGGCCGACGGCCGCGACGTCTCGTGGCTGTGGGACGTCCCGCTGGAATCGCTGGCGCCGGTGCATCCCGAGGTGGTGACGGCCGGGACGCGCGCGTACGACATGGCGCTGCGACTGCACTACGCCGGGACCGAGGCCTCGGTCGCGTCCAGCGTCGACGACGGCATCTCACGTCTGCTGGCCGGACTGCCACCGGGCGGGAACGCATACATCCTGCCGACGTACACCGCGATGCTGCAGGTCCGCCGGGCGCTCCGCGGCCGTCAGGACGCGGCATGACCAGGGCGGTGCGGATCGCGCACCTGTACCCCCGGGACCTGAACGTGTACGGCGACCTGGGAAATGTCATCACGCTGGTCAAACGCCTGGAATGGCGCGGATTCCGGGCCGAGATACTCCCGGTGGAACCCGGCCAGGTTTTCGACTTCTCGAGCGTGGATCTGGTGTTCGGCGGCGGCGGCCAGAATTCCGCGCAATCGAGTACCGCTGAGGATTTGCTCGCGCGCGGCGACGAATTGCGGAAGATATCCGCCGACGGGGTGCCGATGCTGCTGATCTGCGGCAGTTACCAGCTGTTCGGCCGGGAATTCCTCGACGTGACCGGGCGGCGTTTTCCCGGGCTCGGGATCTTCCGGAGCAGCACCACCGCGGGCCGGCACCGGATGATCGGGAACCTCGTGGTGGACAGCCCGTTCGGGCAACTGGTCGGTTTCGAGAACCATTCGGGCCGGACGATTCTCGAGGACGGGCAGGAAGCGCTCGGCACGGTCCGGCAGGGCTTCGGGAACAACGGCGGTACCGGCGACGAAGGGGCAATTGTCGGCAACACGATCGGCACCTACCTGCACGGTCCGGCGCTGCCGAAGAATCCCGGGCTCGCCGATCACCTGCTGCTCTGCGCACTGCGCCGCTACGGTATCGAGGAACTCGAACCGCTGGACGACAAACTCGCACAACGCGCGGCCACCGTCGCCGCCGCCCGGCCGCAGGGCCATCAAACGGCCCTGCACCCACGCCGCCGCCCCTTGCACCGCTTCGCCGCCGCCCTCCGAGGCCTCTGAACAGCAGAACGTCCCGGGATCCGCAGCGGGATCCCGGGACGTCAGGTGGTTGGTGTCAGTCGGCCAGGGCGCCCATCGGGTCCCAGGCGGGGAGGACGATCGGCTCGTCGTCCAGGCGGGCCTGGAGGTCGGCCGGCAGCGCGGAGCGCCGTACGGCGATCTCGAAGACGTGCTCGCCGAACCACGAGTCGTTCATCGTCCAGAAGCCGCTGTCGGCCTTCTCGTCGCCCCAGCTGTTCTCGACCCGCCAGCGGCGCGGCTTGCCGTCGACGACGTCCACGCCGGTGAACAGCATCGCGTGCGTCATCAGCGTCTCGTGGTGCACCAGACGCTCGGCCTTGTCCAGCGTGAACTCGGTGTCGTACACCGAGGCGTAGTCGTACAGCTTGGCGTCCCAGAAGCCCAGGTCGCCGTTCATCTGCTTGCCGACGTCGCAGCCGAACCAGACCGGCTCGCCGCCGACGATCGCGTCCTGGGTGAGCTGCTTCATCAGGTCCATCTCGACGTTCAGGTACACCACCGGCGGCGCGTCGATCACGTTGCCGAGGAAGTCCACGGTGAAGGTCCGGCCGACCGGGCTGGTCGAACGCGGGTCGTGCACCAGGCAGACGTAGTCGTCGACCGGCAGCTGCACGTACTTCGCCGCGAACTCGGTCGGGGTGATCCAGCCGTCGCGGTGGAAGCCCTTGTCGGTGTCCTTCCACTGCCACAGGAACTTCTGCGGCGGCGTGCCCAGGTGGATGCTCAGCACCCGGTGCACGGTGGTCAGGATCTCGCCCTTGCGGTCCCGCCGGGCCTCGTCGCCGTCCAGCGCCCGCAGGTCCCGGGCGCCCTGGCGGAGCAGCTTGCGCAGGATGTCGTTCAGCTGCGCGGTGGCCGACGAGCTCTCGCTCTCCGGCATCGCGGTCTTCGGCACCAGGCCGTGCTTGCGGACCACCGCGATGAACATGTTCCACTGGCCGCCGTCACCGATCGGGTCGGACAGCAGGTGCGCCACGGTCCGGTCGTCGGCGTCCCGGCCGGCGGTCTCGATGATCGCCTCGAGGAAGAAGTTGGCCCGCTCGAACTTGTCCCAGAACAGCACGTAGTTCTGCGAGAACTCGAAGTCCTTCACACCGAGTTTCTCCGCGGCGCCGACCCGGAGCAGATTCAGCCCGGCGAACATCCAGCACCGGCCGCTCTTCTTCTGGTTGGTCACCTTCCAGTCGTCCAGCAGATGGGACACCGAATGGTCCATCGACGTGACGACCTGACGATCCAGGGCGATGTTGTTGACCGGCGTCTGCGTGACGGCGTTCTGCATCACCCGGTACTGCGGGTTCGACGCGAACTCCTTCTCGAAGAGCGCGAGCTGATCGGCTGTGAGATTCCGCTCCATAACAGTCGACCGTATAACAGCTCCGAAGCCCGGACCGCCGCTTCGGAGTGGCGAATCCATGCCCTGGCCGAAACGCGCCAGTACCCGCCGGTGTTCAGGTCAGCCGAACGCGCGGATCGATCAGGCTGTATGTGACGTCGACCACCAGGTTCAGTACGACCAGGAACACCGTGGCCAGCAACACAGTGCCCATGATCAGTGGCAGATCGTAGTTGTTCACGCTGTCCAGCGACAGCATGCCGAGACCGGGCAGATCGAACAGCCGCTCGGTGAAGATCGCACCGGACAGGCTGCCGGCGATGTCCAGCCCGAAGATCGTGATCACCGGGATCAGCCCGGACCGTAACGCGTGCTTGTAGGTCACCACCCAGTCCGCGAGACCCTTGGCCCGCGCGGTCCGGATGTAGTCCTCGCTCAGCGCCTCGACCATCGAGCCCCGGGCGAAGCGGGCGTAGTCGGTGCAGCCGTACAGGCCCTGGATGATCCACGGCGCGAGCAGGCCGGTGCCCCACTTCCACAGACTGTGCGTCGGCGGTGTCCAGCCGGCGCGGGGCAGGATCGGATGCAGGACCGTCAGGTACAAGACAGCGATCAGACCGACGATGTAGTACGGCACTGCGCTGACCAGCAGTGCGCCGCCCATCAGTACGCGATCGCCGGCGGTGCCCCGGCGCCGTGCCGCCATCGCACCGAGCGCCACGCCGACGGTGAGCACGATCACGGCCTGCCCGAGCACCAGGGACGCCGTGACCGGCAGTCTCGTCAGCAGCAGGCCGGTGACCGGCTGGTCGTTCTTGAACGAGAACCCGAGGCAGGGTACGGCGCAGTGCTGCACCACCCCGGAGGTCTCGAAGTCGCGGCCGACCGCGATGCCCTTCACGAACCGCGCGAACTGCTCGACCTTCGGCTCGTCGAGGTGCAGATTCGCCTTGATCTCGTCGTACCGCTGGGTCGTGCACTTGCGCTCGCCGCAGATCGCACCGGCCGGATCGGTCGGCGCGACGAAGAACAGCGCGAAGGTCGCCACCAGGGTGGCCAGGACAACGCTCAACGCCGATACCAGCCGGCGGACCAGGTAGAACCCCACGGTCCGAATAGTCGCACGGGCCGACCGGTATCAGACCGGCCGATATCAGACCAGGCGGCGGTCCGTGGCCCAGCGGGTCAGTTCGTGCCGGTTCGACAGCTGGAGTTTCCGCAGTACGGACGAGACGTGGGTCTCCACGGTCTTCACCGAGATGAACAGCTCCCGGGCGACCTCCTTGTACGCGTAGCCGCGGGCGATCAGCCGCAGCACCTCGCGCTCGCGCTGCGACAGCCGGTCCAGGTCCTCGTCCACCGAGGCGATGTCGATCGCGCCGGAGAACGCGTCCAGGACGAAACCCGCCAGCCGCGGCGAGAACACCGCGTCGCCCTCGGCGACGCGGTTGATCGCGTCCACCAACTCGGGGCCGGAGATGTTCTTGGTCACATACCCGCGGGCGCCGGCCCGGATCACCCCGATCACGTCCTCGGCGGCGTCGGACACCGACAGCGCCAGGAACTTCACGTCCGGGTGCCGCTGGTGCACCTGCTTCATCACCTCGGTACCGCCGCCGCCCGGGAGGTGCACGTCGAGCAGTACGACGTCGGGCTCGTTGCCGACGATCGCCTTCACCGCGGTGTCGACGTCGGACCCCTCCCCGACGATGTCGACCGACGTACCGATCTCGCTGCGTACCCCGGCCCGGAACATGTCGTGATCGTCGACGACGACAACCCGCCTGCTGCTCATCTGTCCATCTCCAGTCGCACTTCGGTCCCTGTCTCCGGATCGGACCGCACCGTCGCGCGGCCGCCGTGCCGTTCCATCCTGCCCATCACACTGTGCCGCAGGCCGAGCCGGTCGTCCGGGACCTCGTCCACGGCGAACCCCTTGCCGCGGTCGCGGACGAACATCTCCACCCGGTCGCCGTCCACCTCGACGAACACGTCGATCTTCGCAGCTCCGGAGTGCTTGGCCGCGTTCACCATCGACTCCCGGGCGGCCCGGACCATCGACGCCAGCGGCTCGGTCAGGTCGCAGTCGCCGACCGTGACCACCTCGATCGGTACGCCGTGCGAGTCCTCGACCTCGGCCGCGGCCTGCTTCGCGGCGCCGGCGATCGTCTGGTCGGCGTCGTGCTCCTCGTCGTACAGCCAGGACCGCAGCTCGCGCTCCTGGGAGCGGGCCAGCCGGGCGACCGCCTTCGGGTCCTCGGCCTGCTTCTGGATCAGCGCCAGCGTCTGCAGCACCGAGTCGTGCAGGTGCGCGGCCATGTCGGCGCGCTCCTGGGA
>NZ_DASRVN010000151.1:0-4111 GCF_035655035.1 Kribbella sp. | reverse complement strand
GAGACAGTATTCCGGTGACTATGAAGATCCGGTTGGCTGACTCTTCGGAGTACGACGCGGTCGGTGAGCTGACCGTGGAGGCGTATTCGCACGACGGTTTCGTGCGCGGTGAGTACGCGATGACGCTCCGTGCGGCCGCGGATCGTGCCGACAAGGCGGAGCTGTGGGTGGCGGCTTCGGGCGATGGCCTGCTGGGGACTGTTACCTACTGCCCCGTCGGGTCCGTGTACCGGGAGATCGGCCGGGACGACGAGGGCGAGTTCCGCATGCTCGGCGTCGCCGGCCGGGCGCGCGGTCTGGGAGTCGGTACGGCGCTCACCCAGCGGTGCATCGACCGCACCCGTGAGCTCGGGCAGCGGCGGATCGTGATGTGCAGCGCCAGCTATATGACCACGGCCCACCGCCTGTACGAACGCCTCGGCTTCACCCGTCTCCCGGAGCGTGACTGGGCCCCCATCCCGGGCGTCGACCTGTACGCCTTCGCCCTCGACCTGTGACCACGCTGACGCTTGCCGAGTGGACGTCGTACGCCGAGGCTCACGCCCGGCGGGTCGACGTACTGCTGGCCGCTCACCTGGAACGGCGAACGCGCCGCGAGCCGCATCCGGTCGAGGACTTCCTCTTCACGTATTACCCGACACGTCCGAACCAGTTGCGGGTCTGGCATCCCGGGCCGGGGGTACGCCTGGAGGGCGGGGCTGTTTATGAAGGCCGCCGTGGGTACGTCGTCGTGGACGGAGCCGCCTTGCTCGATCCGGCCGAGGTGGAACGCCGTACGGACAGCATCAAGTGGATCCGCGCCTTGCTGTCCTCCACGCTGGACCGGCAGCCGCAGTTCGGGTGTTTCGGCCTGCACGAGTGGGCGATGGTGTACCGGAGCCCCGAAGTACGGCACGCCGCCTGGCCGCTGCGATTGGGGGCCGAAGGCACCGATCAGGTCGTCGAGTCGCACAAGATCGGCTGCTCCCACTTCGACGCGTTCCGGTTCTTCACCGCATCCGCTCGCCCTTTGAACGTCCTGCAGCCGACCCGCGAGTCCCAGCCCGCCCTGGAACAAGGCGGCTGCCTGCACGCGAACATGGACCTCTACAAGTGGGCGTGCAAGCTGATGCCGTTCACCCCGAGCACGCTGGTCCTGTCGTGCTTCGAACTCGCCCGCGACATCCGCACCCTCGACATGCGCGCCTCCCCGTACGACCTGGCCGACCTGGGCTACTCCCCCGTCCGCATCGAGACCCCCGACGGCAAGGCCGAGTACACAGCAGCCCAACGCACCTTCGCCGACCGAGCCCGCCCCCTCCGCCGGCAACTCGTCGCCCTCTGCGACACCCTGCTCGGCTGACGCGCAACTCACAGACGGCTGAGCTCGTAGCCCTCGAAAATGCGCCCCTTGCTGCCCGTGCACGGAACCACACCGATCCGCGGGGCTCGATGAAGCCTCCCCCGACCCGCACCTCGTCACCCAGGCGCGCCACGACCTGCCCGTCGGCATCGATCAGAACCGGCGTACCTTCACGGATCCCCGCACTCCAGCCGAGTGGCCAAGCCACATCGACATCTCTGTAGCGGTCCTCGGCGCCGACTCCAATGCCGTACGGCATCCGAACGACGAGGCAGTTGGTCGAGGTGACTTCGAGCGTTCCTTCCATCGCGGCCTGCATCACCACCGTCGGGATTCTGCTCTGAACCGTCAGTCCAGGGACCGGAACGTCGTGCGCGCTTTCCATTGCCGACCATCTCCAACAGTCGCCGCGTAGGAACCCAGGCTAGTCTCGCGGTATGGGAAAGATCGTCGCCATCGCATTCGCCGCACTACTGATCGCGGTAGGCGGCGTCTGGACCTTCCAGGGCCTCGGCTACCTCAAAGGCAGCTCAATGACCGGCCAAACCCTCTGGGCCACCATCGGCCCCATCATCGCCGCCTTCGGCGTAGCCCTCATCTTCGTAGCAATCCGCGGCCCCAAGAAACGCTGACCCGCAGCACCGCCCACTGGTAGTGCATGACGCGGTCCTCGTCCCAGGTCGCCCACTGCTCGACTTCGCCGTACCGCTCCAGCACCGCCCGCAGCCCGTCATCCGTACGGATACTGAAGAACCGCCCGGGCCCGTACCCCTTACCGTCCTGCCACACCTGCTCACTTCCGTCCGCATTCCCCCACAGACCGAGCGCCAGCGGAGCTCCCGGCCGGAGTACCCGGACGATCTCTCCCAGGGCTCGGTCAAGGTCCTCGTCGGCCACGTGCAGGAGCGTGCTCATCGTCCAGCCCGCGTCGAAACTGCCGTCCGCGAAGGGCAGCTCGAGCACAGACGCAACCTCGGCCCGCAGGCCGAGCGCACAGCACGCCTCGACGCTGGCCGGCGCCAGGTCGACCCCGGTGTAGGTGAAACCGGCCGCCGCAATCGCCTGACCGTCCCGCCCCGGACCACACCCGATCTCCAGAACGGTGCTGCGGCCTTCGGCGTGCAGTTGGTCGAGGTACGCCGTACGCCGTACGACCCGCGGCTCGGCGAGTTCGCGGTTGACGCGTGCCTGTAGTTCGCCGGTGTAGTACGTGACGAGGTCGCGTTCGCGGTCGGTGCGGGTCATCGGGTGGCTTTCAGGGCGAAGAGCAAGGGGATGCGGGGGGCGTCGGTGGGGAGGTGCCACCAGCCTTCGGGGGTTTGGTGCATGTGGGGCCAGCGGGGCCAGGGGAGTACTTCGGATTCGCGCAGGGTGGTGATCCGGAAGCCGGCGGAGGCGAGTGTGGTGACGAGCTCGCCGAGGCCGTGGCGCCATTCGTAGCTGGTCTGGCGGCCGGGGACCTGGTCGCCGGTGTACGTGACGGTGGAGTCGTGCGAGATCGCGCCACGGCCTTCGAGATAGTCGGCCCGGAGCACGAGGTCGTCGCTCTCACCGGGCAACGAGACCTCGCGCAGCGCGTTCAGCAGCGGATGAAACTCGACGACGTAAAGGAAACCACCGGGCTTCAACAGCTCGCGTACGACCTCCGCCCAGTGCGGCAGATCCGGCAGATAACAAAGCGCACCCTTGCCCGTGTAGACGACATCGAACTGCCGACCCCCGACCGCGGACACCGCGTCGTACACGTTCGCGTGCAGATACTCGACCTCCACCCCGGCCTCGCCCGCGATCCGGCGCGCGGCCTCCAGCGACTTCTCCGACAGGTCGAGCCCGCTGGTCCGCGCACCCCGCCGCGCGAACTCGATCGTCTCGGTCCCGAGATGACACTGCAGATGCAGTACGTCACGACCGTCGAGCGGCCCGAGATCCGCCCACTCGTAGTCGGCGAACCAGTACTCCGCAGGCCGGTCGTAGAACGCGCTCGCCGCGTGCAGCGGCGCCCGGGCGTCCCAGTCGGCCTGGTTGGCGGCCACCATCTGCTGCGTCTGCGCGTCCAGAGTCACACCCAGCAGTCTGCCCGCTGCCCGGGCCACTTTATCCACAGCTCTTGTTCAAGGTTTGTGGGTAAGCTTGAATAAGGGTATGGCGAGAGTCGAGTTGCACCGCTGGCCCGGGCACCCCGACGGGTTCACCCGGGCGGAGCGCCTCGGCGGGTCGTACGAGCTGTACCTGCCGGACCCGCTGGCCGGCCGCGCCTTCGACCTGCCCGACGACGTGCTCGGACTGCTCGAGGACGCCGCCGGCGATCTCGCCCGCCTGGACGCGACCGCCGCCGTACTCACGAACAGCGAGGCCCTGGCGCGGCTCCTCCTGCGGGCCGAGGCGGTCGGGTCGTCGCACATCGAGGGCCTCGTCGTCGGCGCGCGCCGCTTGCTGAAGGCAGACGTACTGCGGGACCGGACCCACGACGTGACGGCCGAGGAGGTTCTCGGTGCGGTCGACGCGATGACCTGGGTGACCGAGTCCGTGCAGGCCGGCGAGAAGCTCGAGGTCGACCACCTGCTGGAGGCGCACCGCCGCCTGATGGCCCAGTCGCCGACCCCGGAGTACGGCGGCGAGATCCGGTACCTGCAGAACTGGATCGGCGGCCGCTCCCCCGCCGAGGCGTACTACGTGCCGCCGCCGGCGCAGCTGATCCCGGAACTGCTCGCGGACCTGATGACGTTCGTCCGCGAGTCGCGGCTGCCGGTGCTGGCGAAGGCCGCGATC
>NZ_DASRVN010000150.1:0-19803 GCF_035655035.1 Kribbella sp. | reverse complement strand
GTTCTTCGACACCAGCGCAGTCGACAGGCCCGAGCATCATCAACCCCACCGACCCCGCCGAACTGTCACCACAAAGACGGCCGGAACCGTCACCGATGTCCCGATCAAAAACTGTTACCGATGTCCTGAGAGATGACAACGTCTCCACCGCGGACCTGCTCGCCGTGGCTGCCGAGTACGCCCACGATCAAGAACATGCCGCCGTCGGCATCCTGCGCACCACCCTGGCCTTCGCCGACCGCAACGCCGTCATCGACTGGCCCGGCCGCGATCCCCTGCCCGGTTACGAACGCCTCCGCGTGTACGGCGGCGAAGGCTGCCCCGGCGTCGCCGAATTCGCCCCCATCGAGCTCGGCGCCGTCCTCGGCATCTCCTCCGGCGCCGCCGCCTCCCTGCTCGGCGAAGCCCTCGCCCTGCGCCACCGCCTCCCCCGGACCTGGGCCGCCGTCCTGTCCGGAAACGCTGTCGCCTGGCGCGCCCGCAAAATCGCCCACGCCTGCCTCACCCTGTCCATCGAAGCCGCCGCGATCGTCGACCGCCGCGTCGCCGGCATCATCAACACCCTCACCCCCGGCCGCCTCAAACAAATCGTCACCGCCGCCACCTGGCAAGCCGACCCCGAACAAGCCCGAGCCCACGCCGAACACGCCGCCAAGACCCGCGGCGTGTTCATCGCCCAATCCGACCCCGACGACGACCACGGCACCAAACGCATCTGGATCCGCGCCGCCACCGGCGACGTCATCCGCTTCGACGCCACCATCGACGACCTCGCCTGCGCCCTCAAAACCCTCGGCGACACCGACACCCACGACCAACGCCGCGCCAAAGCCCTCGGCTGGATCGCCGACCCCACCGCCGCCCACAACCTCCTCCAAGCAGCCCGCCACCTAGCCCCGACCCACAACCAGCAACCCACCCACCAACCAGGCGTCAACCAGGCAGATGCCCGTCCACCAAGCAACTCGGACGCCCGCCAACCAGACACGGAGCCAGCAGCCGCTCATCAAGCAGACGTGGACCAGGCAGACGTGGACCAGGCAGGCCGCACGTGCACGCGCAACACCTCTACCCCGCACGCCCGCTTCACCGCCCGGACGGACCGGGTGATCCCCGGGAACCATTCCGATCGCGTAGACCAAGCCGACCCAGTGGATCCAGCCGTCCCGACCAACCCGACAGCGGCGACTACGCTCCGGACCCACGACGGCGAGGACTCGGATGACGTCGACGGCGCTGGTGCGACAACCGAGGATGCATTCACCCGGCTCGCACTGGCGGAGACTCTGCAGGCGCGGCTCGCCTCGATCAAGCACGATGCCTACAGCAACGGCCGCGGCGGAGGCTACAAATCCCGGCAACACACGCTGTACGTGCACCTCACCGACCAAACCCTTGCCACCGGCAACGGCATACTCCGGGTCGAAGAACTCGGCCCGCTCCTCGCAAACCAACTAGGCGAACTACTCGGCCACGACCGAGTCATCGTCAAACCCGTCATCGACCTGCACGACCAGGTCAGCGTCCACAGCTACGAGATCCCCGACCGGATCCGCGAACGAGTACGGCTCCGCCACCCCGTCGACATGTTCCCCTACGGCGCAGCCGAAGCAACACCCCGCATGGACCAGGACCACATCACCCCGTACGACCGAACCGGCCCACCCGGCCAAACCAGCATCGCCAACCTCATACCGCAAAGCCGACTCCACCACCGCGCCAAGACTTTCGGCGGCTGGAGGAACCGCCGCCTGCCCACAGGAGCGATCGAATGGACCAGCCCCCACGGATTCCGCTTCCACGTCGACCACACCGGCACCCGCCAACTCCCACCCCGCCGCCCGAACCCCCGCAAACCACCCCACCACCGACCGTGAACAGCACCTCTCACTCACTCCCCGGCAGCCACTCCAGCGCCCCACGCAAGACAAGGAGGACAGCAGCAAGTCACCACGCCGTTCGAGCTCCCGGTCGAGGCGCCTCGGAGGCACCGTGCACCAAGAAGGGCGTCAAGCTGCGCGGTCTGGGAGTCGTGCGCGTCATCTCCTCCACGGCAGAGCCGGGCGGTCCGGGCGCGCGGCGTACGGACTGTGTTGACCCGGCGACGTCAGGCAGGCGGCAGGGAGTCCAGCAGAGCGGCGAGGCGTTCCGGGGCGCGGCGGGCGATGTTGTGGCCGACCGGGATCTCGTGGACCTGCCAGGTCGGGTCGTTGCGGAGGCGTTCGGTGAGTTCCAGGAACGGGGTACCGGGCCAGTCGCCGCCGCTGATGAAGGTGCGGGTGGGCCACGGGTTCCCGGTCAGCTTGATCGACTGGACGAAGCTCGCGAACGGGTGCGGGCGGGCGCGGGGGTCGAGGCCGTCGGGTACGGCGACCCAGCGGCCGTCGGCGCGGGCGCCTTCGATGAACTGCTCACGGAAGATGTCGCTGGTGAGGGACCAGCAGGAGTCGCCGTCGTTCGGTACGTACGCGTCGATGAAGACCACGTGATCGAGCCGGTCCCCGAGGCGGTCCGCCACACCGGCGATCACCAGGCCGGCGTAACTGTGCCCGCACAATGCGATCGGCGTACCGTCCCGCTGCTCGACGATCGCGGCGACCTGCGCGATGTGTACGTCGAGATTCGGCGGCCGGTCTCTATCCGTGGGCCCGTCCAGCTCCAGCCCCGCCAACGTCACCGCCTCGACCTGATGGGCGCGCCCGCGCAGCTCGTCGGCCACCGAGTCGAAGACCCATCCGCCCTGCCAACCACCCGGCACCATCACGAGGTCCACCGCGTCATCCTATGCAGCCCCAGGCTTACGCCTGCTGTCGCGCATCAAGGAGAACACCTCGGCGCCGCCGCCCGGCACGTCCGCGAGATGGTACGTCTGCGCGAATCCGAGGTACGCCTCCGGAGAGCCTGCCGTCGTCGACGCGTAGTCGCGGGCATCGCGTTCGGCGCGCTCGACGGCGTGGTCGAACGAATCGGCGCGCCACAGCGTGATGCGCTCCTCGTACGTCGCGCCTGCGGATCCCGGCTGGGGCTCGAATCGGATGATGCACCGCACCGCGTACCAGTCGGCATCGTCTTGATCAGCCATGGCCGGTAGTTTGCCAGTGGCTCATTGGCTGAGCGCGCGGAGTACCTCCATCAGGGCCTTGCTGTCCGGGACGGTTTTGAAGAAGGTTTTGTCGGCTTCTTCTACGAGTTCGACTGCGCGTTGGGCGAGGGCTGCTCCTGTGCGGGTGACGTTCACGCGGATCGCGCGGGAGTCGGTGGGGTCGGGGGTCCGGGTCAGGAAGCCCTTTGTTGTCAGGGTTCTGAGGACCTGGGAGGTCATCATCGGGTCGGTGTTGGCGTGGTCGGCGATGCGGCGTTGGGTTGGGGATTCGCCGGCGACGTGGTTGAGCCACCAGGTGCTGGCGAGGAGCACGAACTGTACGTGCGTGAGGCCCAGCGGTTTCAGGGTCAGCGTCATCTGGCGCTGCCAGCTGAGGGTTGCGCGCCAGAGCAGCAGCCCGGGACTCTCGGCTGGTTCGAGTGCTTCAGCCACCGAGCTCCTCCGCGCGGGCGCCGAGCGCTGCGATCACTTCGCGGAAGTCCGACGAGACGGCAGCGCCGACCTCGGCGGCGGCGTCATCAGGTCCGTGAGCTTCACAGCGGTAGGTGATCTCGGTGCCGTCGGCAACAGGTGTCAGCTCGTGACGGACGCGTACGACGACGCCCGCGTCCGGTACTTCGGTCACATCCTCGAAGCCTTGCCCGGCTCCACCCACGCGAACGTGAACGGAAGCACCGTCGAGTCCGGCAGCACCATCACCGCTTCCGTACCCGCCGCGAACGGACCGTGCATCTCGATCCGGGCAACCCCTGCGTTCCACTCAGCCCACTTCTCCGGCTCGGCCAGCACCTCGAACACCCGCTCCGGACTCGCCGGACCTGGCTAGAAGGGGAGTTTGGGTTGGGGTGGGGCGTGGGTGGGGTCTACGCCGTCGAAGAGGCTGCTGACGGATTCGCCGTCGTGGATGCGTTTGATGGCTTGGGCGAAGAGGCCGGAGACCGAGGTGGTTTGGAGTTCGGGGAAGCCGGTGGGGCGGGGGACGGTGTCGGTGCTGATGACCTCGGTGATGGACGGGTGCGACCGGAGGCGTTCGACGGCGGGGCCGGCGAAGAGGCCGTGGGTGCAGGCGACGGCGGCGGCGGTGCAGCCGTGGTCCTTGAGGCGGTCGAGGAGTTCGATGATGGAGCCGCCGGTGGCGATCTCGTCGTCGAGGATGATCGCGCGGCGGCCGGCGACCTCGCCGACGATGGCGTCGATGACCACCCGGTCGTCGGCGAGGCGTTGCTTGCTGCCGGCGGCGACCGGTACGCCGAGCAGCCGGGCGAACTGGGTCGCGGTCTTGGCGTTGCCGAGGTCGGGGCTGACGACGACCGTGTCGGACAGGTCGCGGCCGCGGAAGTGGTCGGCGAGCACGCCGATGGCGGTCAGGTGGTCGACCGGGACCGAGAAGAACCCGTGCACCTGCGGTGCGTGCAGCGCCATCGTCAGCACGCGGTTGGCGCCCGCCGTGGTCAGCATGTCGGCGACCAGCCGGCCGCCGATCGAGATCCGGGAGGCGTCCTTCTTGTCGGACCGTGCGTACGCGTAGTGCGGGATGACGGCCGTGATCTGCGCCGCGGACGCGCCGCGGGCGGCGTCGATCATCAGCAGCAGCTCCATCAGGTGCTCCTGCGTCGGCGGGACCAGCGGTTGCACGATGTACACGTCTCGTTGCCGGCAGTTCGTCTGCAGTTGTACCTGCAGGCAGTCGTTGCTGAAACGATGGATCTCGACCGGTGAGAGCGGTACGCCGAGATCACTACAGATCTGCTCCGCCAACTCGGTGTGGGCACTTCCGCTGAACACGACGATCTCTCGCACGGCTCTCCCCGAATGCTGCGACCCGAACAGCTGAACCCTAACCGATCAGTCGCGCCAGCTTTTCCGCGGCCGTCCGGCAGTCCTCCGCCGACGCGTCGAGGTGCGTGACGATCCGCAGCTGCGTCGCCCCGACTCCCCCGACGAGTACGCCGGCATCTCGGGCCGCGGCGACGATCGAAGGGACGGTGTGACCGGTGCCGGCCAGGTCCGCGACGACGATGTTGGTCTCGACCTGGTCGGGCTTCACCGAGCCGGGCGCCGCATCCGCCAGGACGTTCGCGATCGCCCGGGCGTTCGCGTGGTCTTCGGCCAGCCGCTCGACGTTGTGCTCCACGGCGTACAGACCGGCAGCCGCCAGTACGCCGGCCTGCCGCCAGCCGGCACCGAGCCGCTTCCGCCAGATCCGCGCCTCGCGGATCAGGTCGGCCGACCCGACGAGTACCGAGCCGACCGGGGCGCCGAGGCCCTTCGACAGGCAGACGCTCGCGGCGGCCGCCCGCGAAGCGAAGGAACCCACGGTACGGCCGGTCGCGACGGCGGCGTTCCAGAGCCGCGCGCCGTCGAGGTGCAGCGGAAGCCCGCGCGCGTCCAGCTCGTCCGCCAGCGCGTCGTACCCGTGCTGGATCGACCCGCCGCCGAAGTTGTGCGTGTTCTCGACCGAGACGGCCGACGTGATCACGAAGTACGGGCCGAGGTCGGGTGCGATCAGGGCGCGGATCTGGTCGAGGTCGATCTGCCCGGCCGGAGCGCTCCAGGTCCGTGTCGTGACGCCACCAAGAGCAGCGTGCGACCCGAGCTCGGCGCGGACGATGTGCGCGCTCGACTCGCACAGCACCTCGCCGCCGCGCGGGACCAGCGCCTGTACGCCGAGCAGGTTCGCGAGCGATCCGGTGACGGTGAACAGCCCCGCCTCGTGCCCGAGCAGACCGGCCACGTGCTCCTCGAGGGCGATCACGGTCGGGTCCTCGCGGTACACGTCGTCGCCGACCGTGGCCGACGTCATCGCGGCCAGCATGTCCGCGGACGGACGGGTGACGGTGTCGGATCGCAGGTCGATCATGCTTGCGCCCCCCGCAGCCGCTCGGCGACCAGGAACGCGAGCTCCAGCGACTGGTGCCGGTTGAGCCGCGGGTCGCAGGCCGTCTCGTACCGGTTCACGAGGTCCTCCGCGACCAGCTCCTCGCCGCCGCCGAGGCACTCCGTGACGTCGTCGCCGGTGAGCTCCATGTGGACGCCGCCCGGCCAGGTCCCGACCTGCTCGTGCGCGTCGAAGAAGCCCTGTACTTCGTCCATCACGTCGTCGAAGTTCCGGGTCTTGTACCCGTTGGGGGTCTCGTAGGTGTTCCCGTGCATCGGGTCGCACACCCAGGCGATCGGCGAGCCGTGGTCGCGGACCGCCTCGAGCAGCGGCGGCAGCGCGGAGCGGATCTTGCCCGCGCCCATCCGGGTGATGAAGGTCAGCCGCCCCTCGATGCCCTTCGGGTTCAGCTTGTCGATCAGCGCCCGGATGTACTCCGGGGTCGTCGTCGGGCCGATCTTGACGCCGAGCGGGTTCGACAGCGAGGCCAGGAACTCGACGTGCGCGCCGTCCAGCTGCCGGGTCCGCTCCCCCACCCAGAGCAGGTGGCCGGACACGTCGTACGGCTGCTCGGTGCGCGAGTCGATCCGGGTCAGGGCGTGTTCGTACTCGAGGATCAGCGCCTCGTGGGACGCGTAGAAGTCGACCGTCCGGAACTCGTCGGACGTGGCGCCGCAGGCCCGCATGAACGCGAGGGCGCGCTCGATCTCGGAGGCCAGCTGCTCGTAGCGGCGGCCGACCGGGGACGACTTCACGAAGTCGGTGTTCCAGGCGTGCACCTGGTGCAGGTCGGCGTACCCGCCGGTGGTGAACGCGCGGGTCAGGTTCAGCGTCGCGGCGGCCGCGTTGTACACGCCACGCAAACGCGCGGGATCCGGGATCCGGGACTCCGGAGTGAAGTCGAAGCCGTTCACGGCGTCGCCGCGGTACGACGGCAGCGTCACGCCGTCCCGGGTCTCCTCGCCGGACGACCGCGGCTTCGCGTACTGCCCCGCGATCCGGCCGATCTTCACCACCGGGACACTGGCCGCGTACTGCAGCACGACGGACATCTGCAGCAGCACCCGGAGCTTGGCCCGGATGTTCTCCGCGGTCACGCCCGCGAACGTCTCGGCGCAGTCGCCGCCCTGCAGGATGAACGCCTCGCCCCGGGCGACCGCCCCGATCTTCGTGGTCAGGTCGTCGCACTCACCGGCGAACACCAGCGGCGGCAGCGTCCGGAGCTCGGCGATCACCTGCTCCAGGGCCGTGGCGTCCGGCCACTCCGGCTGCTGCAGCGGCTTCAGAGCCCGCAGCTCGTCCAGCGTGGGAACCCCCGGCACCTGCCCCGTCGTCAACGTCGCGAATTGCATGTGCCCAACTCTAGGCGACCGGCCCGAACCGCCGGTGACCGTCTCAGCTCGCCTTGGTGTCGCCGAGGCGCACGTGGTCGTCGATCGACTCGCCGGCCTTGAGCAGTTCCTTGGCCTTGTCGGCGTACATGTCGACGTACTCCTGGCCGGACAGGCCCATCAGCGCGTACATGATCTCGTCGGTGACCGAGCGCAGTACGAAGCGGTCGCGCTCCATGCCCTCGTACCGGGAGAAGTCCATCGGCGCGCCGAACGCGACGCCCGGGCGGACCAGGCGCGGCAGCAGCCGGCCCTTCTCGCGGTGGAACAGCGTCGGCTTCATCCGGCCGGCGGGCTGCAGCTTCTCGGTGTCGATCATCGCCACCGGGATCACCGGTACGCCGGCCACGATCGCCATCCGGGCGACACCGGTCTTGCCCTTGTACAGCCGGCCGTCGGGCGAGCGGGTGCCCTCCGGGTAGATGCCGAACAGGCCGCCCTGCTCGAGGATCCCCAGGCCGGTGTTCAGCGCCGCCAGCGAGGCGCGGCCGCCGGAGCGGTCGATCGGGATCTGGCCGACCGAGCGGAAGAACGTGGCGACCAGCTTGCCCTTCAGGCCGGGGCCGGTGAAGTACTCCGACTTGGCCGGGAAGACGATCTGCCGCGGCACCGAGACCGGCAGGAAGATCGAGTCACAGAACGCCAGGTGGTTGCTGACCAGCAGCGCCGGGCCCTCCGCCGGGACGTGCTCCAGCCCGGTCACCCGCGGCCGGAACAGCAGCTTGACCAGTGGCGCGACAAAGAACCGTCTCAGGAACAGATACAGCATCCGCCTCGACCTCCGTCAACTCGCCCGACACACATCTACCCAGACACGACAACCGCGGCGCGTCAACCGTTCCGGTGCGGACACTACGTTCCAGCTTCCCCCTCAGGCAATGTCACCGCCAGGAATGCGGGTGTTGCTCACCGTGTTGTCACCTGGATGCAGACTGGACGCAGCCAAGATGCGACCATTGTCACGCGTGCCTGAGGCGCGTTTGTGAGGACCGTGAACGGCGAGGAGTCGAGCGTGCCAGTGCAAGCCCACGCGGAGGAGTTTCGCAGTCCCGGGACCGGGGACAAGGCCGCCGTCGGCGTGCTGCTCAGTCACGGGTTCACCGGCTCGCCGCGCTCGATGCGCCCGTTCGGCGAGCACCTGGCCGCCGCCGGGTACGGCGTGGCGGTGCCGCGGCTGCCCGGTCACGGGACCAGCTGGCCGGAGATGAACAGGACCACCTGGCAGGACTGGTACGCCGTCCTCGACAACGAGCTCGAGCGGCTCCGCAAGGAGCACGACCAGGTGTTCGTGATCGGCCTGTCGATGGGCGGCTGTCTCACCCTGCGGCTGGCCGAGGAGCACGGTACGGACATTTCCGGTCTGGTCCTGGTGAACCCGTCGGTGCAGACCGACGACAAGCGGCTGGCGCTGCTCCCGGTGCTGGCCCGGGTGCTGCCGTCGTTCCCCGGCATCTCGAACGACATCAAGAAGCCCGGCGTCGACGAAGGCGCGTACGACCGGATGCCGCTGCGCGCGCTGCTCTCGCTGTCGCAGCTGTGGAAGGTCACCCGCGCGGACCTGGCGAAGATCACGCAGCCGGTGCTGTTGTTCCGCAGTACTGTCGATCATGTGGTGGAGCCGAGCTCGGGGCGGACGATCCTGTCCTCGATCTCGTCCCGCGATGTGACCGAGACCCTGCTCGAGGACAGCTATCACGTGGCAACCCTGGACAACGACGCACAGCGGATCTTCGCGGACTCCGCGGCTTTCATCGGCCGCTTGAGCGGTCGAGACGATGCGTGACAACGGACTGACCGCGACGTCGTACACGTCGCTCGGCGGCATCGACCCGTTGGTCGCCGAGCCCGTGCTGGACGCCCTCAAGGCGGCCGGGATCGCGGCGTACTGCGAGAACCAGAGCGAGGCGCTGAGTGAGGTCGTGGCGCCCGAGGAGGCCGAGGAGCCGGTCCGGATACCGGTCGGGTACGACGAGCTGTTCGTCGACGCCGAGGCGGTGGAACGGGCCCGCCCGGTGATCGACCGCAGTACCGAGGACGCCGAGTGGAGATCGCTCGTCGAGCAGTTCAACCAGCCGTCGGCGCCCGGCCACGACGGCGGCGAGGACCCGGTGCCGCGGTGGCCGGTCAGCGAGGACGTCGACGACAAGTACGAGCCGCTGATCGACGTACCGACCGGGCTGACGATCCAGGACGACGTACCCGAGCCGGACGAGGAGCCGGTCAAGAAGGCCGACGACGCGCACGAGCACTTCGTCCCGCCGGAGCCGCCGCGCGGCCCCCGGCTGGACTGGGTCAGCCGCGCTGCCTGGCTCGGCCTGCTCGGCGGCCCGCTGCTGCTGATCGCGGCCGCGGTCTTCGACTTCGGCACCGGGCGGATCACCACCCTCGCGGTGGTCGGATTCATCGGCGGCTTCCTCACACTGGTCCTCCGGATGAAGGACCGGCTGCCGCCCGGCGACGGCGGCGACGACGGAGCGGTCGTCTGAGTTAGAGTGCGGATCGTCGGACAATCCGACGACATCGCCTTGGGAGGTACCCGTGCCACAGGTCACCGAGACCGTCGAGATCACCGGCCACCTGATGGACTCCGGGCTGCTGTCCCGCGTCCTCGACGACATCCGCGGGTACGGCGGCGAGTACACGCTGGACAAGTTCGACCTCGGGTACGACAAGGACGACCCGTCGACCGTCCGGATGACCGTCGGCGCGGAGGACGAGGAGTCGCTGCAGCGGCTGCTGATGCGGATCCAGACCAAGGGCGCGAACCTGGTCGACCCCGGTACGCCGGAGATCACCGAGGTCACCCAGGACGGGGTGTTCCCGGACGGGTTCTACTCGACGACGAACCTGCCGACCCGGGTCCGGCTCGGCGGTCACTGGGTCGACGTACGGAACCCGGAGATGGACTGCGGCCTGCTCGTCGAAGGTGATTCGGTCCGGACTATCCCGATGTCGGACGTGCGCGCCGGTATGAGGATCATCACCAGCGCGCAGGGTGTGCGGGTGATTCCCCCGATCGTGGTGAACACCGACGAGGGCTTCGGCTTCATGGAGTCCGACGTGTCCTCGGAGAAGCCGCAGCGGGTGCTGGTCAAGCAGGTCGCCGACGGCATGCGCGAGGCGAAGGCGAACGGGCAGAAGGTGCTCTGGGTCGGCGGCCCCGGCATCGTGCACACCGGCGCCGCCCCGGCGATGGTCGCGATCGTCGAGGCCGGGTACGTCGACGTCCTGTTCGCCGGCAACGCGCTCGCGACGCACGACATCGAGTCGTCGCTGTACGGGACGTCGCTGGGTGTCGACCTGGCCCGCGGGCGCGGCGTCGAGCACGGGCACGAGCACCACATCCGGGCGATCAACACGATCCGCAAGGCCGGGTCGATCGCGGCGGCGGTCGAGCAGGGCGTACTCACCTCCGGCGTCATGCACGCGCTGGTCCGGCAGGGCAGGTCGTTCGTGCTGGTCGGGTCGGTGCGCGACGACGGGCCGCTGCCGGACGTCTACACCGACGTACTCGAGGGTCAGCGGGCGATGCGGGCCGAGCTGGACGGCGTCGGGTACTGCCTGATGGCCGCGACCATGCTGCACTCGGTTGCCACCGGCAACATCCTGCCGGCGTCGATCCCGCTGACCTGCGTGGACATCAACCCGGCGACCGTGACCAAGCTCGCCGACCGCGGTTCGTCGCAGGCCCGCGGGATCGTCACCGACGTCGGGCTGTTCATCGAGCACCTGGCGCGCGAGCTGTCGCCGGAGTACGCGGCCGGGAAGTGACCCCGGAGGCGTACAGGCTGGGGGCATGGCTGGGAGGATGACCGAGGACTTCGCAACGTTCCTGCGCCGCTTCGAGGAGGCCAACAGCGCGTTCGTGAACGGCGACCCGTCGCTGTGGCTGCCGTTGGTGTCGCGCAGCGAACACACGTCGATCTTCGGCGGGTTCGGCGGCCAGGAGGTCGGCTGGTCCGACATCGGGCCGCGCTACGAGTGGGCGTCGGCCCAGTTCCACGACACCGGGAATCCGGTCGAGTTCGAGTACCTGGACACGCACGTCGGCGCGGACACGGCGTACACGGTCGCGATCGAACGCTGCACGGTCCACCACGTCACCCAGCCGGCACCGGTGGCGCATGTGCTCCGCGCCACGATGATCTTCCGCGTCGAGAACGGCGAGTGGAAGATCACCCACCGCCACGCCGACCCCCTCAACCCGAAGTCGGCACCGCCCGCCTGATCAGCGGGTGTTCGGATTGCGGGCCTGCCGCGCCTCGCTCCGCAGGCCGGCGCGACCGGGCGGCGTCTCGCCCCGCGCACCGGTCCGGCCGGCCGGGTCGATGCGGGCGCCCTCGCCGGTGACGCGGAGCGGGCCGCGATCCAGACCGACGGACGCAGCGTGCTGCTGCCGGACGTTGTCCCGCAGCGCGGTCGCGAAGTTCCCGACCGCCGCCGCCTTCTGCTCGGGCGTGGACTCGATCGGCACGGTGTGCTGCGGCAACTGGTGATTGGCGACGACTACCTTGCCATACAGGCCGCCGGGCTCGATGAAGTCGTACCCGGTGTCGGGGATCACCACCAGGTTCTGGTGCTCCGCCGGGCCGGTCTGCCCGGCCTGGCACCGTAAGCCTTCTCGGTACTCGAACGGCCGCGCGCCGTTCGCCCGTTCGGACTCGCTCGCCTTGCCGACCGCGTCGAGGATGTCCAGCCCGCTGGTCAGCCGGCCGAGGTCGACGGTCTGCTTGGCCGCCGCCTCGTCGAGGACGATCGCGCTCACCACCGGGCCGCGGGCCAGATCCGCCTCGTCGGCCAGCAGGCGGCAGCGATCACCCAGGTCGGCGCCGTATTCCTGCAGCGACTGCACAACGGTCTCGATGTTCGCGTCGTGCCCCGGGCTGAAGGTCGGGATCGGGCCGGGGACCGGGTGGCTGACGATCACCACCTGCTGGTAGGACGCGTCCGGTTCGAGGTACGGCGTCCCGCGGTCGGCGATCACGACCGCCGGGCGTTCCGGGTGCCGTGACCCCCGCCCGACGCCGTGCCGCCAGCCGTCGTCGAACCCCTTCACCTCGTGGAACTCGTCGCCGGCCTCCTCGGCGAGCACCCGCACTGCCGCGATCACCTGCTCGCCGGTGACCTCGCGGCCGAACTTCACCGTGAGCTTGGCGTCTCTGGGATCGATGTCGAACATGCGGACTCCTCGCTGGACCGGCGGGTGCAGCCGGATTCTAGTGAACCGAGGGGTTCGTCCGGCGGGCGTTGGGTGTTGGATGGGCTCATGACCGAACTCGTACAGCTGGCGGTGGACGGCGGTGTCGCGACGATCACGCTGGACTCGCCGCACAACAAGAACGCGTTGTCGCAGCAGTTGACCGGTGAGTTGCTCGCGCACCTGGAGACTGCCGGTGCGGACGATGCGGTGCGGGTGATCGTGGTTCGGTCGGCGCTGGACGTGTTCTGTTCCGGGGCCGACCTGTCCGAGGCGACGACGGTCGGGATGGGGGTCGGCGCGCAGCGGATGGTGGACGTACAGCGGGCGATCGTCGCGAACCCGAAGCCGGTGGTGGCGCGGGTCGCCGGGGCGGTACGGGCGGGCGGGATCGGCATCGTGGCGGCGGCCGACATCAGCGTCGCGGGCGAGAGCGCGACGTTCGCGCTGACCGAGGTACGGCTGGGCCTCGCGGCGGCGACGATCTCGCTGACCGTACTCCCCCGGCTGACCGACCGCGCCGCGGCGTACACGTTCCTGACCGGCAACGGCTTCGACGCCCTGGAAGCCTCGCGCCTCGGTCTCCTCACCCTGACCGTCCCCGACCCGGACCTCGACGAGGCAGTCGCCACGGTCCTCACCTCACTGCTGAAGGGCGCCCCCCAGGGCCTCCGCGAAACCAAGAAACTCCTCAACCGCACCCTCCTCGCCGACATAGACGCCCGAGGCAAAGACCTGGCCGACCTCTCCGCCTCCCTCTTCGCCTCCCCCGCCGCCCAAGAAGCCATGCTCACCTTCCTCAACCGCCGCAAGCAGAACTAATCCGTTTGCCGCTAAGCCAGGCGGCTGTTGGACTGGCCGTATGCCGCAGCTCACAGCCGCCCAGCTGACCCAGTTCCGCGACCAGGGGTACGTCGTCGTGCCCGGGGTGCTGAACGACGCACAGGTTGCCGCCGGTCGGCGTGTCGTCGCGGCGATGCTCGAGCGGGAGCCGCCGGAGGGTGTCGGAGTGCATTTCCTGTGGCCAAAGCTCGACGACGGCCACCCGCTGCTGGAGCTGTACCGCGCGGCGGGGGTTGGGGAGGTCGCGGGGCAGTTGGTGCGGGGGGAGCTCGGGCTGGTGGAGCCGGATCAGGTTCAGGTCGCGATCACGATTCCGCCGTGGCCGCATGTGCCGGGTGGGCCGCATGTGGACGGGATCACGCCGTGTCTTGAGGACGGTACGCCGGGGACGTTCACGGTGCTCGCCGGCCTGTGGCTCACGCCGCACGAGGACGTTGACCGCGGCAACCTTTACGTCTGGCCTGGCACCCACCTCGGGTTCGGCGCGTACCTCGCCGAGCACGGCGCCGACGCCCTGCCCAGGCTTGCCGAGCGACCCGAAGGCCCGTACCCCGACATCCCGCTGGGCGACCCGATCCAGGTCACCGGCCTGGCCGGCAGCGTCCTGTTCGCGCACTACCTGCTCGCGCACAACATCGGCGGCCACTTCGGCGCCGCCGGCGACGTACGCCGGGAAACCCTGTACTACCGCCTGCGGACCAGCGACCACCGGGCGCGCTGGCGCGAGGTGGTCACGGAGCCGTTGGTGGAGTTCAGGAGCTGAGGGCTACCAGTAGTGGCAGGCCGTCGGTCATGCGTCGGGGTCGCCGTTCACGTCCGCGTGGTGCAGGTCGGCGTCCGCGCGCATTCCGGTACGCCGGGCCGCGGACTTGCGGGCCGCCCGCTCCAGCCGGGTCGAGCGGGCCGCCGCCGTCTTCGCCGTGACGGCCGTGGTCTTCACCCGGACCCGGCGCAACCAGGTGGCCTCCTCGCGCGCGAGGTCGGCCGCGCCGACCATGCCGGCCTCCGGGCCGAGCACCGCGCGCACGATCCGCGCCTCGGGCCGGAACCCACGACCGGTCAGCGTCCGCTTGAACGCCTCCCGGGCCGGCGTCAGCAGCAGCTCGCCCGCATCGGACACGCCGCCGCCGATCACGAACGTCCCGGGGTCGAGCGCGGCGGCCAGGTTCGCGAGGCCGATGCCGAGCCAGCGGCCGACGTCCTCGAGCAGCTCGACCGCGACCGGGTCGCCGTCCTTGGCCAGCTCGGTCACCATCGGCCCGTTGATCTTCCGCGGGTCGCCACCAGCGGCCCGCAGCAGGTTGTGTGCCACCGGCGAACCGGACAGCGCCAGCTCCCGCGCCTCGCGGGTGAGCGCGTTGCCGGACGCGTACTGCTCCCAGCAGCCGCGGTTCCCGCACTCGCACCGGTGGCCGCCGGGCACGATCTGCATGTGCCCGAACTCGCCCGCGATGCCGAACTTCCCGCGCTGCAAGGCGCCGTCGTTCAGGATCGCGCCGCCGATGCCGGTGCCGAGCGTGACGCACACCAGGTGGCTCTCGCCCTGCCCGCCGCCGAACCGCCACTCCGACCAGGCGGCCGCGTTGGCGTCGTTCTCGACCACGACCGGTACGCCGAGCCGGCGCTCGACCGCGTCCCGCAGCGGCTCGTGCCGCCAGGCGAGGTGCGGCGCGAACAGCACCGACGACCGGGTCCCGTCGACGAACCCGGCCGCGCCGATACCGACCGCGATCACGTCGTGCCGGGATTCCAGGTCGAGGACGATGTCCGCGATCGCGTCCTCGGTCTCCTTCGGATCCGTGGTCGGGGTGTCCCGGCGCAGCCGGTCGAGGATGTTGCCCTCCGGGTCGACCACCCCGGCGGCCACCTTGGTGCCGCCGATGTCGATGCCGATCGTCAAAGCCTGCGTCAGCGCCACAGCACGCCTTTCGTCGCGGTAACCCCCGCGGGACCAGTATCCCAGGTCATTCCCAGCTCACTGCCGGGCCAGGTCGGCCGCGCCGATCAGGCCCGCGTCGTTGCCGAGCTCGGCGAGCCCGAAGACCGCGTGCGGGCGGTTCGCCTTGGCCGGCAGCACCTTCTCGAACGCCTCGTGCGCGGACTTCATCAGCAGGTCCTTCGCCGCGCTGACGCCACCGCCGACCACGATCAGCGAAGGGTCGAACATGGTCGCCAGGCTCGCGATGCCCTCGCCGAGCCAGCGGCCGAGGTCCTCGAGCAGCTCGACCGCGCACGGGTCGCCCTGCAGCGCGGCCACGGTGATCATCGGCCCGGTCAGCTCCGCCGGGTCGGTGATCCCGCAGACGCTCAGCATCTGCGCCGCGCCGAGCGACCCCGACTCCGCACGGGCCCGGCCCTCCCGGACCAGCGCCGTACCGGACGCGTACTGCTCCAGGCAGCCGCGGGCGCCGCAGCCGCAGCGGTGGCCGCCGGGGACGACGCGCATGTGGCCGAGCTCGGCCGCGACACCGTGGGCGCCGCGGAGCAGGCGTCCGTCGATCACCACGCCGCCGCCGATGCCGGTGCCGACCGTGATGCAGATCATGTGCTCGGCGTCCTTCGCGGCGCCGAACGCGAACTCGCCCCAGGCGGCCGCGTTCGCGTCGTTCTCGACCACGACCGGGACCTTCAGCGTCTTCGCGACGCGCGCGCCGAGCGGCTCGTTCCGCCAGGCCAGGTTCGGCGCGAACAGGACGGTCGAGCGGTCCGACGACACGAAGCCGGCCGCGCCGATCCCGACTGCCTCGACCTCGTGACCGCCGATCAGTTCGGCAGCCGCCTCGCAGATCGCCGCGGCGGTCGCGTCGACCGAGTTCGCCGGGGTGTCGCGGTGCGTGCGGGCGACGATCGCGCCCTGCTCGTCGACCACGCCGGCGGCGATCTTCGTACCGCCGACATCGATGCCGATCGTCAGTCCCATGGTTCGGGGTCCTCACTCACGTCGATCCGGTCCACCCGGGGCCGGGCCGATTCCTCGTCGGGTGCCGGCGAGGACCGCGACGCTGCGTCCTCCCGGGCCTGCCGGGCCGCGTCCGCGGCGGCCTCCAGCAGCGATCTCAGCGAGCCCAGGACGTGTGCCGCCGCGGTCGACAGCTGCTCGATCGTCTCGGGGCTGGTGTTCCGGACCCGGTGGATCAGCTGACACACCGGGCACCAGACACAGTCCGGCCCGAGCTTGTGCTCATGTTCGTGCTCGTCGTGCTGCTCATGGTGCGCCTCGTCGGATGGCGCGTCCGAGGCTGCGTTCTGCAGTACGGCGAACAGCTTCGCGGCCTCTTCCGCGACCGAGCCGACCGGTTCCTTCACCGGCCCTCCCCGATCGCCGCTTCCCGTCGCGCCAGCTGCTCGTGGTACTCCGCCGTCAGTCCCTGCGCCAGCTCCTGCGCGGACTCCAGCGGCCCGGAGCCACTCGGCACCTCGGGAACCGCCGGCCGGGCCGCTTCCTTCGGCGCGAACCGCACCTGCAGCCGCCCCTCGTCCAGCCGGGCGCCCGCGACCACACCGCGCGCCAGCGCGGCCGGCAGCGGCAGGACCCGCCGGTACGACCCGACGGTGATGATCAGCTCGTCCCCGTGCCGCGCCAGCTCGAGCTCGTCGGCCGATGCCAGCGGCAACGGCATCGTCAGCGTGTACGTCCGGCCGTCGGTGTCGATGTGCCGGTCCACCCACAGCGACGTGTCGTCGGTGGCCCGCGAGAACGGGTCGTCCCCGCCGTACATCTCGACCGCGAACGCGGCCAGTTCCTCGACGCCGACCGGTTCGCAGACCCGGTACGGCGACTCCCAGATCGGCAGCGGCCGGAACGAGTCCGCGACCTCCTCGAGGATGCCCCGCTGCGCGGCGACCCACTGCCGGCGCCAGGTGTCCGCGCCGGCCGCCGGGAACACCCGGTTCGCGACCACGCCGTCCACGCGGTACCCGTACAGCGAAAGCCTGGTCAGCGACCGGCGCGCCTCCGCGACCACGACGGCCTCCGGGGTCAGCACCAGCCGCACCGACGCGTCCGGACCGGCCAGCAGCGTGCGGATGTCGGACAGGTCGCCCTGCAGCTTGCGCAACGCGTCGAACACGTTGTCGTCCGGCACGGGCAGCCCTGTCCCGCGGCTCAGGAACGGCCGGAACGTCCGCATCATCTTGCGTTCGGCGTTGAAGATCCGGTCCATGTACCAGTTCAGGGCCTCGGGCAGCGCGAGCAGCCGGAGCGTCTCCGCGGTCGGCGCGCAGTCCACCACGATCACGTCCCAGCGCCCGGACCGGACGTGGTCGCGCACCTCGAGCAGCGCGAGCACCTCCTCGGCGCCCGGCAGCACGGTCAGCTCCTCGGACTCGATCGGGTCCATGCCGACCATGTGCAGCACCGAGCGCAGGTACGTCTGGATGTCGCCCCACGACTGCTCGAACTTGCGCTGCGTGTCGATCTGCTGGACGAACAGCAGGTCGTCGATCTCGGTCGGCTCCGGGCCGACCTCGGAGTCGAAGGCGTCCGACAGCGAGTGCGAGGCGTCCGTCGACAGCACCAGCGTCCGCAGCCCGCGCAGCGCGGCGAGCGTCGCCGTACCGGCAGCGGAGGTCGTCTTGCCTACGCCGCCCTTACCTGTGTAAAGCAGTACCCGGGTCACTGGCCTACGACTCGACGCGCTTCTTGAGGCCCTTCAGGGCGGTGTCGATGATGACCTTCTCGGCCTTCCGCTTGAGCATGCCGATCATCGGGATCGCCACGTCGACGGCGAGCCGGTACGTCACCTCGGTCCCCTCGGCTCCCAGATCCTTCAGGACGTACGCGCCGTCCATCCCCTTGACCATCTTCGCCTCGACCAGCGTCCAGGTCACCTCGTTGCGGGACCAGACGTAGGCCAGCGTGTACTCGTCGGAGATCGCGCCCGCGTCGACCTTGAAGCGCACCTTGTTCGGCCGGCCGGCCTCGTCGGTGGACAGCACCTCGGTCTCCCGCATCGAGTCGGCCCACTCCGGGTACGCCGCGAAGTCCGCGATCACCGCCATGATTTCCTTGGGGGTGGCGTTCACCTGGATGGTCGAGGTGGTCTGTTCCGCCATCGATTCACCTCTTGCCTTCGCTGGGACCGGTGCTGCGTGCGACTGCCGGACCCCCCGATGGATCCGCGTCCTCCCCGGAGACTATCGCGGGATCGGATCCGGTACGGCGTTCGCCCGCCGCGCGGCCTGCCTCGACCTCGTCCTTGAACCGCCACAGCCGCTGCCGGTACGCCGCGACGTACCGCTCCTTGAGCCGCTCGGCCGCCCGGCCGCGGACGGGTCTCGCCGGGTCGACGCGCAGGAACCAGTGCACGACGACGCCGTCGCGTACCGCCTCCAGCCACCACTCCGCCGTACCGGTCGCCGCGCCCGTGACGGACCAGCGCACGCCCTCGACGCCGCGGCGCTCGGACGGGGTCAGCGTGAGGTCCGGCCACCACTCGCGCCAGAGGGTGTCCGAACCGAGCCGCTCGGCGACGTAGGCTGGATCAGCAACGACCAGGTCGTCGCAACTGATGTCGAGCTGTGGCATGGCTGAAACCTAGTTCCGTGGGTCACATAAATCTGGCTACTTACGGGTAGGTGACTGTAGCGTGCGCCGGAAGTCGACAATTCGTGACCGACTGAGGAGACGCGGATGCGTGAGTACACCGTTCCTGCTGTGACAGAACCGCCCAGCGGGAGCCTGAGCGACCCGGTGTGGGCGAACGCGTCCTCTCATCCTGACACCGCCGTGTTCAGCCGCCGGACCGGTGCCACCTGGACCGACGTCACCGCCGCCGAGTTCGCGCAGCAGGTGACCGGTGTGGCGAAGGGCCTGATGGCGGCCGGGGTGAAGCCCGGCGAGCGGGTCGCGCTGCTCAGCCCGACGCGGTACGAGTGGACCCTGATCGACTACGCGATCTGGAGCATCGGCGCGGTCACGGTGCCGATCTACGAGACCTCCTCCCCTTCGCAGATCCAGTGGATCCTGACCGACTCCGAGGCGGTCGTCGCGATCGTCGAGAACGCGACCCACGGCGCGGTCGTGGACTCCGCGCGGGCCGAGGCGCCGGCGCTGCAGGAGGTCTGGCAGATCGAGGGCGGCGCCGTCGACCAACTGACCGCCCTCGGGCAGGACGTCACCGACGCGGAGTTCGACAAGCGCCGTTCCGCGGTCACGCCGGACGACCTCGCGACGCTGATCTACACCTCCGGTACGACGGGACGCCCGAAGGGCTGCAAGATCAGCCACTCGAACTTCATGGACGAGCTAGGCCCGGCGGTGAAGATCCTCGACGGCCTCTTCGACACCACCGGCGCCAGCACGCTGCTCTTCCTGCCGCTGGCGCACGTGTTCGCCCGGATCATCCAGGTCGGCTGCGTGATGAAGCGGGTCAAGGTCGGGCACAGCGCC
>NZ_DASRVN010000149.1:0-16031 GCF_035655035.1 Kribbella sp. | reverse complement strand
TCACTTTCCCAGGAGTTCGGTTTAAGCTGCACCGGAGTTCTTGGGGAGGGACCGTTGTCGTGACACGTGTCGGGCATCGCAGGAAGAAGAAGCGATCGCGGAGCGCGGTCAGTGCGGGCATCGTGGCCGGGCTGGCGCTGGTCGCCGTGTTCGCGTTCATCCTCACGCGTGGCACGACCAGCGGGCCGACGGCGGACGGGCTGCAGATGGGTTCGGGGACCGACAGAGGGGCCGCCGCGCTGACCACCACCGCCTCCGGAAGCGCGACGAAGGCGGACCGGAAACCGCCGGTTTCCCAGACCCGGCCGACGGTCAAGGCGACGACGCTGCCACCGGTGAACACAGGCCCGGAGTCGCCGCGGTTCAAGCACGGCGAGTGGATCGCGGTACTTGACAAGTACCCGGCCGATGCCGGCGACACGGCCAAGGCCACCGCGACGAAGGTCACCCGGGCCGGGATCCCGGCGAAGGCGATGCTGGTGAACGGTCAGTATCCGGGGCTGACGGACAGCTCACTGGCGCCCGTTACCGGTACGTGGGTGGTGTACCTCGGTCCGGGTACGTCGTCCCAGCAGCTGCTCAACCTGTGCCAGGACCCGCGGACGCAGGCGGCGTATCCGAGCCCGTGCCCGACCTACGAACCTGCAGGCTGAGGTACGTCGTCGGTCGCGAGCCGGGCGTGCAGGTGCGAGTCGTGCCGCTGCCCGGTCGGCTCGACGTAGTACTCGCGCATCACGCCCTCGAGCCGGAACCCGGCGCGGAGCGCGACGTGGCAGGACCCCTCGTTGACGAGCGAGTGGTCGAGCGAGATGCGGTGCAGCCGCAGGCCGTCCTTCGCGAAACCCCACCGGGCGGCGGCGTCCAGCGCGCGAGCGCCGAGCCGGCGGCCGCGGGCGAGCGGGCTCACCCAGTACGCCGCGACGGCCTGATCCGGAACCCGATGCACGTCCCGCAGGGTCACGTTGCCGATCACCTGGTCGGTGTCCTGCTCGGCGATCGCGAAGACCGCGTTGCCCCGCGCCCAGCCGTCGATCCGCGGCTCCAGCCACCGACTGGCCCGCAGGTTCGCGGGTGAGCTGATGACCGCGGTCCCGGCAGTCCAGCGCAGGATGCCGGGGTCCTCCAGCGCGGTCGCCACCGCCGCTTCGTCGGACGTGAGGAACGGGCGCAGGACCACATCGCCGAGCTCGATGCGATGCGGCTGCAGGGCGGCCACTACAGCTTGTGCGGCTCGTTGTTCGCGTGCAGCAGCGGCGGCTGGTGCGCGTGCGCTCCGAGCTGCTGGATGCCGGTGACGAGACCACCGGCGAGGTCACCGGTCGCGAACGAGGTCTGCATGGTCAGCGCGGCCAGACCGGCAGCCGTGTCCGACAGCTGGCGGCGGGCCTGCTCGCCGGTGACGATCTCCAGCCGACGGCCTGCCGGGTCGACGTACACCAGGACGGTGTTGTCCGGGTCGTCCAGCTCGTTCAGCAGCTCGACCGCGAACGGACGGGTCTCGGAGTCGGCGCCGCCGACGTACACCGAGAAGTGCAGGCCGGACGTCTCCTCGGCGTTCCGCACCGCCCGCTCGATGTCGTGAAGCTGGTCAGGGGTGAAAGCGTCACCAGCTGGCACTTGCGCCTCCGATCGTGCGGGCGACACCGGTGCCGGCGGTCGGGGTGGCACCCGGAGCGCTGGTCAGTTCCGGCAGCTCGGGCAGGTTGGCGGGGTCGGGCTTGGTCGCGGACGGTCCGTTGATCCAGACCGGCGGCGCCCACCAGGACAGCCCCGGACGGTACCGCGGGCCGTTCGCGATCGAGGAGGAGAACGTCAGCAACGCCACCACCGCGATCACCAGCACCGGAATCCCGACGAACACCAGCAAGGAGTGCCCGGACAATTCTGCAATCACGCTCGAAGCCTAGTACGTCCCACCCGCACCACGACCGAGGGGCCGCCACCAAGGCGACGACCCCTCCCGATGCGGAGCTGGTGCGCGGCCGCCACAGACCTCCCGCAACAACCCGCGCGAAGCGCGGCACCACACCACAACCCGCGCGAAGCGCGGGCCCTCCAACAACCCGCGCGAAGCGCGGCTGCTTGTTCTGTTCTTGTCAGCAGCCGCCGCAGTTGTAGTACGTGATGTCCCAGTGGCTGCCTTCATCCGCGTAGATGTTGCCGGCGCCCGACCTCCACTGCGGGTAGCCGTCGCCGCGGTCGGCGATCCGGGTGAACGTGTTGTGGATGTAGTTCCCGACACAGGTGTACTTCGAGACGTCGACCTTGTACCCGTTCCAGTGGCTGTACGTACCGCTGGCGTGCCCGGTCTCGGTCCCACCGGTGATGTTGATCGCGCACCCGCTCGCGGTCTTGAGCGTGCGAACGCCGTACACGGTGCTGTCGTTGATCTGGTCGAACGACGTGCAGCTCGCCACGTTGCGGTTCGAGCAGTTACCGCTGGACGACCAGGTGATGCCGGCCGCGCGGAAGATCGCGGTCGCCTGCGCATGCGTCATCTTGGTGAGCGCGGACGCCTGTTCGACCACCACGACACCGGGCAGCAGCCCGGCGAGGACGGCGACGAGCGGTACGACGACACGTCGGAGCACTGACTTCATGGGGACACTCCTTGAAAACGGGGCGGTTTTTCATGAAGTGAACTTCCCGCGAAAGATATTGCCGAAACGTCAGGTTGACGAAAAGGCTAGATGTTCAGCGCGCCGATCAGCCGGCGTAAGCGAAGGTTGTTCGGCAGGTCCTCGACCAGGACCGGGTCGCCCTCCGGACCGCCGAGCGGGACCCGCCAGTTCGGGTACTCGTCGGTGGTGCCCGGCTGGTTCTGGGTACGGCGCTCGCCCACCGCATCGGTCAGCGCGACGCCGACCAGCTTCGCGGGCGTGTGTGCGACGTACCGGTGCAGCGCCTCGACGATCCGCTCGACGTCCCCGTCGGTGTTACTGAGCAGGTGACGCTCGCGGAGCGCGTTGAGCCACGCGTCGCGGTCTGCCTCGTCAACAGCGAGCTCTTCGGCCACAGGTCGCGTCAGCAGCCCTAGGCGGTTCCGCAGCTCCACGTGGTCGCCTGCCAGGTACCCAGCCGTCGGCGGGAGGTCATGGGTCGTCACAGTGGCCAGACACAGCTCCCGCCACCGCTCCGGCGCCAAGGGCTTCCCGTTGCCGTCCCGCTCGAACCAGAGCACCGACGTGCCGAGTACGCCGCGTTCAGTGAGGTAGTCACGCACCCACGGCTCAACGGTGCCCAGGTCCTCACCGATCACGGTGACACCGGCACGCTGCGCCTCCAGGACCAGGATCCCGACCAGCGCCTCGTGGTCGTACCGCACGTACGTGCCCTCGGTAGGCCGCTCCGGCGACGTCACCCACCACAGCCGGAACATCCCGAGGATGTGGTCGATCCGCAGCCCGCCGCCGTGCCGCATCACCGCCCGCACCAGGTCCCGCCAGGCGGCGTACCCGGTCTCGGCCAGCGCGTTCGGGCGCCACGGCGGCTGCGACCAGTCCTGTCCCTGCTGGTTGAACGCGTCCGGCGGGGCGCCGACGTGGATGTTCGGCGCGAGCACGTGCTGCAACGCCCACGCGTCGGCGCCGTCGGGATGCACACCGACCGCCAGATCGTGGACGACGCCCAGCGCCATCCCGGCCGCCTTCGCCCGGGCCTGCGTACGCCCCAGCTGCTCGTCCAGCTGCCACTGCAACCAGCAGTGGAACTCGACCGCGTCGGGGTTTTCGTTGCGGAAGGCAACAACGGCCGGCGCGGCCGGCTCCTGCAGCTCCTCCGGCCACTTGCTCCACTCCGGGCCATGGACGTCGGAGATCGCGGCCCAGGTCGCGAAGTCGATCAGGCCCTGGCTCTCGCGGTCGCAGTACGCGCCGTACTCCGCGATCCGCCCCACCGACGGCTGCACGCGGAACAGCACCTGGAGCGCCTCCCGCTTGGCCGCCCACACGGTGTCGCGGTCCAGCGCGGTCGAGTCCTCGCTCAGCGCCCGCGCCTGCAGCGCCAACGCCCGTACCTGGTCGCGCTCCAGCGGTGCGAGGTCGCCGTACTCGTCGATGTCCTCGATCCGCAGGTAGATCGGGTTCCCGAACCGCCGTGACGCCGGGAGGTACGGCGACGGCTCCATACGGCCGGCCAGCTCAGCAGCGTGCAGGGGGTTCACCAGGACGAAACCGGCGCCCAGGTCGTGCGCAGACCACGCAGCGAGGTCACCCAGGTCGTGGAGGTCGCCGATGCCCCACGAGCGCCGGGAGCGTACGGAGTACAGCTGCAGGACCCAGCCCCACGTACGGGGCAGCTTCTCCGGCTCCAGCTTGCTCGGCGTGACGATCAGCGTGCTGACCGAGATCTCCGGGTTGGTGCCAACCCGTGCGCACAGGCGGTGGTAGCCGAGCGGCAGGTCTCCCGGCAGCTGGAACGTCGCCTCACCGACCTGTACGCCGTCGATCCACTCAGGCTCGACCAAGTGGTCCTGCTGCGGGATGTCCCGCCGCTGACCGCCGTCCTCCAGGTCCACCCACACCTCGGCCGCGGACCCGTGCGGCAGGTGCACGGCGAACCAGGGCGTCCAGCCCTCGCGCATCACCACGGTGGCAGGCAGCGTACGGCGCCAGCGCGCCTGCTGGTGCTCAGCCAGCGCAAGGGCGGCCTTCTGCGGCGTAGAGGCGTCGACACCGAGTGCAGCGAGCACGTCGGACACGACTTCACTGGAAACGACCACGTGCTCGCCTTGCCAGTTCCAGTACTCCGTGGCCACGCCATGGGCGACTGCTAGCTCGACAAGGGCCGGAGTGGGAGCTGTCACCCCAGCGAGTTTGCCGTATCGACAGCGTGACGGCGAAACGGCGCGCGTTGCGTTACGCGTTCGATCGGCGGCGACTGAGCATCAGGACGGCCAGAAGCAGGACCCCGCTCGCGACGACCAGCCCGATCGCCACACCGGCCAGGTTGTCGGTCAGTTGGTACAGGGAGAGCGGCCAGATCACCAGGAGGATCGCACAGCCCACCACGGCGTACGCCGAACGCCGTGTCCGCCCGTACGCGACCAGCAGCGCGGCAGGTCCCGCCGTACCGACGGCCAGCGCCATGATCTCGCCGCGTTCCTGCACCAGCCAGCAGATCGACGAGCTGAACATCGCGGCTCCGGCGAGTGACCACGACGTCACCTGATCGCGGACCAGGCCGAGCATCGCGAACACGAACGCGACGATGATGAAACCGGTCCCGGCGATCCCGGCGCTGTTCGCGGCCGACGCGGTGTCCGGAGTCAGGACGTCCGAGGTGATCACCAGCACACCGACGGCCAGGATCCCGAACGTTGCCACCAGCAACGAAGACTCCTTCAGCCACCACAGTCCACCGGCCGCCAGCGCGAGCGCCAGGACCACCCCGGCGACCCGTCCGGCCTCCCCCTCGATGGCCACGAACGTCGCGAACCCGGCCACGCAGCACCCCAGCGAAGCGAGCGCCGCACTCAGCTGTGCACGACGTCCCAGCAAGGCCAGAACCACGGCGACACCGAGCAGTACGACGGCGGCCGTGGTGCCGGTGCTGATCCGCGCCGCGCGGCCCATCTCACCCCAGTTCGCCAAGGTCAGGAGCGCGACGGCGCCGAGCAGCAGGGCGCCGCCGACGTACCCGAGCACCTCGACCAGGGCATTGGTATGGACCGCTGCCGGCGGGATCTTCGGCTTGGCCGCCTCCGTGGACCCGGCGGGCTCCCCGCGATGCGGTGGCCGGCCCGGATCCGCGAGCGCCGCGTCGATCTCCGCGTCGGCGGCGTCCCGGATCGAGTCGGCCTGGTACTGGCGCAGCACACCAGCACTCACGAGCCTCGAAAGCTCGTCGTCCAGCCGGCTCGACATGCGATCGCTTCTCCTTGTCAGCCCTACTACGATCAGGCGGCGAGATGCCTATTCTGACCAGCTACCTTGTGTCCCTAGTCAGTCACCCCCTGTTTTCGCTGCCGAGCTCCTTCCCGACCTTCTTCCGGACGGGCTCGAACGGGCAACTGGAGATGACCGATCAGATCATCGTCGTCCCGGCCCGGATCGCCGGACTGATCATCGGTTTCTTCGTGCTGCGTTGGGTGCTGCACAAGCTCATCCGCCGGTTCGCCCGGCGGACCGGCAACGGCGCGGTGGCCGGCGTACTGGCGAAGTCCAAACGCGGCCAGGAGTTCGTCGAGAACACCCTCGCCAACGAGCGCCGGGCCCAGCGCGCGGAGACGATCGCCTCGCTGCTGACCAGCGCGGTCACGATCGTGCTGTCCGCCGTTCTCGTGGTGATGGTGCTGGCCGAGCTCGGGTTCAACATCCTGCCGGTGATCGCGTCCGCCAGCATCATCGGCGTGGCGCTCGGCTTCGGCGCCCAGACGCTGGTGAAGGACTTCCTGGCCGGCGTGTTCATGATCTTCGAGGACCAGTACGGCGTCGGCGACCTGATCGACATGGAGAAGGCGACCGGCGTCGTGGTCGCCGTCGGCCTGCGGATCACCACGCTGCGTGGCGAGGACGGCACCACCTGGTACGTCCGCAACGGCGAGGTGCTCCGGGTCGGCAACATGACCACCCGCGACCCGAACAGCACCGGCTCCTCCGGCGTCGGCTCCGGCACCGAGAAGGAAGAGGAAGCACAGGACTGAGATCCGGCAGCTGTTGACGCTTCGCGGCCGGGAGGGCCATCATCGAGCAGAATCATTAGGAAACCTTCCTATTGATTCGAGACTCTGACCGCCCCCCGATCCAAGGAGAGTCATGAAGATCCTCGTGAGCGCGGTGACCGCCGCCTGCCTGGCCACCGGTGTCGCGTCCGCCGCCCAGGCGAGCACCCGGCCGGTGAGCAGCCCGCAGGTGCGGGCCGCCGACGCGGCGGCGATGCCCGCGGCGCCGTACCTGTATCTCGGCTGGGGGAACCCGCAGAAGCCGGCCGACGTGATGAAGGCCGCCGGGAACAAGTGGTTCACGCTGGCGTTCGTGCTGTCCGACGGCGGCTGCAACCCGAAGTGGGACGGCAGCCGGCCGTTGACCGGCGGGTCCGACCAGTCCGCGATCAACAGCATCCGGGCGGCCGGCGGCGACGTGATCCCGTCGTTCGGCGGCTGGTCCGGCAACAAGCTCGGCGAGAAGTGCACGTCGGCCTCGGCACTGGCCGGGGCGTACCAGAAGGTGATCGACGCCTACAAGCTGAAGGCGATCGACATCGACATCGAGGACACCGAGTTCCACAGCTCGGCCGCCCGGCAGCGGGTGGTCGGCGCGCTGAAGATCGTGAAGAGCAAGAACCCGGGCATCACGACGTACATCACGATGGGCACCGACCAGGGCGGCCCGGACGCCGCAGGTGTGGACCTGATCAAGAAGGGCGCGGCCGCGGGGCTGGCGAACGACGGCTGGGTGCTGATGCCGTTCGACTTCGGCGGCGGCTCGACCAACATGGCCACGCTCACCAAGCAGGCGGAGGAAGGGCTCAAGGGCCGGCTGAAGAGCGCCTACGGGTACTCCGACGACGAGGCCTACCGGCACATGGGCATCTCGTCGATGAACGGCAAGACCGACGACTCCGGCGAGACCGTACGCCTGTCCGACTTCCAGACGCTGCTCTCGTACGCGCAGCAGCACCACCTGGCCCGCTTCACGTTCTGGGCCGTCAACCGGGACCGGCAGTGCTCGGGCGGCGGCGCCGGCGACACCTGCAGCGGGATCTCCCAGCAGGCGTACGACTTCACGAAGGTGATCGCGCAGTACCGGCGCTGAACACACGAGTGCCCCGGCGATCGCGCCGGGGCACTGCTGTGCGGGACTCAGGCTGTGAAGGTGACGTCCAGCGTGATCGGGACGGCGGACAGCGCCTGCGAGACCGGGCAGTTCTTCTTCGCGCCCTCGGCGAACTCGGCGAACTCGTCGGCGGTCAGGCCGGGCACGTTGCCGTTCACGGACAGCTTGATGCCGGTGATGCCCTCGCCCGGCTGGAAGGTCACGTCGGCCTGGGTGTCGATCGACGTCGGCGCGTGACCGGCGCCGGCCAGCGCGTGCGACAGGGCCATCGAGAAGCAGGTGGAGTGCGCGGCCGCGATCAGCTCTTCCGGGCTGGTCTTGCCTCCGGCGTCGTTCGCGCGGGAGGCCCAGGTGACGTCGTAGGTGCCGACACCGGAGGACTCGAGGGCGACCTGGCCGGCGCCCTCCATCAGCGAGCCTTCCCAGTGAGCCTTCGCCGTACGGGTGGTAGCCATGCTCGTGTTGTCTCCTTAGAAGGGTTCAGCGCCCGGACACGTCGATCGCGCCCGGGTAGTTCGGTTCGTCGGTGTTCACCATGCTGTGCGCGGCCATCACCATGTAGGTCCAGATCTGCTCGTCCCGCTCGGGCGTCAGCGCGAGCTCGTCCAGCGCGGCCCGCATGTGGCCGAGCCACCGGTCCCGCGCGCTCGGGGTGACGGCGAACGGGGCGTGCCGCATCCGCAGCCGGGGGTGCCCGCGCTGCTCGGAGTACGTCTTGGGGCCGCCCCAGTACTGCTCGAGGAACATCCGGAACCGCACCTCGGCCGGGCCGAGGTCCTCCTCCGGATACATCGCCCGCAGCTCGGGGTCGGCGGCAACGCCGCGGTAGAACGCGGCCACCAAGCGGTGGAAGGTGTCCGCCCCACCGACGGCGTCGTAGAAGCTCTGCTGCTCAGTCATGTCGGATCAAGTCTCTCAACTGCTCACAACGTGCTGCAGCAGGGCTGCCCGTTCGTCGTCTCCGAGGGGCCGTTTCGCGTGGGTCAGGCCGTCGACGGCGACGATCACCGACTCCGCCTTCGCGTACACGTCGTCCGATTCACCGCTGCGGTCGACGATCCGGGAGCCGAGCGTGTACGACGACGTCCCGACCGCGGCGATCCACACGTCCACGTCGTACGGCGGGTGCCGGAGCAGGATCGGGCGCAGGTAGTCGACCGTCTGGCTGACCAGGACGCACGGGTACTGCTCGAAGTAGTCGCCGGTCGCCGCCATCAGCTCGCTGAGGAACCCGATCCGCGCCTCCTGCAGGTAGTCGAAGTACCGGACGTTGTTGACGTGGTCGTACGAGTCGATGTCCGACCACCGGACCTGGACCTGGTACGTGTACATCAGGCACCCACCAGCTTCTCCAGAGCGGTCCGCTCCTCCGGGGAGATCCGGCGCAGGCGGTTCGCCGTGAAGTCGAAGGGCACCAGCCGGGTGCGGGCCTCGACATAGGTACGGCGTTCCGGCTCCGCGTCCAGGATCTCGTAGTCGACCGTGAACGACGCGGCCCGGATCTCGCTGATCCAGAGCTCGATCCGGACCGGCTCCGGGCGGAAGTGCAGCGGTGCCCGGTACTGCACCTCGTGCCGGGCGACCAGCAGCCCGGTCTCCAGGGTGTCGGCGCCGAGCTCCTTCGCGGTCCGGAACAGGAAGTCGACGCGGGCGTCCTGCAGGTAGTCGACGTACCGGCCGTTGTTGACGTGTCCTAGCGCGTCCATGTCGCCCCAGCGCAGCGGGCAGTGGTAGACGTGGCGGTTGTGATGATCCACACGGCGATCATGTCATCCGCGGTACTTCCGGCGTGACAGACCGTGGGTAATGTCATCTTCTGCAGACCAGTGCACCGATTGGAGTGGTTGATGAGCCAGCAGCGTGTGGCGATCGTGACCGGGGCGGCCCGGGGAATCGGCGCGGCCGTCGCGCGGCGGCTCGCCGCGGACGGGAACGCCGTCGCGGTCGTCGACCTCGACGAGGGCGCCTGCGCGGGCACCGTCCAGGCGATCACCGAGGCCGGCGGGAAGGCCATCGCGGTCGGCGCCGACGTCAGCAGGTCCGACCAGGTCGCGGCCGCCGTCGAGCGGGTGGCCGCCGAGCTCGGGGCGCCGACGATCCTGGTGAACAACGCCGGCGTACTGCGGGACAACCTGCTGTTCAAGATGTCCGAGGACGACTGGGACACGGTCATGTCGGTGCACCTCAAGGGCAGCTTCCTGATGTCGAAGGCCTGCCAGGCGCACATGGTCGAGGCCAAGTACGGCCGGATGGTCTTCCTGTCGTCGACCTCGGCGCTCGGCAACCGCGGCCAGGCGAACTACGCGTCCGCGAAGGCCGGCCTGCAGGGGCTGGCGAAGACGCTGGCGATCGAGTTGGGTAAGTTCGGCGTCACCGCGAACGCGATCGCCCCGGGCTTCATCGAGACCGACATGACGGCGGCCACCGCGGCCAGGGTCGGCGTCGACTTCGAGGAGTTCAAGAAGGCGACCGCCGCGACCATCCCGGTGCAGCGCACCGGGAAGCCGGAGGACATCGCCGCCGCCGCGTCGTTCTTCTGCAGCGAGGAGGCCGGCTTCGTCTCCGGCCAGGTCCTGTACGTCGCCGGCGGACCCCGGAACTGAGGAGCCACCATGCCGCAGACCTTCAACGGCGTCGACGAGGTGTCGCACGCCGTCGGCGCCCGGCTCGGCGAGACCGAGTGGCTGGAGATCACCCAGGAGCAGGTGAACCAGTTCGCCGACGCGACCGGTGACCACCAGTGGATCCACGTCGACGTCGAGCGGGCCGCCAAGGGCCCGTACGGCGGGACGATCGCGCACGGCTACCTGACGCTGAGCCTGATCGCCCGCTTCGGTGACGAGCTGTTCAAGGTCGACGGCGTGACGGCGAAGCTCAACTACGGCGTGAACAAGGTCCGCTTCCCGGCGCCGGTCCCGGTCGGCAGCCGGGTCCGCGCCGGCGCCTCGATCTCGAACGCCGTCGAAACCCCGGCCGGTGTCCAGGTGTCGCTCAACTGGGTGATCGAGCTGGAGAACTCCACGAAACCCGCCTGCGTCGCGGAGACCGTCGTACTGCTGGTCCCCTGACTTGTTCGTCAGAGCGGGCAGATCAGGACCGCGTGTGTCGCGATCCGGTGGTAGCCGAGCCACTCGTTGACGGCGAGCATCGGGAGGTTGCCGTCGTAGTTGGCGGTGTAAGCGCCCTGCACGCCGGCGTCGGCGGCGCGGTGCAGGGCGGCCGCCTTCACCAGCTTCGCGAGGCCGCGACCGCGGTACTCCGGGAGCGTCGAGGTCATCTTCGACCAGATCATCGTGTGGTCGCCGAGGCCCCTCGTGAACGCCACGATCTGGCCGCGGTACGTCGCCGCCATGCTCAGGTCGAGCACCGTGTCCTCGGACTGCCACACGGCGGCGAGCCAGTCGTCGTACGGCCGGGCGGAGATCTTCGCGTCTCCGGGTTTGGTGCGCTGGGCAACCACGTCGGCGGCGTACAGCGCCTCCGGCTCGACGTCGGTGAGCGGGACCAGCCGGACCGCGGACGGCGGCTCGGGCCGTTCCAGTACCTTCCGCGGATCGATGCCCGCGTAGTGCACCTGCCGCGTCTGCCGGTACCCGGACCGCGCGGCCCACCCCACCGCGGACGGATCCGCGAACACCCGCGCGGTCGTCGCGCCCGCCGCCCGCAGGTTCGCGTGCGTTGCCTCCAGCAACCGCGTACCGATCCCCCGCCGCCGGTACTCCGGCCGGACCAGCAACCGCAACTCCCCGTCCAGCGGATCCGACCCACCGATCAGCCCGGTCGTTGCCCACCCCACCAGTTCGCCGGCCTCGAACGCCGCGAACGTCGCCTGCCCCGGCACCACTGGCCGCGCGAGCCGACGGGTCAGCATGCCCCGGGTGGTCACCAGATACGGCACCAGTTCGTCGTGCAGCGCCAGTGCCTGATCGACGTCTCCGGATCCTGCCGCCCTGATCTCCATCCAAAACTCCTTGGGCACTCCAACAACCAAGTACCCAGGAATCTAACGTCGTTTCAGGTGCAGACCAGAAGGAACCCGATTACAGCTCCGTCTCAGAGGGTTCGCAGCAGGCCCAGTTCGGTCTGGACGCGGTGGTAGCCGAGCCAGTTGTTGACGGCAAGCATCGGGCCGTTCTCGTCGTCGTTGGAGGTGTACGCCGACGTCATCCCGGCGGCGGCTGCCCGGCGGAGGGCGACCGACTTCACCAGCTTCGCGAGGCCCTTGCCGCGGTAGGCCGGGATCGTGCCGGTCATGCCCGACCAGATCCGGTCCGTGGCGGGCTCGACCACGGTGAACGCGACCATCTCGTCGCCGGCCATCGCGCCGATGCTGAGCGACTTGTCCATTGACGGGCTGTTCCAGATCTCCTCGAGCCACTGGTCGTACTCGACCGCGTCCAGCGGCGAGTCGCTCGGCTCGTCCAGGGACGCGATCGTGTCGGCCGTGTACGCCGTTCGTGGGTCGACGGCGTCGAAGCTGACGAGCTCGATCCCGTCCGGCGTCGGCGGCTGCGCGGGCAGCTCCGCCGTCAGGTCGAGGCCGGCGTAGTGCATCTGCCGGGTCCCGTCGTACCCGAGGTTGCGGGCGAACTCGAGACCGTCGGGGTGCACGAACGTCCGCACCCGGACCGCGCCCACCTCGGTCAGGTGCTGGTGCAGCCGCTCGGCGAGCTCGGTGCCGATGCCCTGCTTGCGATGGTCCGGATGTACGTAGACGGAGATCTCCGACTGGCCCGGCTCACTCGTCCAGACGTTCAGCCCGGCCGATCCCCACGCGACCACCTCTCCGTCGCGGACGGCGACCAGCGGCAGGAATCGCTCCCCCGGCGACTGCACGGTGATCATGTGCCGCAGCGCCTGCGCCGACATCGCCTTGTACGGGTACACCACCCGCCGGACCGCCGCCACCGCCTCGGCATCGTCCACCACGGCCTGCCGTACCACCGCCCGAGTCGTCATGCCCGGACCCTAACCACGCTCCCGCACCGTCGCCACGCATTAAGAGACGTGATCGCGCGAGTCTCGTGATTCGGCTGTAGGGCGAACTCGTATTAAAGTGGCGCGGTGCTGTCGGACTGAATGCCCCGACCGCCGGAAGTGCCATCGTGGTTGCACGCGACGGGGTCACCGGCGGCGGGGCGTCCGCATCTCAGCCGTACGTCGCGACCGCGGCCCGCGCGAGCTCGAGCATCCGGTCCCGCAGCTCGGCCGGTTCCAGCACCTCCAGGTCGCCCGCGAGCCCGAGCAGTACGCCGCACGCCGCCTCCCGGATCCGGAAGTGCAGCCGCAGGCGCGGCCACTCGTCGTCGGACGGCACCTCCCGCGGCACCTCGCCCTTGGCCAGCATCGGCGCACTGATCCGCCGGATCAGCTCGACCTTGTCCGGCCGTACCCGGACCAGTACGTCGACGCCGACCGGTGCCTGCCGCTCCAGCCCGGCCCGCAACCGCTCCCACTCCGCCCGTACGTCGAGCAAGTCGGGCCGCTCCGCTGCCTCGTCCAGGAGATCGGCCTGCTCGACCCGTGACACCCGGTACATCCGCGCGACCCCGCGATGCGCCGCCACGAGGTACCAGCGGCCCGCTTGCTCCACCAGCCCCCACGGGTCGACCGTTCGTTGCTGCACGCCCGCACTGGCCGACGCGTATCGCAGCCGCACCCGACGGCGCTTGACGACCGCTTGCCGCAGTACCGGCAAGGCCCCGGTGTCCTCGGCGTCCGCGAACCACCGGCGCCGGTCGACCACGATCGCACCGGACAGCGCGTCCGCGTCGCCCTGCAGCTCCGCCGGCAACGTCGCGGACAGCTTGCCCATCGCGGTGTGCAGCGCGTCCTGCAGCCCTAGCTCGTCCGACAGCGCGGCCCGTCCGGACCAGGCGAACAACGCTTGCGCCTCACGCGGCGTGAGCTCGCTGACGTCGGCCCTGTACCCCGGGAGCAGCACACAGCCCCCGTTACGCCCCCGCTCGGAGTACACCGGCACCCCGGCCGCGGACAGCGCCTCCATGTCCCGCATGACCGTCCGCGACGACACCTCCAGCCGCTCCGCGAGCTCCCGCGCGCTCAACCGCTCGTGCCGCTGCAACAACAAGATGATCTGCAACAACCGGTCCGCCCGCATGACCCCAACAATATGGGACAGGAGATGTCGTATATACCCTGCGATGCTTTCTGCATGACCTTCGTTGAGAACGACCCCCGCCCGCTGTTCGTCCGCGCCCTCAACCAGACGCAACAGCTCGTTACCACGACCAGCCCGGACCACCTCACCTTGCCGACGCCGTGCGACGAGTACGACGTCAGCACTCTGCAGGGGCACCTGCTGAGTGTCCTCGCGCGCATCAACCTCGCACTGCAGGGCGGCGATCCGCTGACGATCCCAGTGGTGAGCACGGGCGTCGACGACGTACCGACGACCTGGAAGGAACGACGCGCCGCGCTCGACGCGACCCTCGCCGACGACGCGGTGCTCGGCCGGACCTGCAAGCTGCCGTGGGGAACGCTGCCAGGTGCCGCCGCGATCGCTGGCTACACAGGCGAACTCACGACGCACTCATGGGACCTGGCGAAGGCCACAGGTCGTCTGAGCGAGCTGGACGACGCTGTGGCGACACAGGTGCTGCCGATGGTGCAGCAGTTCATTCCAGCCGATCAGCGCGGCGGCCACGTCCCGTTCGAGCCTGTGGTGCAAGTAGCCGACGACGCATCGCCGTACGACCAGCTGGCCGCATGGCAGGGTCGTCAGCCCTAGACGATCCCGCCGTTGAGCGTGAGGCCACCGTCGATCGTGATCGTCTGGCCGGTGATCCAGGACGCCTCGTCGGACAGCAGGAACCAGACCAGCGACGCGACGTCCTCCGGCCGGCCAAGGCGACCCAGTGGGTATGACGCCGCGACCTCGTCCTCACGTCCTTCGTAGAGCGCTCCGGCGAACTTGGTCTTGACCACCGCCGGAGCCACGGCGTTCACCCGGATCGCCGGAGCCAGCTCCACCGCCAGCTCCTGCGTTACCCGCGACACCATCGCCTTGGTGGCGCCGTACCACCCGATGCCCGGCGACGGCGCCAGACCGGCCACGGACGACAGGTTCACCACCGCACCGCCGTGTGAGCCCATCCACGCGTCCCGGCACGCCTTCACCCAGGCGATCGCAGCCAGCACGTTGGTGTCGACCATCTTGGCCGCCACCGCCTGGTCCACATCCAGCAGCTTCCCGTAGATCGGGTTGATGCCGGTGTTGTTCACCAGCAGATCCACCGAGCCGTACGTCGCTACCGCGGCCGCGACGACCGCACCGCGATGCGAAGGATCTGCAGCGTTGCCCGCGATCCCAAGAGCGTGCTCACGACCGCCCAGGGTCTGCACGGCCTCGTCCAGCGTCTCCTGGGTCCTGGCGGTGATGACAACCCGCGCACCGTCGGCGACCAGACGCTGGGCGATCGCCAGCCCAATCCCACGAGAGGCTCCGGTGACGATCGCCGTGCGGCCGTCCAAAGTCATCAGCTGAGACGCTCGAGCACGATCGCCATGCCCTGCCCGCCGCCGACGCACATCGTCTCGAGGCCGAACTGCTTGTCCTCGAACTGCAGGCCGTTGACCAGCGTGGTCATGATCCGCGCACCGGTCGACCCGAACGGGTGGCCGAGCGCGATCGCGCCGCCGTGCACGTTCAGCTTGTCCTCGTCGATGCCGAGCTCGCGCGCCGACCCGATCACCTGGACCGCGAACGCCTCGTTGATCTCGACCAGGTCGATGTCGTTGATGCTCATTCCGGCCCGCGCCAGCGCCTGCTTGGACGCCTCCACCGGACCGAGGCCCATGATCTCCGGCGACAGACCACTGACCCCGGTCGACACGATCCGCGCCAGCGGCGTCAGGCCGAGCTCCCGCGCCTTGGTGTCGCTCATGATCACGACCGCCGCGGCGCCGTCGTTCAGCGGGCAGCAGTTGCCGGCCGTGACCGTGCCGTCGGGGCGGAAGACCGGCTTCAGGCCGCTGACACCCTCCAGCGTGGTCCCCGGGCGCGGGCCGTCGTCCTTGCTCACCACGGTCCCGTCCGGCAGCGTCACCGGCGTGATCTCCCGCGCGAAGAACCCGTTGTTGATCGCCTTCTCGGCCAGGTTCTGCGAGCGGACACCGAACACGTCCTGCTCCGCGCGGCTGATGCCCCGCAGCGTCGCGACGTTCTCCGCGGTCTGGCCCATCGCGATGTAGATGTCCGGGATCTGCCCGTCGGCCCGCGGGTCGTGCCAGGTG
>NZ_DASRVN010000148.1:0-4347 GCF_035655035.1 Kribbella sp. | reverse complement strand
GCGTCGGCGCGGTCACCCGGCGCGGGCTGGCTGCCGACGCAGGGCCGTGGATCTGCCAGAAGGGCTGGTTGGTGGTGATCGGCCTGGCGGCGGCCACGTTCGTGGCGCTGTGGCTGAGTGACATGGGCCGCATCACGACGTTTCCGAATCCGGCAATCGTGTTCGTGCCGCAGGGCATCAAGCGGTTGCAGGAGAAGTACTACGAAGGCATCGAAGAGGCTGAGCGGGAGCTCAATCCAGCAGAGCCTGGTGAAGTGCGGCCGCCGACTGTTTGAACCATTGGTTGGTGCGGTCGGTCAGTTCCGCCTCGCCGGTGGTCCAGCGTTGGCGGAACCAAGGGTGGCCGGATTCGGCGCCGCGGCGGACGTAGTCCATGCACCAGATGTGGTTGTCGGCGGCCGCCTCCACCAGGCGGGCGCGGTCCGCCGCGGGCAGGCCGTACGCGTCGGCGAAACGGCGCAACCGGGTCAGCGAGCGGCCTCGGCGTACGTCGTGGATGTCGGCGTCGGGCCGTAGCGGCGCCCACAGCCGTACCGCGGTCGCGACGTCCCACAGCGCCGACCCCGGTCCGGCGAGGTCGAAGTCGATCAGGGCGACCGCGACGCCGTCCCGGAACACCACGTTGTCGAGGTTCGGGTCGTTGTGGCTGATCAGCCCGGTCACGTAATCCGCAGGCACCGGCTCGGCCCACTCCAAACCGACCGGCCGGAAGTCCGCCACCGCCTGGTGGTATTCCCGCAGCAGCACCGCCACGCTGTCCAGCGCCGCGTCCGTCGTCGACCACGCCGGGTACGGCGCCTGCACCGTCTCGCCGGGCAGGTACGACAGCACCTCGCGCCGCTGCTCGTCGACGCCCAGCAACCGCGGCGCGCCGTCGAACCCGACCCGCTCGAGGTGTTCCAGCAGCGCGTGCGTCGCCGTACTGCTGGCGCGCAGCGGTCGTCGGACGGTGTCTCCGACCCGCACGACGAACCCGCGGTTCGCAGTCCCGCCGAGCAGCAACGTCTCGTCAGGCATCGCGCGCTAGTGTGTCTCGCCGAGCAGCGCTTTCGCCAGGGGTGCGTGGGTAACGATCGCGTTCACCAGCCCGCTGCGCACGGCCGCCCGGACCGCGTCCACCTTGGCGAGCCCGTATGGGATCGCGATCACCTCGTCGATCTTGTCCATCTGCTTGGCGTTGATCGCGATCACCCGGTCGGTCACCCGGCTCTGTACGGCGGCCCCGTCCGCGTCCACGAACACCCCCGAGATGTCGGCCACCACGCCGCGCTTCTGCAGCTGTTCGCAGGCCTTGCCGTCCATCGCGTCGTACAGCGTCGACTGCCCGGCGTTCCAGGAGCCGAGCCCGACCACGGCCTTGGACACCGAGTCGAACTGGCTGATCGCCTCGGCCACCTCGGGCTGCTGCCGCAGCGCCCGCGCCGTGGCCGCGTCCGGCACCACGAGCGGCGCATAGAACAGGTACGCCGGACCGCCCGACAGGCGCGCGGTGTGCCGGACCAGCTCGACCGAGTTGGCCTCGACGTCGGGGCGGGTGAGCGCGCCGGTCAGCTGTACGACGGGAACCGGAGCGAGCGTCGTGAGCTGCTCCGTCATCGCGGTCACGGCCCGTGCCCAGGCGAGCCCGAGCACGTCTTCCGGCGTGACGATCTCCGACAGCAGGTCCGCGGCGGCCTTTCCGAGCTGCGTACGCAGGGCCGGCTCGTCCACCTCCGGGGTGTCCACCACGATCGCGCGGCGCAGCCCGAGCGACTCCTGCAGGCGGGCGGACAGGTCGAGGTCGATGGCGCCGGGGTGGCTGATCTCGATGCGGACCAGCCCGCTTGAGCGCGCCTGGTCGAGCAGCCGCGCGACTTTGAACCGGCTGAGGCGGAACTCGTCGGCGATCTCCACCTTCGACCGCCCGTCGACGTAGTACCGCCGCGCGATCGACGCGGTGAGCACGAGTTGTGCCGGCCCGACGGAATCCATACTGCCTCCCCGCTCATATGAGCACCACCGGACCCAAGTGTTGCACAGACCCTTGACAGGTCAAGACCCCCTCCGGTTCACTCGTGCTGTGAGCGGACCCATGCTCAGATGAGCAAAACAACAATAAACACCAACTGCACCCGCCTCGCTTCGCTCGGCGGGGTTACGAGGGAACAAACACCAAATGCACCCCGCTTCGCTTCGCTCGGCGGGAGTTACGAGGAGACAAACCCAAAGCACCCGCCTCGCTTCGGTCGGCGGGGGTTACGAGGACGAGAGCCCAAGGACCCGCCTTGGTTCGGTCGGCGGGTTGTAGGTCGAGGGAGTGGCTGTGCTGAGTAGGCGGAAACGGATCGGGGCGGCCGGAGTCGGGCTGCTGATGACCGCGGTCACCGGCTGTGCGGGCTGGGGTGGTGGGGCCGGCGGTGGTGGTGCGGACAGCATCAACGTGCTGATGGTGAACAACCCGCAGATGGTGGACCTGCAGAAGCTGACCGCCGACAACTTCACCAAACAGACCGGCATCCACGTGAACTTCACCGTGCTGCCGGAGAACGACGTCCGGGACAAGATCAGCCAGGAGTTCTCCAGCCAGGCCGGTCAGTACGACGTCGCGTCGGTGAGCAACTTCGAGATCCCGATCTACGCGAAGTCCAAGTGGATCGCGCCGCTGTCGGACTACATCGCCAAGGACCCGGCGTTCGACCAGAGCGACATCCTGAAGCCGATGACCCAGTCGATGACCGCGGACGACGGGAAGATCTACGGCGAACCGTTCTACGGCGAGTCGTCGTTCCTGATGTACCGCAAGGACATCCTGGCGTCGAAGGGCATCGCGATGCCGGCCAAGCCGACCTGGCAGCAGGTCGCGGACATCGCGGCCAAGGTCGACAACGCGAAGCCGGGGATGCGCGGCATCTGCCTGCGCGGCCAGCCCGGCTGGGGCCAGCTGTTCGCCCCGCTCACCACGGTCGTGAACACCTTCGGCGGGACCTGGTTCACCAAGGACTGGCACCCGCAGGTCGACTCGCCCGCGTTCACCGAGGCGACCAAGTTCTACGTCGACCTGGTCCGCGCGCACGGCGAGGCGGGCGCGCCGCAGGCCGGCTTCACCGAGTGCCTGAACGACACCATCCAGAGCAACACCGCGATGTGGTACGACGCCACCTCGGCGGCCGGTTCGCTCGAGGCGCCGAACTCGCCGGTCAAGGGCAAGATGGGCTACGCCCCGGCGCCGGTGGTGAAGACCGACAGCTCCGGCTGGCTGTACGCGTGGGCCTGGGGCATCCAGCAGGCGTCGACGAAGAAGGACAACGCCTGGAAGTTCATCTCCTGGGCGTCCGGCAAGGGCTACGAGAACCTGGTCGGCCAGAAGGTTGGCTGGTCCAACGTTCCGGCCGGCAAGCGGGCCTCGACGTACGAGAACCCGCAGTACCTGAAGGAAGCGGCCGCGTTCGCCGAGCCGACCAAGAGCGCGATCGAGCACGCGGACCCGAACAACCCGGGCACCCAGCCGCGGCCGGCGCCGGGGATCCAGTTCGTCGACATCCCGGAGTTCCCGGACCTCGGGACCCAGATCAGTCAGGACGTGAGCTCCGCGATCGCCGGGAAGACGAGCGTCGACGACGCGCTGAAACACGGCCAGAAGCTGGCGGACGACGTTGCCGAGCGGTACCGCTCGCGGCAGGCGAAGGGGTAGGGGCCATGAGTACCGAAACCGAAGCGCGGCCCGGACGCCATACGGCGGCGGCGCGGGGATCCCAGGGCGCGACGATGCGCAGGGCCGGCGACTGGGCCCGGCGGGGTCCGCTGCTGCCCGCGCTGATCTTCATGATCATCGTGACCCAGTTGCCGTTCGTGGTCACGATCGTCGTGTCCTTCATGGACTGGAACGCGTACTACCCCGACGAGCGCGGATTCGCCGGGTTCGCGAACTTCCGCCGGGTGCTGACCGACTCCAACACCCGGAACGCGATCTTCGTGACGATCCTGCTGACCGCGGGCGTCGTACTGATCAGCCTGGTCCTCGGGCTGCTGATCGCGCTGCTGCTGGACCGGAAGTTCCGCGGCCGTGGTGCCGTCCGGACGATGATGATCACGCCGTTCCTGGTGGTGCCGGTCGCGGCCGCGCTGCTGTGGAAGCACGCGCTCTACAACCCGACGTACGGCCTGTTCAACGGCGTGCTGAAGTGGATCTTCGGTGCCAACGCACCGCAACCGGACTGGATCAGCAATCAGCCGTTGTGGTCGATCATCTTCGCGCTGGTCTGGCAGTGGACGCCGTTCATGATGCTGATCCTGCTGGCCGGGCTGCAGAGCCGGCCGCTGGACGTCATCGAGGCGGCCGGGATCGACGGCGCGAACCAGTGGGAGATC
>NZ_DASRVN010000147.1:0-1941 GCF_035655035.1 Kribbella sp. | reverse complement strand
CGGTCTGATGGTCTGGCAGGACATGCCGGCGTCGAAGACCGACGCGATGCCCGAGCCCTGGCGGACCCAGTGGAAGTCCGAGCTGCACGAGATGATCGAGGAGCACAAGAGCTTCACGTCGATCACCGTCTGGGTGCCGTTCAACGAGGGCTGGGGCGAGTGGGACCGGACCGAGACCGGCCAGGTCGCGGACTCGGTGGCGGCGCAGGATCCGTCCCGGCTCGTCGACGCGCACAGCGGCGTGAACTGCTGCAACTCGCACGGTGACTCCGGGCGCGGCAACATCCTCGACTACCACGCGTACCTCGGACCGGCGACCACGATGCCGACGGCCGACCGGGCCGCGGTGGACGGCGAGCACGGCGGGTTCGGGCTGAAGGTCCCGGGCCACATGTGGTTCGGCGACGGGTCGGCGTACGAGATGGAGCCGGACTCGGCGACGCTGACTCGCAAGTACGTGGAGAACCAGGAGAACGTACTGCGCTCGGCGCAGCAGTGCGGGATCAGTGGGTCGGTGTACACGCAGATCACCGATGTCGAGGGGGAGCTGAACGGGTTCTTCACGTACGACCGCCGGGTGCCGAAGATGGACTTCGCGCAGGTGCGGACAATCAACAAACGGATTGTCGACAATGCTACGGGGAGCGGTACGGGTGTGCCGGATCCCGGGCCCGGTACGCCGGGGGTGGACGGCATTCACTTCTATCCGCTCGACGGGTCGGGGGAAGATGCTGTCGGCAACAATGACGCGACGCTGGAGCAGGGCGCGGTGTATGGCGAAGGGAAGTACGGCCAGGGGGTCGCGCTGAATGGGGCGGGGCAGTACGTGGACACCGGGGCGGCGCTGGTTGACACCAGCAAGAACTACACCGCCAGCGCTTGGGTGAAGTTGAACAAGGTGGACGGGGCGTTCCAGACGTTTGTCAGTCAGGACGGTGAACGGGACAGTGCGTTCTTCCTGCAGTACTCCGGGCAGGATCAGCGGTTCGCGATGAGCTTTCCGGGAGTCCGGGCGCTGGCGCCGGTGAAGCCGAATCCGGGGCAGTGGTACCAGGTGACCGGCGTACGGGATGTGGTGAAGGGGGAGCTCCGGCTGTATGTCGACGGGGAGCTGGTGGCTACCAAGTCCGCGTGTTCGCTGGATGCCGGGGCGACTGGGGACACCGTGATCGGGCGGGCGAAGTTCGGTGGGAATCAGGTCGATTTCCTGGATGGGACGGTTGACCAGGTTCATCTGTACGACCGGGCGTTGAGCGATGCGGAGGTAGGGGCGCTGTACCGGTCCGGGCGTTAGATTCGAGATGCGAAGAGGCTGCGGAGCCGTGATGCTGGAGGTAGCCGACCAGCGGAGGTGAGTGCGATGGCCGTACCTAGCCGGCTGGTCGCTCCGGGGTCGGCTGTTCGCTTCCGGCCGCCGCGGTTCGGGCTCGGCGGGTCGCATCTCGGCGAGGCGGACGAGCAGACGGCGCTTGCGACGGTGGATGCGGCGTACCAGGCGGGGATTCGGTTCTTCGACACGTCGCCGGCGTACGGCGAGTCCGAGGCGCGGCTCGGCGCGGCGCTGCGGAGCCGGCCGCGCGGGGAGTTCCTGGTGTCGACGAGGGTGGTGGGGGACGATCCCGAGCAGTCCCTCCGCGAGAGCGGCGAACGGCTAGGACTCGCCCTCGACCTCATCTTCCTGCCACAAGAAGCGGTAGTAGGTGCACAGCACCTCGCGAGCGGCGCGGAAGAAAGTGCGCGGCAGAGGGCGCAGGAGGATACGCGCGACGGTGCGGGCGCAGGCGGGCGGGATGGTGAGCCGCAGGGCGTGCGGGCCGGCGGGCCAGAGGGTGCGCGGCTGGTCGCAGGCGAAGGTGGGCATCAGGGTCTGCAGGGTGGGGAGGAACGGGCCGGAGAGACGGGGGCGGGGCGCGGAGGGGTTTTGTTGGGTGGGGATTTGTT
>NZ_DASRVN010000146.1:0-11884 GCF_035655035.1 Kribbella sp. | reverse complement strand
AGTGAGACCCGTACCCGCGCGCGGTTCGAGGTGCCTGAGGAACTCAGGGCCGACGTCCGCCTGCTCGGCGAGATCCTCGGCAAGGTGCTCGTCGAGTACGCCGGCCAGCCGCTGCTCGACGACGTCGAGAAACTGCGCGAGCTGACCATTGCCGGCGACGGCGCCGCGGCCGAGGAGCTGGTTGCGTCGTGGCCGCACGAGCGGGCCGAGGACGTGGCGCGGGCGTTCACCTGCTACTTCCACCTGACGAACCTCAGCGAGGAGCTGCACCGCGCCCGGGTGCTGCGCGAGCGGGACCGGGCCGGCAGCGAGGCGGTGGTGTCCGAGCTGGCCCAGGCCGTCGAACAGATCGCCCGGGACAGCGGCGAGCAGCAGGCGCGCGCGCTGCTGAACGGGCTGGAGTTCCGCCCGGTGCTGACCGCGCACCCGACCGAGGCCCGGCGCCGCGCCGTACTGGCGACGATCCGCCGGATCACGTCGCTGCTCGACGAGCGGCACGACCCGCGCGCCGGAGACAGCGACCTGGCGGAGAACCGGCGCCGCCTGATCGAGCAGGTCGACGTGCTCTGGCGTACGTCGCAGCTCCGGACCAGCCGTCCGACGCCGCTGGACGAGGTCCGGTCGGCGATGGCGGTCTTCGAGGAGACCCTGTTCGACGTCGTCGGCAACGTGTACCGGAGGCTCGACGACGCGCTGGCCGGTGACGCGGCCGGGACCAGGACGCCGGTGGTGGCGCCGTTCGTGCACCTCGGTTCGTGGATCGGCGGCGACCGGGACGGCAACCCGAACGTGACTGCGGCGATCACCCGCGAGGCGATGCAGATCCAGGCCGACCACGTCTTGCAGGCGCTGGAGCGGGCCACCGAGGCGCTCGGGCGGTCGCTGACCCTGGACGCCGCGACCACGCCGCCCTCCGCGCCGGTCCGCCGGATCCTGGAGGACGCCCGCGCGGTCAACCCGGAGCTGATCACGGACATCGAGACCCGGTCGCCGGCCGAGCCGCACCGGCAGCTGCTGCTGCTGGCAGCGCGCCGGCTGGCCGCGACCCGGTCCCGCGACGCCGACTTCGGGTACCCGCGGTCCGCCGACTTCCTGCACGAGCTCAAGGTCCTGCAGGACTCTCTCGTGACGGCAGGAGCGCCACGGCAGGCGTTCGGCGAGCTGCAGCAGCTCATCTGGCAGGTGAACTCGTTCGGCTTCCACCTGGCCGAGCTGGAGATCCGCCAGCACTCCTCGGTGCATGCCAAGGCGCTGGAGGAAGTACTCGGCGGCGGCGAGCTGTCCGACCAGACCGAAGAGGTGCTCGCCACCCTCCGCGTGATCGCGCAGATCCAGCAGCGCTTCGGCCCGGAGGCCTGCCGGCGGTACGTCGTGTCGTTCACGCGGAACGCCGCGGACCTGGCGGCGGTGTACGAGCTGGCCGATGCCGCGCTCGACGGCCGCCCGATCGAGCTGGACGTCGTACCGCTGTTCGAAACCGGCGAGGACCTGCAGAACTCGGTGGAGGTGCTGGACAACGCGATCCAGCTCACCCGGGTCCGGCACCGGCTGACCGCGAACGACCGGCGCTTCGAGGTGATGCTCGGGTACTCCGACTCCGCGAAGGACGTCGGCCCGGTGTCGGCGACGCTGGCGCTGTACGACGCGCAGGCGCGGATCACCGCGTGGGCGCAGCGGAACGCGATCCGGCTGACCCTGTTCCACGGCCGCGGCGGTGCCCTCGGGCGCGGCGGCGGCCCGGCGAACCGGGCAGTCCTCGCGCAGGCCCCGGGATCGGTGGCCGGGCGGTTCAAGCTCACCGAGCAGGGCGAGGCGATCCCGGCCCGGTACGGCAACGCGCCGATCGCGCAGCGGCACATCGAGCAGGTGACCGCGGCGACCCTGCTGGCGTCCACGCCGGCCGTCGAGGAGCGGGCGCTGGTCGCGGCCGACCGGTTCGCGGTGGTGGAGAAGACGCTCGACGAGGCGGCACGGACGGCGTACCACCGGCTGGTGAAGGCGGACGGGTTCGCCGAGTGGTTCAGCACCGTGACGCCGCTGGAGGAGCTGGGGCAGCTGCCGCTCGGTTCGCGGCCGGCCAGGCGTGGGGTCGCGGTGTCGTCGCTGGAGGACCTGCGGGCGATCCCATGGGTGTTCGCGTGGTCGCAGGCCCGGGTGAACGCTCCCGGCTGGTACGGCCTCGGTACGGCGCTGGCCGCGGTCGGCGACGTGGACCTGCTGCGGGACGCGAACCAGAACTGGCCGCTGTTCCAGGTGATGCTGGAGAACGCGGAGATGTCGCTGGCCAAGACGGACCGGCGGATCCTCGGCCGCTACCTGGAGCTGGGCGACCGGCCCGAGCTGACCCAGCAGATGATGGACGAGCACGCGTTGACCACCGAGTGGGTGCTCAAGGTGCTCGACCAGGAGCGCCTGCTGCAAGGACGGCGCGTGCTGGGCCGGGCGGTCGAGCTGCGGAACCCGTACGTCGACGCGCTCAGCTACCTGCAGTTGCGGGCGTTGCGGACGCTGCGGACCGACGACTCGCTGGACGAGGAGCAGATCGTCCGTACCCGACGGCTGCTGTTGCTGACCGTTTCCGGTGTTGCCGCAGGTCTGCAGAACACCGGATGAGTTTCAGCGACCTGGAGCGGCCCCCGCTGGACGAGAAGTTCCTGCGGGGGCGGTTGGTGCGTCCTGGTTCGTTCTGGACGCAGATTGACGTTGTCGCCGAGACACCGTCGACGAATGCTGTTGTGGCGGCTGCTGCCGCAAACGGTCAGCCTGAGGGGCTGGTTGTCGCTGCTGAGTACCAGTCGTCCGGCCGTGGGCGGCTGGGACGTACGTGGACCACACCGCCTCGCTCTGCCCTGCTGATGTCGGCTCTACTGCGCCCTACTGGTGTCGACGCGGCACGCTGGCCGTGGCTGGGCCTGCTGGTACCTCTCGCGGTGGCGGCCGCCGTACGCCGGGTTGCTGAGGTGCTCGCGCAGGTGAAGTGGCCCAACGACGTACTGGTGGAGAACCGCAAGCTCGCGGGCATCCTCCTGGAGCGCGTCGAAGGTCCCGCGGCGGTGATCGGCATCGGCCTCAACGTCACCCTCCGCGACGACGAAAAACCCCACGAAGCAGCCACCTCGCTGGCCCTGGAAGGCGCGTCGACCACCGACCGAGCCACCGTGATGGCCGCCGTCCTCCGCGAACTCGCTGTTCGTTATCAGTCCTGGGTCGACGCGGACGGGGACCCGGCCGTGGTTCTTCCGGAGTACCGCGAACTGTCCGCCACCATCGGGCAAGCCGTACGTGTCGAACTCCCCGACGGCACCTTCCTCGAGGGAACCGCCCGCGACCTGGCCGACGACGGCCGCCTGATCGTCGACACCGCCGGCGGCCCGCGTCCGCTGGCCGCCGGCGACGTGACGCATCTGCGGACTACTGGAAGATCTTGACCGCGGTGATCAGCGTCTCGACGACGCCGTAGCCGAGCAGGACGGCGACCAGCAGCCACGAAATCACCAGGCGTGGGGTCTGATTCATGATGCGGCCTCCACCGTGGACGAGGACTTCTCGTGGAATCGTTCGGCGACCGGGCGGATCAACAGGTTCGCGACGAAGCCGACCGCGAGGACGCCGACCATCGTGAACAGTGCGGGGCGGTACGCCGACGCGGTCAGCGTGCCGGGTTTGCCCTCGTGGTCGAGGAAACCGTTGATGATCAGCGGCCCGGCGATCCCGGCCGCGGACCAGGCGGTCAGCAGCCGGCCGTGGATCGCGCCGACCTGGTAGGTGCCGAAGAGGTCCCGCAGGTACGCCGGTGCGGTCGCGAAACCGCCGCCGTAGAACGAGATGATGATCGCGGCCAGCAGCACGAACACCGCCGTACTGGTGTGCCCGACCGTCCCGAGCAGCAGGTACGCGATGATCCCGACGCCGAGGTACAGCGCGTAGATCGGCTTCCGGCCGATCACGTCCGACGTCGTCGACCAGCCGAACCGGCCGCCCATGTTGAAGATCGACAGCAGCCCGACGAACCCGGCCGCCGCCGCGACCGCGACGCTCGACGTGCCACCGTCACCCCGGAAGAAGTCCTGGATCATCGGGCTGGCCTGCTCGAGGATGCCGATCCCCGCGGTCACGTTGCAGAACAGCACGATCCACAGGAACCAGAACTGCGGCGTCTTGATCGCGTTCGCCGCGGACACGTTGGCCGTCGTGACCAGCGCCTGCTGCCGTACCGACGACGGGTCGAAGCCGTCCGGCGCCCAGCCGTCGGCCGGCACCCGGATGTTGACGACGCCGAACATCATGATCACGAAGTACCCGACGCCCAGTGTCAGGAAGAGCCCGACGAGCGCGCCGCCGCCGGCCACCGACGTACTGACGTTCGGGTCGTACCCGGAGTCGTACAGGCCGAGCAGCTGCCGCGACAGCGGGCTGGCCACCAGCGCGCCGCCGCCGAAGCCCATGATCGCCAGGCCGGTCGCCAGGCCCGGGCGGTCCGGGAACCACTTGATCAGCGTGGAGACAGGGGAGATGTACCCGATCCCGAGCCCGATGCCGCCGATCACGCCGTACCCGAGGTAGACCAGCCAGAGCTGGCCGGTGCCGATGCCGAGCGCGCCGACACCGAAGCCGGCCGACCAGAAGCAGGCGGCCACGAACATCGCCTTCCGCGGGCCGTTGCGTTCCACCCAGGTGCCGCCGATCGCGGCGGACAGCCCGAGCATCACGATCGCGATGCTGAACACCACGCCGACCGCGGTCTGGCTGGTCCCGAAGTGTTTGACCATCGAGGTCTTGTAGACGCTGGTCGCGTACGCCTGCCCGATGCAGAGATGAACGGCCAGCGCGGCCGGCGGGATCAGCCAGCGGCTGTACCCAGGCGGTGCGACGGTGTGCTCCCGGTCGAGTATCGACAAGACTGCCATCACGGCTTCCTCTCGTCCCCCAGCTGACAACCCTTCGCGTATCTTCGCTCACTGTATGCATCTCGTGAAGTGTTGAACCACTTTTGAAGGCCGATCGTGTCGGGACGGGACAACCGAACCCGGGACCTGTGAGACTGGGGGCATGGCGATCTCGGCGAAGTTGTTGGGTGAGGACGAGTACGTCGTCGTCAGCACCCGGACGCACTGGAAGGCGATGATCGGGCCGGTCTTCCTGCTGCTGGTGGTGGCGGGCCTCGGTGGTTTCCTGGCCGCGATCGTGCCGAACGGGTCGCTGCAGACCCCCGCCCGGATCGCGATCCTCGCGGTCGGGGTGGTGATCCTGGCGGCGTTCGCGGTCCGCCCGTTCCTGGACTGGTTCTTCTCGACGTACACGATCACCAACCGGCGGCTGATCACCCGGCACGGCGTGCTGACCCGGACCGGCCGGGACATCCCGCTGATGCGGATCAACGACGTCTCCTACGAGCACGGCCTGATCGACCGGATGCTCGGCTGCGGCACGCTGCACATCGAGTCCGCCGGCGAGCGCGGTCAGGTGGTGCTGCCCGACGTACCGCACGTCGAGCACGTGCACCTGCAGATGTCCGACCTGCTGTTCGGCGGCCCGGACGGCAAGATGGGCGACGGGATCCTGGACGACGAGGAGCCGCCGGAGCACATGCGCCGCCGCCCGCCGGTGCAGCCGCCGAAGCAGCCGTCACGCGGCGACGACGGCGACACCATCTTCAGTTCGGGCGACGACCGCTAGAAGATCTCCAGGCTGACCGGCGAGACCGGCCAGCGGAACGCCGCGGCCGTCCGGTACAGAGCGCCCGGCGTGTGCTCGACGACCCGGCCGGTGGCGGCGAACTCGGCCAGGGACCGTTCGCCGAGGTAGATCGCGCCGAGCTCGGTCACCGACAGGCTGAGGTCGGCCGGGTCCTCGGTACGCTGACAGGTCACCGACGACCCGTCGACGGTCAGCCGGAAGCGCCCGGTGTTGGCCTCGATCAGGCCATCGGTCACGTCCAGGACGACGTCGACCGGTACGACGTACTGCCGCTGCTGCAGGGCTCGCGATACGTCGGTCACGCGCAGCCACAGGGACTCGCTGATCCGGCGGTCGAGCGCGGTCGGCGTGTTCACGAGCTGCTGGAGCGGCTCGTCCAGCGCGGCGTGCCCGTAGGTGAGCTTCGAGCTCAGGTCCATCGTCAGCAGGTACTGCCACAGCTCCCGGTACGCCGTTGCGTCCAGCGCGACGAGCTCCTCGAGCTGCACCTCGTTCGCCGGGCCGACCGGGAGCCAGTTCATCTTGCCGCGCCACAACGCGTATCCGTCGATCGCGCCGTCCTGATCACGGTGCACCAGGATCTGCCGCGCGATCGAACCGTTGCGGTGCTCCGGCTTGTCCCGCAGGCGCTTCTGCCAGCGCAGGTCCGACCGCCCGGACACGCCGGGACGCTGCTCCTGCAGCCGGCGCAGGACGGACGGGAGCTCTTTGAGCGCCTCGTCGGCCGTCAGGACGCCGAGTGCGTCCGGCCGGACCCGATCGTTGGTCGGGCCAACGCGATGCAGGTCGACCTCGTAGTCCGTCGACCAGGCGCAGGCGGCGTACCCGAAGCGGCCGTAGATCGCTGACTCGCTCGCCCACAGCAGCGCGATCGCCTCCGGTACGTCGCGCAGCTGCCGCCCGATCAGCCGGGACATCACGCCGCGCCGGCGATGGGTCGCGCGGACCCCGACCCCGGTGACGTGCGCGGCGTCCACCACCGCACCCGGGACCGACAGATCCCGCGTCAGCGCCATCACCGTCCCGACGACCTCGGCGCCGTCGGTCGCGACCAGGGTCCGCTCCGCCTCGAACAACTGCCGGTCGAGCTCGTCCTCCGGACCCGGGTCGAACATCATCGCCCCGCTGAACACGGCCCGCACCGCGCCCCACTCGTCCGCCCCGGCCGCCCGCACCTCGATGTCAGTCATGCCCGCATACAACCATCGCGCCCGCGCGATCATCAAGGTTGGTAAAGGGGGTGGGACGAATGATCAAACCACTCGGAACAATCGCGGCGGCCGTACTGGTCACCGCAACACTGACCCCTGCCGCCGCAGACGCCGAGACGACGGCCACCTGCGGGCTGAGTGCCTCGTCGGTCAACGCCGCGGGCGACCACGACTACGTGTCGATCGTGTCGACCACGCCGCCGCGCGCCACCAAGTCGGCGCTCGGGCGGGGTGCGTTCGCACCCGGGCAGGTCAAGGAGATGGCGTCGATGGCGGTGCTCGACGACGGCTTCGGCGGGTACTCCGTGTACGGCTACGTCGTCATCGGCGACAACCTGTACCAGGCGACGTACAGCGGGCACGACGGGACCGCCGACCATCCGGCCGGGCTGCGCCGGATCGGTGGCGGGTGGGGCCGGTTCACGATGGTCGAGGAGGCGGAGTACCAGGGGCCGACGCAGGCCGGGATCTCCCGCTGGACCATCTACGCGCTGCGCAACGACGGCGTACTGTTCCGCTGGACCGTCAGCCCGAAGGGCGTCTGGCGCAGCGCCGGCTCGGTGCCCGGGTTCGCGGCGGTGCAGTCGATGGCGCTGGTGAGCAAGGCCGCGACGTACGACACGTTCGTGGCGAACACCCGCGGCGGCGCGCTCTACACGATCCACATCCCGACGGCCTCGCCGATGAAAACGGTCGTGAAGCAGGTCCGCGCCAAGACCTGGCAGGGTTTCGAGACGGTGCTCGCGCAGAAGTGCGGCGCGTACGGCACCGTGCTGCTCGGGATCGACAAGGACACCGACTCCGCGTACCTGTATGCCGTCGGCCGCTTCACCGGAGCGACCACCGTGATCCGGTTGCTGGGCAAGGTTCCCGCGACGTTCCCGGACACCGTCTACGCCAGGGTCAAGGACCCAGGTGCCCCGTTGAACGGGGAGTGACCTAGCGGACGACGGGCAGGTCGCCCGTGGACTCCCCGTCGAGTTCCGCCGGGGAGTCCGGCGCCGGGGTGTGCTCGACCTCGTCGAGCGCGATCTCTTCCTTGAAGACGAACTTCCGGTACGACCAGAACCGGAACAGCGTGCCGAGTCCGAGGCCGACGAAGTTCGCGGCGATGTTGTCCGACAGCCAGGTATGCAGGTCCAGGACGTACCGCGAGAACGCCAGGCAGCCGGCCGCGATCAGCAGGCCGATCCCGTTCAGCACGAAGAACAGCACGTACTCCCGGTGCAGGCCGGAACGCTCCCGGTGCCGCCACGTCCAGTACCGGTTCCCGAAGTACGTCGCGACCGTGGCGATGGTGGTCGAGATCACCTTCGCGGTCAGCGGCTTGTGGTGCATCATGCCGATCCCGGAGGCCCCGAGGACCGTCGGGTTGTCGAACACGAGCCAGTTGTAGATCGGCAGGTCCACGACCAGACCGAGCAGCCCGACCAGACCGAACTTGGCCGCTTCGTGCACCAGGTGCTGGAACTGGTGGTACAGCTTGGTGACGAGCTTCAACGGGGTTCGATACCTTCTGTGATCACACCGCGACGGCAGGGCAGCTTCCCACGGTACCCGGCCAGGGGGCGAGCCCGAAATCGGCCCGGTTAGGCTCACAGGCGTGAAGTTCGATCGTAAGGATCTCCCCGTCGGTACGCCCGTGGTCGGCATGATCGGTGGCGGGCAGCTTGCCCGGATGACCCAGGAAACCGCCGTCGCGCTCGGCATCCAGCTCCGCGTGCTCGCCGAAGGCCCGACGGTCTCGGCCGCCCAGGCGGTCGCGGACGCGCCGGTGGGCGACTACAAGGACCCCGAGACGGTACGGCGGTTCGCCGCGGAGTGCGACGTGGTGACGTTCGACCACGAGCACGTACCGACCGATCTGCTGCATGCGCTCGAGGCGGACGGCGTGAAGGTGTACCCCGGCCCGGACGCGCTCGTGCACGCCCAGGACAAGGCCGTGATGCGCGCCCGGCTGGACACCTTCGACGCGCCCGCGCCCGCGCACCAGGTGGTCGGTACGCCGGCCGACGTCGCGGACTTCGCGAAGCGGGCCGGCGGCTTCCCGGTCATCCTGAAGACCACCCGAGGCGGGTACGACGGCAAGGGCGTCTGGTTCGTCGACGGGCCGGACGACCCGCAGATCGCGACCGCGTTCGGCAGCGGGGTCCCGATCCTCGCCGAGGAGAAGGTCGACTTCGTCCGCGAGCTGTCCGCGATCGTGGCCAGGTCCCCGCACGGCCAGGCGGTCGCGTACCCGATCGTCGAGTCCGTGCAGCGCGACGGGATCTGCGTCGAGGTCACCGCGCCGGCGCCCGGGCTGGACCCAGCGAAGGCCGCGCAGGCGCAGCAGACCGCGCTCCGGATCGCCGGTGAGCTCGGCGTGGTCGGCGTACTCGCGGTGGAGATGTTCGAGGCGCGCGACGGCCGGCTGCTGGTCAATGAGCTCGCGATGCGCCCGCACAACACCGGGCACTGGTCGATCGACGGCGCGGTCACCTCCCAGTTCGAGAACCACCTGCGCGCGGTGCTCGACCTGCCGCTCGGCTCGCCGGCCGCGCGGGCGCCGTACACGGTGATGGTCAACGTGCTCGGCGGCGACGTGGAGGACATGCACCGCGGGCTGCTGCACTGCCTGGCCCGCGACCCGGGGCTGAAGGTGCACTTCTACGGGAAGTCGGTGAAGCCGGGCCGCAAGGTCGGCCACGTCACGGCGTACGGTGACGACCTCGAGGAGACCCGCGCCCGCGCCCGGCACGCGGCCGACTACCTGACCGGCACCATCGATGAGTAAAGGGCTTCAGATGATTGGCATCGTGATGGGGTCGGACAGTGACTGGCCGACGATGAAGGCGGCCGCCGAGGTGTGCGCCGAGTTCGGCGTGCCCTTCGAGGCGGACGTGATCTCGGCGCACCGGATGCCGACCGAGATGATCGACTACGGAAAGTCCGCGCACGAGCGTGGCCTCAAGGCGCTGATCGCCGGTGCGGGCGGCGCGGCGCACCTGCCCGGGATGCTCGCGGCGGTGACTCCGCTGCCGGTGATCGGGGTACCGGTGCCGCTGAAGTACCTCGACGGGATGGACTCGCTGCTGTCGATCGTGCAGATGCCGGCCGGAGTTCCGGTTGCGACGGTCTCGATCGGGAACGCTCGGAATGCGGGGCTGCTGGCGGTCCGGATCCTGGCCGCCTCCGACGAGGTGTTGCGGGACCGGATGATCGCGTTCCAGGAGTCGCTCGCGGAGTTGGCACGGGGGAAGGGCAGCACGGTGCGTGACGGGGCGGCAGAGCTGCGTAAAGGTTGAGGTCTGGACTGGTTTCCACAGGACGGGGGCGGGTAGTCGTGAGATCCCATTCGTTGTCGTCTAAGGTCGTCGATCGTGACTCCGCCCACTGAATCGGACACACAGCGCATTCCGGTCCGCTACTGGATCTGGCTGTTCGGCGCTGCGGTGTCCCTCCTCGGCGACCTGACGATGAGCTTCGGCATCGGCTGGTCCGCCACCCGGCACGGCGGCAGCGTCGCCGGCCTCATCCTGCTCCTCGCCGCCGCCCCCCGCGCCGCCCTCCTCCTGATCGGCGGCGCCGTAGGCGACCGCTACGGCGCCCCCCGAGTCCTCCTCGCCAGCTGCACCGCCATGTTCGTCGTGACGGCCGTACTGGCACCCGCCAGCCGCGCCGTAGGCGAGCCGGTCTGGCTTCTCGTCATCGTCGCGCTCCTGGTCGGAGTGATCGACGCGTTCTTCCTGCCGTCGTCCCGGGCGATGCCGCGGCTGTTGGTGCCGTCCGCGCAGGTGCCGCGGGCGCTGGCGAGCTTTCAGGTGACCGGCGTCGTGTTCGCCGTCACCGGTACCGCGGTCGGCGGCATCCTGGTCAACTGGGCCGGGCTGTCCGCGGCGGCCGGCTTCGACGCGATCACCTTCGCGATCATGCTGGTGGTGCTGTTCCTGCTCCGCGGAACCACGGCACCGCACGGGGCCCGGACCTCGGGGATGTTCCACTCGATCGTCGACGGCGTCCGGGCCGCGTTCGGCCGGCCGCTCACCCGGGCGCTGCTGATCACGATGACGGTCGCTGCCGGGTTGCTGATGCCGATGGACGCGTTGTTGCTGCCGTTGCTGGCCCGCGATCACCACTGGGACGCGAAGACGGCGGCCATCCTGATCGCGACCCGGAGCATCGGGGTCGGTGTCGTGTCGGTGCGGATCCTGATGCGCGGCGCCTTCGATCGTCCCGGGATCGTCGCGATTGCAGGCCTGCTGGTGGCCGCGGTCGGCTTCGCCGGGCTCTCGGTAGTGACGGCGTTGCCGCTGGCCGTCATCTCCGCGGTGATCAGCGGGATCGGTGTCGGCGCCTTCACCGGTCACGTGCTGCCGTTGCTGATGAACTCGGTCGACAAGGAGTACCAGTCGCGCCTGCAGTCGGTGATCGTGCTCTGCCAGAGCCTCGCCCAGGTCGTGATGAACCCGGTGCTCGGCACCATCGCCGACGTCCCGGGGATCCGGATCACCGGGGTCTGTCTGGGGATCGGCGTCGCGATCACGCTGATCGGCCTGATCGCGCTCAGCCGCCCGGTGATCCGGAACGCCCGCGTCTCCTGACGGTTACGGCTTGCCGGGGGCGCGGTAGGTCCAGCCGGCGGTGCGCCAGGCTTCGGCGTTCAGGTTGAGGCGGGCGTCTATGACTACCGGGGTGGCGACGACGTCCTTGAGGGTGGTGGGGTCGAGTTCGCGGAACTCGGGCCACTCGGTGAGGTGCAGTACGGCGTGGGCGTCGCGGCAGGCGTCGACGGCGGACTGGGCGTAGCGCAGGGTCGGGCGGACGCGGCGGGCGTTCTCCATCGCCTCCGGGTCGTAGACCGTGACGTTCGCGCCGTGCAGCTGGATCCGGCCGGCCACGTCCAGGGCGGGCGAGTCGCGGACGTCGTCGGTACCGGCCTTGAACGCGGCGCCGAGCACCGTGACGTTCTTGCCGGCCCACTCGCCGCCGAGCAT
>NZ_DASRVN010000145.1:0-8278 GCF_035655035.1 Kribbella sp. | reverse complement strand
CTCCCGCTCCGCGGCAACCCCTCCGGCGCGCTTCAGCACACTCGACAGCCCAGGCGCCCGTGTCGCGGCATTCACCACCTTCGGCGCGTGCCGAGCCAGCTGCGCCCACACCGGCAGCCAGCCCATCGAGTAGTGCGCCATCGGCCGCAACCGATGCTTGTAGTGGTGCGACAGGAACTCCGCCTTGTACGTCGCAACGTCCACCCCGACCGGGCAGTCCACCTTGCAGCCCTTGCACGCAAAGCACAGATCCAGCGCGTCCCGGACCTCGGTCGACCGCCAGCCGTCCGGGATCACCTCACCGCGGACCATCTCGAACAGCAACCGCGACCGCCCGCGCGGCGAGTGCTCCTCCTCCCGGGTCACCAGGTACGACGGGCACATCACCTCGCCCTCCGCCGACGACGACTGCCGGCACTTGCCGATACCGACGCAGCGCAGCGTCGCCTTGCTGAACTTCCCGTCGTCGTGCGGATAGCTGAACTCGCTGGGCAGCGGCGGATGCGCGAACCCGGTCCCGAGCCGCAGGTGCGAGTCGAGCGGGTTCGGCTCGACGATCTTGCCCGGGTTCATCCGGTTCCGCGGGTCGAAGATCGCCTTGAACTCACCGAACGCGCGGACCAGGTCCGGCCCGAACATCGTGGTCAGCAGCTCGCCCCGGGACTGCCCGTCGCCGTGCTCGCCGGACAGCGACCCGTCGTACCGCTTCACCATCCGCGCGGCCTGCTCGACGAAGTCGCGGTACTGCGCGATCCCGTCGGCGGTGCGCAGCTCGAACGGGATCCGGGTGTGCACGCAGCCCTGGCCGAAGTGGCCGTACAGCGACGTCTCGGTCTCGTCGTACCCGAAACGGTTGAGCAGCTCGCGCAGATCGTGCAGGTAGTCCCCCAGGTCGTCCGGATGAACGGCGGAATCCTCCCAGCCCTCCCAGTTCTCGTGCTTCGCGGCTGGGTGGGCGGTCGCGCCGAGACCGGCCTCCCGGAGTTCGATCAGTTGTTGCTCACGGCCCGGATCGTCGAGGTAGCTGATGGTCGCCTCGGTGTCCTTCAGGTCGTCCATCAGCCGGTGCGCGGCCCGGTCCGCCTCCTCGAAGGTGTCGCCGGCGAACTGCACTGTCAGCCAGCCGCGGCCCTCCGGCAGCCGCTCGATCGCGGTGTCGACGGTGTGCTCTTCGTGCTCCAGGTCGATCAGCACCTCGTCGAGGCCCTCGAGCTGCCACGGCTTGTGCGGCAGGATCCGGCGTACGGCCCGCCCGGCGTCCTCCAGCCTCGGGTAGCCGAGCACGACCATCACCTGGTACTTCGGGACCGGTACCAGCTCGAGCTCCGCGTGCAGCACCGTCACCAGCGTGCCCTCGCTGCCGACCAGCGCCTTCGCCACGTTGAAGCCGTTCTCCGGCAGCAGCGAGTCGAGGTTGTACCCGGACACCCGGCGCGGGATCTTCGGGTAGCCGGTGCGCAACTCGCTCAGGTACCGGTCCCGCAGCGCCCGCAACTGCCGGTAGATCTCGGCCTGCCGCTCATTGCCCGAGGCAACCTCATCGGTTGGGCCGACCCACATCCGGACACCGTCGTAGGTCAGCACCTCGAGCCGCCGTACGTTGTCGACCGTCTTCCCGTACGCCTGCGCGCTGGCGCCGCACGAGTTGTTGCCGATCATCCCGCCGATCGTGCAGCTCTGGTGCGTCGACGGCTTCGGGCCGAACATCAACCCGTCCGGCGCCAGGGCCCGGTTCAGGTCGTCCAGCGCGATCCCCGGCTCGACGACACACGTTCGCCCGGCCGCATCCACCGACACCACGTGATGGCAGTACTTCGTCCAGTCGATCACGACCGCGGCGTTCGTGGTCTGCCCCGCCAGGCTGGTCCCGCCACCGCGCGACAGCACCGGTACGTCGGCCTCCCGGCACACTCGGACCGCCGCCACCGCCGCGTCCACCGTCCGCGGCACGACCACCGCGAGCGGTATCTGCCGGTAGTTCGACGAGTCGCACGAGTACGCCGCCAACGACCCGGCGTCGAACCGCACTTCACCGTCGACGGCCGCCTCCAGTGCGCCCCGCAGTCCCTCGGGCGTGCGGGGACTGTCCGCCTCCACCTCTACCGCCACTGCCGACCTCCCTAGCTCGACCGCCCAGCCGGTACCCGGGGCACTTTGCAGCAAACGCGTTTCGAGCGGTCCCGAGCGGTCAACCGGGGATGGGTACCTCTGACCGACAAGGAGGCGCACCGTGGCGCCGCACCAAGAATCGGCCACCGGAGTGCTCGATCACCTCGACACCCGGGTGCCCACGTCGTTCTACTGGTCGCTGACACTGCTCGCGACCGTCGGCGGGTTCCTGTTCGGGTACGACACCGCGAACATCGGAGCCGTCGTCAACTTCCTGCCCTGGAACCTGGGCTCGCTCGCGCTCGGTTACCTGGTCGCCGGTGCATCCATCGGAGCCGCCGTCGGCGCGCTCGCCGCCGGCCCGACCTCGGACCGCCTCGGCCGTAAGTCACTGCTGATCGTGGACGCGGCCATCTACGCGGCCGGCGCGCTGCTGTCGGCGTTCGCCTGGGACGCGTGGGTGCTGCTGTTCGCCCGGACGCTCATCGGTCTCGCGATCGGTGCGGACTCCGCGATCGCGACGGCGTACATCGCGGAGTACGCGCCGAAGGCTCGCCGCGGCGCGCTCGGCATCCTGCAGCAGTGGATGATCACGGTCGGCATCCTGATCTCGTACCTGATCGCGCTGGCCGTCCTGGTCCCGCTCCCCCAGCACGCCCATTCCTTCGACTGGCGACTGATGCTCGGGCTCGGCGCCGTACCGGCCCTGTTCGCGCTGGTACTGCGGACCCGGATGCCCGAGTCGCCGCGCTGGCTGATGCGGCAGGGGCGGTACGACGACACGCACGACGCGCTCGCCAAGCTCGACATCGACGTCAGCGCGGAGCAGATCGAACGCAGCGCCCACGAGATCGAGGAACAGGAAGCGCACGCGGGCCGCAGTACGCGGAACTGGTCGCGGGGCGTGAAGCGGGCGCTGATCGTGGTCTGCGTGTTCTTCGCGTTCCAGCAGATCACCGGGATCAACCTGACCTTCTACTACGGGCCGAAGTTGCTGCAGCCGTATCTGCAGAGCGGTAGCGACAAGGTCCAGGCAGCCGTCGCCGCCGTCGCGGTCACGGCGCTGATGAGTGTGGTCAACGTCGTCGCGACGTTCTTCGCGTTCAAGTTCGTCGACCGGGTCGGCCGCCGCAAGCTCGCCCTCTGGGGGTACGCCGTGATGTCGGTCGCGATGCTGATCGGCGCGGCCGGCGTCGCGTTCACCGGCGGGCTCGCCCGGATCATCCTGATCATGGTCGGGCTGAACATCTTCATCGCCGCGTTCGCGATCGGCGTCGGCGGGACCGGCTGGCTGATCCAGGGCGAGTACTTCCCGACCGCCGTCCGCGGCCGGGCCGCGGCACTCGGTGCGGCGGCGGACTGGATCGCGAACTTCGCGCTGATCCTGCTGGTGCCGACGATGCTGAACGGCTTCGGGCTGGCCTGGCTGATGGTGCTGTTCGCCGTCCTGTCGGCGGTCGCGCTGCTGTTCGTGAACTCGTTCATCCCGGAAACCAAGGAACTCTCGGTCGAGGAGATCACCGAGATCTTCGAACGCCAGGCAGCGAGCTGAGGAGGAGCAGATGGGACAGGTTGTCGTGGTGACCGGGGCCAGTGGTGGCGTCGGGCGGGCCACTGCGGTGGAGTTCGGGCGGCGCGGCGACCGGGTCGCGTTGCTCGCACGCGGGCAGGACGGGCTGGACGGTGCCGCGCGGGAGGTCGCGGAGGCGGGCGGGCAGCCGCTCGCGATTCCGGTCGACGTCGCGGACCACGGTCAGGTCGAGGCGGCCGCGGAGCGGGTCGAGAAGGAGCTCGGCCCGATCGACGTCTGGGTGAACGTCGCGTTCACGTCGGTGTTCGCTCCGTTCGACGAGATCGAGCCGAGCGAGTTCAAGCGCGTCACGGAGGTCACCTACCTCGGGTACGTGTACGGGACCCGGGCCGCGCTGGCCCGGATGAAGCCCCGCGACCACGGCACGATCGTGCAGGTCGGGTCGGCGCTGGCGTACCGCGGGATCCCGCTGCAGTCGGCGTACTGCGGGGCGAAGCACGCCATCCAGGGCTTCCACGACTCGCTGCGCTGCGAGCTGCTGCACGACAAGTCGCGCGTCCGCGTGACGATGGTGCAACTGCCGGCCGTGAACACGCCCCAGTTCTCCTGGGTGCTGTCCCGGCTGCCGAAGCACCCGCAGCCCGTACCGCCGATCTTCCAGCCGGAGGTTGCCGCGGACGCGGTCGTCTACGCGGCCGGCCACCCGCGGCGCCGCGAGTACTGGGTCGGTGGACCGACGGCGCTGACCATCATCGCGAACAAGTTCGCCGCCGGCCTCCTCGACCGCTACCTGGCGCGGACCGGCTACGCGTCGCAGCAGACCGACGAGCCCAACGAGCAGGCCGCGAACCTGTGGGGACCGGCGGACGACCGCAGCCGCGACTACGGCGCTCACGGTGTCTTCGACGACCGCTCCACCGCCCGCAGCTACCAGGTCTGGGCCTCCCGGCACCGCGCACTGCTCGCCACCGCGGCCACTGCGGCTGTAGGAGGCGCCGCCGCCTACTTCACGCGCAGCCAACGGTAGCCGTACGCACCGAGCACGACATCGGCGCCGGCCGGCTCGTACGACTGATCGGCGAGCAGGTCGGCCTCGTGCTCGACCTTCAGGTGGACCTCTTCGTCGGCGAGGTTCGCCAGCATCAGTACGGAGCCCTCGCGGCGCTGATGCAGCACACCGAACACCGACGGGTGGTCGAACCTCACCGGTTCCGCCCGGCGCTGCGGCAGCTCCCCGAGTTCGTGCCGGCACCGGGTCAGCTGCGCGATCCGGCTGAGCAGCGAGCCCGGCTCGAGTTCCTGCCGTTCGACGGCCGCCCAGTCCATCGGCGTCCGGACCGCGTTCCGCTCGGGCAGCGACAGGTCGTCGTCCATCCCGATCTCCTCGCCGTACCGGACGATCGGGACCCCGGGCAACGCCATCACCAGCGCATGCGCCATCGCGATCCGCCGGACGTCGAAGTCCAGCATCGGCGCGAGCCGGCGCCGGATGCCGCGGCCGTAGATCCGCATGTCCTCGTCCGGCGCGAACGCGGCCATCACGTCGGCGCGCTCGTCGTCCTCGAGCAGGGCCAGGTTGAGCTCGTCCTGGTTGCGCAGCCAGTTCAGGTAGGTGCAGCCGGCCGGCGGCTCGGGCTGCCGGCGCATCGCGCGCTCCAGCGGCTCCGCGTCGCGGCGGGCGAGGGCGAGGAAGAGGTAGCTGTTCGTCCAGAAGTCCAGGATGCCCCGCAGCCGGTTGCCGTCCCCGAAGTAGTTGCCGTACTCCGACGGCTCCGAATCGACCTCTCCCATCAGCGGGGCGCCGTCGGCGGCCGCGGCCAGTTCGGTCAGGAACCAGTACCCGTCGTCACGCGGGTCCGTGACGGCCGCCTGCTTGACCATGTGCGGTACGGCGTCCACCCGGAACCCATCCACACCGTGGTCCAGCCAGTGCCGGACGGTCTTCGCGATGTCCGCGCGGACCTCCGGGTGCCCGACGTCGAGGTCGGGCTGGTGCCGGTAGAACGCGTGCCGGTAGTACATCCCGGCGTGCCCGTCGTACGCCCAGATCGAGTCCTCGACGCCCGTGAACACCGGCTTCTTCACGACCTCGTCCTCGTGCGGCTCCTGCGCCCAGACGTAGAAGTCCCGGTACGGCGACGACGGATCCTCGCGGGCGGACCGGAACCACGGATGCGCGCTCGACGTGTGCTGCATGATCAGCCCGACCACGACACGCAGGTCCAGCTCGTGACACCGCGCGACCAGGTCGTCGAAGTCCGCCATCGTCCCGAACCGCTGGGACACGCCGCGGTGGTCGACCACGTCGTACCCACCGTCGCGGTACGGCGAGACGTAGAACGGCTGGATCCACACCGTGTCGGCGCCGAGCGCCCGGATGTGGTCGAGCCGCCGGCGGATCCCGTTCAGGCCACCGTCGGCGAAGGCGCCCGGCGCCAGCTGGTAGATCACCCGCCCGTCGAGAGTCATCATTCCTGCCGGGTACCCGTCCCGGCCGGGCGCAATCCGGACGATTGCAGGCGGCCACAAAGGGCACCCAGGAGGGAGAGCAACTGATCGGAGGGTGCAGGTGCAGATCGGATACTTCCTGTCCAGCGAGGAGTACACCCCCGCCGAGCTGATCGAACAGGCCCGGCTGGCCGAGGAGGCAGGGTTCGACGGGCTGTGGATCAGCGACCACTTCCATCCCTGGAACGACGAGCAGGGACAGAGCGCGTTCGTCTGGTCGACCATCGGCGCGATCTCGCAGGTCTGCGAGCTGCCGGTGACCACCGCGGTCACCTGCCCGACGGTCCGGATCCACCCGGCGGTGATCGCGCAGGCGGCCGCGACCAGCGCGGTCCTGCTGAACGGCCGGTTCCGGCTCGGCGTCGGGACCGGCGAGGCGCTGAACGAGCACATCCTCGGGTCCGGCTGGCCGAGTGCCGACGTACGGCTGGAGATGCTGGAGGAAGCGGTCGAGATCATGCGGCGGCTGTGGACCGAGGACGGGTTCGTCAACCACCGCGGGAAGCACTACACGGTCGACACCGCGCGGATCTACACCCGGCCGGCCGAGCCGTTGCCGATCTACATGTCCGGATTCGGGCCGGAGGCAACAGATGTCGCCGCGCGGATCGCGGACGGGTACCTGACCACGTCGCCGGACCCGGAGCTGCTGCGGCGGTTCCGCGACCACGGCGGCGGCGACAAGCCGGCCCAGGCCGGGTTCAAGGTCAGCTACGCACCGACTCCGGACGAGGGCGCCGAGCAGGCGCACCGGATCTGGGCCAACTCCGGCCTGCCCGGCGAACTGGCCCAGGTGCTCCCCTCCCCCCGCCACTTCGAGCAGGCCAGCCAGCTCGTCACCAAGGAGGCCAGCGCCCGATCGGTTGCCTGTGGCCCCGACGCGGCGGCCCACCTGGAGGCGTTCAGGCCGTACGCCGAGGCCGGCTTCGACGAGGTGTACGTCGCGAACATGGGCCCGTACTCCGTCGACATGCTGAATCTCTACCGCACCGAGGTGTTGCCCGAACTACGGCTCCGGAAGGAGCAGACCCGTGGGTGAGCACGAAGCATCGACGGACGTCGACGTCACCGTCGGTGGCGGCCACCGCGACGGGTGGGTCGACGTACTCGACCGGACCCTGACCACCCTGAAGACCAAACTCGAGTCCTAGTTGCCGAAGGAGCAGTCATGAGTGTTGATGTCGTCGACCTGATCATGCAGGACCACCGGGAAGTGGAGCGGCTGTTCGACGCCCTGCAGAACGAGCCGGACAAGCGGCCCACCCTGCTGCCGGTGCTGACCACGCTGCTGACCGCGCACAGCCGCGCCGAGGAGGCCGAGGTCTACCCGGTCGCCGCCGCTGAGGCCGGCGAGAAGGAGGAGGTGTCGCACAGCCAGCAGGAGCACATCGAGGCCGACCAGCTGCTCGCGAAGCTGGCCGGCACCGACCCGTCCTCGGCCGACTTCGGCAAGGTCCTGCAGAACCTGATCGACGCGGTGACCCACCACGTCGAGGAAGAGGAGACCAAGGTCCTTCCCGGCATGCGCTCCAACCTCTCGGAGCAGCGCCGCGCCGAACTCGGCGAGGCCTTCGCCGCCAGCCGCAAACAGCACCTCGGCGAACAGCCCGGCAACCTCACCCGCGACCAGCTTTCCCAGCAGGCGAAGAACGCCGACATCCCGAACACGTCCAACCTCCCCAAGGACGACCTGGAGAAGACGGTCCAGGACCACGCCGACCGCTGAGGCAGTCAGCGCAGGTCGGCGAGTTGGTCACCGAGCGTTGTGCGTTCGTAGACCACGGTGCGGCCGTCGCGGCGGGTGCGGAGCAGGCCCTGGGTGGTCATGGCGCGGAGGGACTGGTTGGCGGCTGACGGCGAGACGCCGAAGCGGTCGGCCAGTGCGGTCGTGGTCATGCCGGTGCCGAGGGCACGGAGGTAGCGCAGGCGGTGCGGGCTCAGGAGCGCCGTACCGCCTGCGTACCCGAGGTCGGTCCACATCGAGCGCTGGTTGCTCGCGCCGTACATCACCATCGGGTCGGAGTCGGTCAGCGGGGTCGAACTGCTCAGCGTGAACAGCGACGGTACGACGAACAACGGCCGGCCGCGGGTGGTCAGCACCAGGTCGTCGTCGCTCCGGCCCAGGATGTG
>NZ_DASRVN010000144.1:0-2338 GCF_035655035.1 Kribbella sp. | reverse complement strand
CGCCGGCGTTCGTCGACGCCCACGTCCACACGGCGGGTACCGGCGCGGCCCTGACCGGTCTCGACCTTGCGGGTACGACGTCGTTGACCGACGCGCTCGACAAGCTGGCAGCGTACGCCTCGAAGCTGCCCGCGGACGCGGTGATCGACAGCGCCGGCTGGGACGAGACGAAGTGGCCCGAGGGACGGCCGCCGACAGCAGAGGAGCTGGACGCGGCGGCCGGTGGGCGGCGCGTGTACCTGTCCCGGATCGACGGTCACTCGGGCGTGATCTCCTCCGCCCTGTTCCCGGCTGCGAAAGGCTCCGGCTTCGACAGTTCCGGGCGCTTGGAGCGGGACGCTCACCATGCCGTCCGGGACGTGTTGAGCGAGCTGATCGGGCCGGCTCAGCGGCGAACGGACATCGAGGCAGCCCTGCGGGCGATGGCCGCGAAGGGGATCGGGGCGTTCCATGAGATGGCCGCGCCGCACATCGGGCCGCTCTGGGAGTTGCCGTTGGTGCGGGACGTGGCCGACGAGCTGGGGTTGGCGGCGACGCTGTACTGGGGTGAGCCGGGCGCGTTCGAGCACATCGGTACGTACGGACTCGCAGGGCTTGCGGGTGACCTGAACGCCGACGGTGCTCTCGGTTCGCGGACCGCGGCGTTGCGGGAGCCGTACGCCGATCGCGCCGATCACCGCGGGCACGCGTACCTGTCGCCGGAGCAGATCGCCGAGCACGTGATCGCATGTACCGAGCGGAACGTGCAGGCCGGGTTCCACTGCATCGGCGACCAGGCGCTGGCGAACATCGCCCGCGGGTTCGAGCTCGCCGCGGAGAAGGTCGGCATCCAGGCATTGGTTGCCGCGCGCCACCGTCTCGAGCACGTCGAAATGGTCGACGAGGCAACGATCGCGACGCTCGCCCGGTATGGCGTGGTGGCCAGCGTGCAGCCGGTGTTCGACGGCCTGTGGGGCGGTCCGGACGGGATGTACGCCGAGCGCGTCGGCGACCGCTGGCGCGGCATGAACCCGTTCGGCTCGCTGGCCCGCGCAGGCGTCGTACTGGCGTTCGGATCGGATGCGCCGGTGACGGAGCTCGGCGGTTGGGAGGCCGTCCGCGCGGCCGCGTTCCACCACGAGCCGTCCGAGCGGATCACCGTACGAGCAGCGTTCCAGGCGCACACGCGCGGCGGCTGGCGGGCGGCCGGGATCGACGATGCCGGCGTACTCGCCCCCAGCACCGCCGCGACGTACGCGATCTGGGAGACCGACGCCGACCTGGTCGTGCAGACGCCGGACGAGCGCGTCGCCGCGTGGTCGACGGACCCGCGGGCCGGCGTACCGGTGCTGCCGGATCTGAGCCAGGGAACGCCTGCCTGCCTGCGAACTGTCGTCGGCGGTCGCGTCGTCCACGAAGCCGAGGGATGGTCCCAGAGATGGTCACAGTGACTGGTACTGCGAAGAAGCTCGACCTCGATCCGGTCACTGTCCGGAAGGCGCGCAGCCTCGCGCGCAAGGCCGGCAAACCGATCGTCAACCTGGCCCGGCAGCACACCACGGTGTCGGTGGAGCGAGCCGTACTGCGGCTCGCCGGGCTGACCGGCGCCGACACGGAAGGCATTCCGTGGGTGAACCGCCTCGCCGACACCGTGCGCGCCGACGTCGGGCTGGAGCACGGTCTCGCGCTGCCGGTCTGGGACGCGTTGCTCCGCGGCGAGGCCGAGGACCTCGCCGTACTCGCGCAGAAGGCCGCCTCGGGGTCCGTCACGTTTCGGATGCCCGAGGGGCGGGACGCGGCCAGGGCCCGTACGGCGGCGCGCAAGGCGGCGGCCGCGGGGATGAAGCGGATCGACGGCCGGCGCCGCGAGCGGGACCGGCTGATCAAGCGGCACGGCGACCCGGAGCAGCGGCCGTGGATCTACCTGATCGTTGCCACCGGCGACATCTACGAGGACATCCCGCAGGCCCAGGCGGCGGCGCGCGAGGGTGCCGACATCATCGCGGTGATCCGGTCGACCGGGCAGTCGCTGCTCGACTACGTCCCGGAGGGCGCGACCCGCGAAGGGTTCGCCGGTACGTACGCGACCCAGGAGAACTTCCGCCTGATGCGCGCCGCGCTGGACGAGTCCTCGCGCGAGTTGGGGCGCTACGTCCGGCTGACGAACTACGCGTCCGGCCTGTGTATGCCGGAGATCGCGACGCTGGCCGGGCTCGAGCGGCTCGACATGATGCTGAACGACTCGATGTACGGGATCCTGTTCCGCGACATCAACCCGATCCGGACCTTCGTCGACCAGCGGTTCAGCCGGCAGATCCACGCCCGCGCCGGGATCATCATCAACACCGGCGAGGACAAC
>NZ_DASRVN010000143.1:0-4058 GCF_035655035.1 Kribbella sp. | reverse complement strand
TCGATCGCGAGGATCTCCCGGGTCAGCGCCAGCGGATGCCGGAAGTTCGGCGAGGTCACGAACGTACCGAGCTTGATCGTCGACGTCACGGTCGCGGCCGCGGTCAGCGTCGGCGTCGTCCCGTACCACGGCGAGTCCTGCAACCCGGCCCAGGTCAGGTGGTCGTACGTCCACGCATGATCGAACCCGTACTCCTCGGCCCGCCGCCAGCGCCGCGCCGCATCCCGCCACCGGTACTCCGGAAGAATCGCAATCCCGAAACGCATGCCCGCACCTTACGCGCAAAGTCTTGCGCAGTGTGACCTAAACTGACGACGGACAAGGAGGTAGGAATGGCAGCCCCGGCACCGGAGTACTCGTTCGACCCACTGATCGACCTCGACGGCCTGTGGACCGTTGAGCTGGCTCAGCGCTACCTGCCGATCGACGGTATGCCGCCGGCGCGGTACGAGGCTGTGCAGGGACGACTCAGGATGAGCCCCCGTGAGGGAAGCGCGAACAGCTGGGCTGCCGCGGAGCTGATCGCCCTACTCCGCACACCGGCCCGCGCGTCGGGACACGCGCTGTACACAGCATTGAATGTCCGCACCGGACTCAGCGGCTGGATCGAGCCCGACCTCGTTCTGCTGCATCAGCCGGTGCGCCAGCAGACGTGGATCGAGGCGGAGCAGGTGCTCTGCCCGATCGAGATCATCTCGCCCTCGTCGTTCCATCGGGATCGCATCGACACGCCTGCCGTCTGCGCCGTGTTGGGCATCCCGTTCTACATGCACGTCGAGATCCGGGCCAACGACGTACTGATCGAGTTGCTCCGCCTGGTGGGCGGAGAGTACGTGCTGCAGGCTCAGGCGCGCTCCGGCCAGCTGTTCACGGCCGACGAACCGTTCGCGTTCTCGTTCGACCCTGCCGACCTTCTCGAACCTCGCTGACTCAACTCGGCGTCGGGAACGTGGCGAGCGAACTGGTGCCGATGCTGCCCAGCCAGACCCTGCCGTCGCGTTCGCGGACGCCGGTCGGCATGTGGAAGGACGGGTGCTTGGCGCGGAGGTCGTGGACCAGCTTGCCGGTCTCGTCGTACGCCTGGATCTCGATGATGTCGGCGGCCTTCGGTTTGAGGGCGTCGGGCAACGACCAGACCAGCTTGCGGAAGACCGGGTGCTTCGGGAGCAGCAGATCGAGTACGGCGTTGCGCGGCGAGCCGACGGCGACCCAGATCAGGCCGTCGGAGCCGCGGGCGATGTTGTCGGGCAGACCCGGGATCGTGGCGACCTGTACCGGCACGGCGCCGGCCGTGGCGAGGTCGAGCTTGTAGAGGCCGTACGTCGCGGTCTCGGCCCAGATCAGCGCCTTCCGATCGGCGCTCAGCGCGACGCCGTTCGGGAAGCCGCGGCCGGTCGCGAGCCGGGTGACCTCGCCGTCGGGCGTACGGCGGTACACGCTGCCGGTGGTGGAGTGCTCGAGCAGGTCGGCCATCCACTCGTCGATGCCGAACCGGGTCGACGAGTCCGTGAAGTAGATCGTGCCGTCCTCGGCGACATCGGCGTTGTTGCAGAACCGCATCGGGCGGCCGTCGATCTCGGACAGCAGCGTGCTGATCCGATGGTCCCGATCGAGTGTCAGCAGGCCACGGTTCGCGTCGCAGATCAGGACCTTGCCGTCCGGCAGCCACTCCAGCCCGAGCGGCCGGCCGCCGGTGTCGGCGAGCGTGCTGATCGTGCGGCCGTCCGCGGAGACGCGCAGGATGCGGCCGTCGTACAGGCCGGTGAGCACGCTGCCGTCCTCGTCGATCAGCGTGTCCTCGGGGCCGGCGCCCGGCAGCTCGACGACCTCGACGTCGACGTTCTTCGGGTGCCGCACCGGCGGCGCGGGCGGCGGCGTCCAGCGGACCGGCGAAATCGACGACTTCATGCCGCCGACCTTAACGTCTTGCGCCCCATTTCAGAGGTGAACCACTGAAACGGGTCGGGAGGAACGGCGAAGGTCCGGACCTGGTGGGGGTCCGGACCTTCGGGGTGCTAGTAGATGACCTCGCCGCGGGCGCGCCGCGCCCGGAGCTTCTCGAGCGCTTCGCCGAGGATCTCCTGGGCCTCCTGCTCGGAGCGGCGCTCCTTCACATAGGCCAGGTGCGTCTTGTACGGCTCGATCTTCGGCGGCGGAGGCGGGTTGTTCACATCGGTGCTGGTCGGCAGACCGCACCGTGGACAGTCCCACTCCTCCGGGATGGCCGCCTCGACCGCGAACCAGGTCGCGGTCTCGTGCCCGTTCGCACAGAAGAACACGATGCGCTGCCGGGGCGCGGTGTCGCCGCGCTCCGCCTCGCCCATCGGCCCGGCACCGACCCGGCTGCCACGAATCGCACTGCCACCACCAGCCACGGGAACCTACTCCCCTCAGCCGAGCTTGTAGAGCAGGCCGAGCGCGACGATGGCAGCGAACCAGACCAGACCGATACCGATGGTGATCCGGTCCAGGTTCCGCTCGGCGACCGAGGAGCCGCCCAGGCTGGACGAGACACCGCCACCGAACAGGTCCGACAGACCGCCACCGCGGCCTTTGTGCAGCAGCACGAGCAACGTCAGCATGAGGCTGCAGACGATCACGACGATCGAGAAAGCGAGAATCACGAGGAGTAGCCTAACTGAAGGTCCAGGTAACGGCAGATGCCGGCGAACTCGTCGGCCTGCAGGCTCGCGCCTCCGACCAGGCAACCGTCGACATCCGGTTGGGCCATGATGCCACCTGCGCTGGCCATCTTCACCGATCCACCGTAAAGAATCCGTACCGAGTCGGCGACCGAGGGTGAAATCGTCTCCTCGATCCGGCCCCGGATCGCGGCGATCACCTCCTGCGCGTCCTCCGGCGTCGCGACCTCACCGGTACCGATCGCCCAGACCGGCTCGTACGCGATCACCAGCTTGCGGACGTCGTCCGGCTTCAGCCCGGCCAGCCCCGCGTCGACCTGACCCACGCAGTGCGCGACGTGCCCGTCGGCCTTGCGGATCTCAAGGCCCTCGCCGACACACATGATCGGCGTCAGCCCGGCCTCGAGGGCCTTCGCCGTCTTGGCGTTGACGATCGCGTCGGTCTCGTTGTGGTACTGCCGGCGCTCGGAGTGCCCGGTCAGCACGTACGTGCAGCCGAGCTTGGTGAGCATCGACGCCGAGATCTCGCCGGTGTACGCGCCGGAGTCCTTGGTGGAGACGTCCTGGGCGCCGTACTTGATCTTCATCCGGTCGCCGTCGACCAGCGTCTGCACGCTGCGGATGTCGGTGAACGGCGGCAGCACCGCCACCTCGACCCGGTCGAAGTCGTGCTTCTTGTCCTGCAGCGTCCAGCTCAGCTTCTGCAGCAGGTGCACGGCCTCGACGTGGTTGAGGTTCATCTTCCAGTTGCCCGCCATCAACGGCGTACGGGCAGCATCTGCCATCGTTGTCAGTCCTCTTCCAGTACTGCGAGACCGGGGAGCTCCTTGCCCTCCAGGTATTCGAGCGACGCCCCGCCACCGGTGGAGATGTGGCCGAACGCGTCGTCGGCGAAGCCTAGCTGCCGGACGGCGGCCGCGGAGTCACCGCCGCCGACGACACTCAGGCCGTCCACCTCGGTCAACGCCTGCGCCACCGCCTTGGTTCCGCCGGCGAACGGCGCCATCTCGAAGACACCCATCGGGCCGTTCCAGAACACGGTCCTCGCGGTCCCGATCTCGGCCGCGAACGCCTTGCCGGAGTCCGGGCCGATATCCAGGCCGAGCTGGTCGGCCGGGATCGCGTCGGCGGCCACCACGGTCGCCGGGGAGTCGGCCTTGAACTCGGGCGCGACCACGATGTCGGTCGGCAGCACGATCTTGTCGCCGGCGTCCTTGAGGTACCCGCGGACGACGTCCAGCTGGTCCTCCTCGAGCAGGCTCTTGCCGACCTCGTGGCCCTGGGCCTTGAGGAACGTGAACACCATGCCGCCGCCGATCAGCAGCTTGTCGGCCTTCGCGAGCAGGTTGTCGATCACCGCGAGCTTGTCCGACACCTTCGCGCCGCCGAGCACCACGACGTACGGACGGGCCGGGT
>NZ_DASRVN010000142.1:0-3292 GCF_035655035.1 Kribbella sp. | reverse complement strand
CCCGTACGGCGGAACTCGCGCCGCGCCCCGAGATCTCCCTGACCACCAACGGGATCGGGCTCGCCCGCCAGGCGCAGGCGCTGAAGGATGCCGGCCTGGACCGGGTGAACGTCAGCCTCGACACCGTGAACGCGGACACGTTCAAGCAGCTCACCCGCCGGGACCGGCTCAAGGACGTGATCGCCGGACTCGAGGCGGCCCAGGACGCGGGCTTGACGCCGGTGAAGGTGAACGCGGTCCTGATGCGCGGCGTGAATGACACGGAAGCGCCGCAATTGCTGGAGTTCTGCCTCGCGCGCGGGTACGAACTGCGGTTCATCGAGCAGATGCCGCTGGACGCCCAGCACGGCTGGCACCGGGAGACGATGGTCACCGCCGACGACATCCTCGGCATGCTCACCGACCGGTTCCACCTGACCCCGGACGACGCGTCGAAGCGCGGCAGCGCGCCGGCCGAGTCGTTCCTGGTCGACGGCGGACCGCAGACGGTCGGCATCATCGCGTCGGTGACGCGGCCGTTCTGCGGGGACTGCGACCGCGTCCGGCTGACCGCCGACGGTCAGGTCCGGGACTGCCTGTTCGCCCGCACCGAGTCGGATCTGCGAGCCGCGCTGCGGGCCGGGGCCGACGACGCCGAGCTGGCGGACCGCTGGCGGCGCGCCATGCTCGGCAAACACCCGGGCCACGGCATCAACGACCCGAGCTTCCTGCAACCGTCCCGCCCGATGTCCGCGATCGGCGGCTGATCCGGGCCGATCCGGGCTAATCCGGAAATGTGCTTTTTCGGTATGTCGCTGGCGTGTGCGCTCGACATTCCCTTAGGCGAATGGCTCGACCTCGCGCAGGAATGACCGGCGGTCCAGGAAGTCGGACAGGCCGGCCTTGTGTTCGTCGCAGGCGAGCCAGGTCTTGCGCCGGTCCGGCGTGTGGATCTTCGGGTTGTTCCAGCGCAACGCCCAGGTGGCGGCCTTGCCGCAGCCCCTGGCCGAGCAGGTGGTCGGTACGTCTTCGTCAGTCACATTCCCGATATTCCTGATGTCTCAATAATCAATAGGGGCAAAAATGAAGCGACGTCGGACAGCCACGGGGGGAGCCGTCCGACGCCGCATCAAGTCCCTGAATTCCACTGCTGAACTTCAGAGCACGCGGGAGATTCTGACACGAATCACTGCAAGTTTTCCAGTCCCGGCCCAGATCACTTTTCGGTGTCGGTTCCGCGGTCCCGAATCGGGTCCTGAACAGGGTCCCGAACCGGCTCGTCGGCGGCCGGTACGACGGTGGTCCGGCCGTCCCCGAGCGCGGTCCGGCCGGGGGCCAGGAACGGGGTCGCGTCGTCCTTGGTCGCGGACCGGTGGGCGTTCGCGAGCACGACCGCGAAGTACGGCAGCGCGATCGCGCCGACCACGAAGGCCCAGCGCCACGGCGACGGGGTGACCACCGCGAGGATGAAGCACACCACCCGGATCGACATCATCCAGGCGTACCGCACGATCCGGCTGTCCAGATCCTCGGACCTGCCCGGCTGCGCACTGGTCACCGAGATGACCGCCGTGCCGCTCCGCTCATGGCGTCTCGACATCTATCCTCCTCACCAGGAACAACGGTACGCCGCGCCACCCGCCCCGGCGCAGCCAGGCAGGGAGAGGTATGTCATGACCGATCGCACGTACCGCGTCACCGAGATCGTCGGCACCTCCAAGGAGGGCCTGAACCAGGCGATCACCAACGGGATCACCCGCGCCGGGGAGACCCTCCGGCATCTCGACTGGTTCGAGGTCACCGATATCCGCGGTCACCTGTCCGACAACCAGATCGACCACTACCAGGTGACGATGAAGATAGGTTTCCGCCTCGAAGACTCCTGACTCGGAACGACCCGGGCAGTTGGGATAGCGTTCCTCCGACCGACGACGTGAGGAGGGCTTGTGGGCAGGTCTGTGCTGGTGACCGGAGGCAACCGGGGTATCGGCCTGGCGATCGCTACCGCGTTCAAGGAGGCCGGTGACCAGGTCGCCGTCACCTACAACTCGAGCCCGCCGCCGGACGGCTTCCTCGGGGTGAAGTGCGACATCACCGACCAGGAGCAGGTGGACGCCGCGTTCGAGACGATCGCGGAGCAGCACGGCCCGGTCGAGGTACTGGTGGCGAACGCCGGCATCACCCGGGACACGCTGCTGCTGCGGATGTCCGACGAGGACTGGGACCAGGTCGTGCAGACCAACCTGACCGGTTCGTTCCGGGTCGCCCGCCGGGCCGCGAAGGGCATGCTGCGGTTGCGCAAGGGCCGGATCGTGTTCATCTCCTCGGTGGTCGGCCTGCTCGGCTCGCCGGGCCAGGTGAACTACGCGGCCAGCAAGTCCGGCCTGATCGGGATGGCCCGGTCGATCGCCCGCGAGCTGGGCAGCCGCGGCATCACCGCGAACGTGGTGGCGCCCGGGTTCGTCGAGACCGACATGACCGCGGTGCTGCCGGAGGAGACGCAGAAGCAGTACCTGAGCCAGATCCCGCTCGGGCGGTTCGGCCTGACCTCCGAGATCGCGAACGCGGTCCGCTGGCTCTCCTCGGAAGAGGCCGGCTACATCACCGGCGCGGTGATCCCGGTCGACGGCGGCATCGGGATGGGCCACTGATGGGCATCCTGGACGGCAAGCGCATCCTGGTCGCGGGGGTCACCCTCGACTCGTCGATCGGCTTCGCCACCGCGAAGGTCGCGCAGGAGCAGGGCGCGACGGTGCTGATCTCGAACTTCGGCCGCGCGCTGAGCATCACCAAGCGGATCGCGAAGCGGCTCCCGGTCGAGCCGCCGGTGCTGGAGCTCGACGTCACGAACGCCGAGCACCTGGCCGCACTGCCGGACGCGATCCGCGAGCACGTCGACGGGCTGGACGGCGTCGTGCACTCGATCGCGTACGGGAACCCGGAGACCATCCTCGGCGGCAAGTTCCTGGACGGTCCGTGGGAGGACGTTGCGCAGGCCGTGCACGTCTCGGCGTACAGCCTGAAGGCGCTCGCGGTCACCTGCGCGCCGTTGATGAGCCGCGGCGGCAGCGTGGTCGGGCTGACGTTCGACGCGACCGTGGCCTGGCCTGGGTACGACTGGATGGGAGTCGCGAAGGCGGCGCTGGAGTCCACCAGCCGGTACCTCGCGCGCGACCTCGGCGCGCAGGGCATCCGCTGCAACCTGGTGTCGGCCGGTCCGCTGAAGACGCTGGCCGCGAAGGCGATCCCGGGCTTCGAGAAGTTCGAGGAGCCGTGGCTGGACCGCGCCCCGCTGGGCTGGGACCCGTCCGAC
>NZ_DASRVN010000141.1:0-5105 GCF_035655035.1 Kribbella sp. | reverse complement strand
CTGCTGGTCGGGCTTGCGGTTGCCGAGCTCGAGCGGGAGCAGGATGTTGTCCTTCGCGGTCAGCATCGGCAACAGGTTGAACGACTGGAACACGAAACCGATCCGGTCCCGGCGGATCTTGGTCAGCTCCGCGTCCGCCAGTTGGGTCAGCTCGGTCTCGCCGAGCAGCACCTGCCCGCTGGTCGGGGTGTCGAGCCCGGCCAGGCAGTGCATCAGGGTCGACTTGCCGGACCCGGACGGGCCCATGATTGCGGTGAACCGGCCGACCCCGAAGTCCACCGAGACCCCGTCGAGGGCCGCCACCGCGGTGTCGCCCTGCCCGTACACCTTGCGCAGCTCGTGGGCGCGGATCGCGGTGCGCGGCGTACCGTCCGGCGGCATCTGACCGACCGCGGGCTGCCCGGTCTGCAAGCTCATGTCACTCCTAGACTCAACTGAACGTTGGTGTAGAAGTTAGTGAGCGCGGCCGCCGATCTCGTCGGACCGCAGACTGGAGTGTGCGTACGACCTGGGTATTACTTGGTCGGTTTCACCAGGCCGGTCTCGTACCCCAGGACGACCAGCGCGACCCGGTCCCGGAGGCCGGTCTTGGCCAGGATCCGGCCGATGTGCGTCTTGACCGTTGCCTCGGACAACGTGAACAGCCTGGCGATCTCGGTGTTCGACAGGCCGCGGGCGACCTCGATCAGCACCTCGCGCTCGCGGGCCGTCAGGTCCTTGAGATCCGGCCGCTCGGTGTCCGCGTCGGGGAGCGCCCCGGCGAAGTGCTCCAGCAGGCGCTTAGTCGTACTCGGGGAGACGACGGCGTCCCCGGAGTACACCTGGCGGATCGCGCTCAGCAGGTCGGCGGGCGGGGTGTTCTTGAGCAGGAAACCGGCGGCGCCGGCCTTGATCGCGGCGAACGCGTACTCGTCCAGGTCGAAGGTGGTCAGCACGATGACCTTGGGTGCTTTGGGCAACGAGTTGAGCTGCCGGGTGGCCTCGACGCCGTCCAGGCGGGGCATCCGGACGTCCATCAGCACCACGTCGCAGGCGGTCACCTGGATCTTCTCCACCGCCTCGCCGCCGTCACCCGCCTGACCGACCACCCGCATGTCGGCCTGCGAGTCCACCAGCATCGTGAACCCGGCCCGGACCAGCTCCTGGTCGTCCACCAGGAAGACCCGGATCGCTTCGTCAGTCACTTACGCTCCGCTCGGCAGGTTGTACGGCAGCCTGGCGACCACCTCGTACCCGCCGCCTGCCTTCGGTCCGGCGCTCACCGTACCGCCCGAGACCGAGACGCGCTGCCGCATCCCGACCAGCCCGTGCCCCGGATCCGCGCTCGGCGCGACCCCGGCACCGCGGCCGTCGTCGGTGACCACCACGGTCAGCATCTCGCGCCCGAAGTCCAGCGCGACGGAGGTACGCGCTCCCGGCCCGGCGTGTTTCAGCGTGTTGGTCAGCCCCTCCTGCACGATCCGGTACGCCGTCAGCCCGAGCAGCGCGGGCAGCTCGCGGGGCTGACCGGTCACCGTGTACTCGACGGCCAGGCCCGCCTCGCGGACGTTCTCGATCAGCTCCGGGAGGCTGGAGACGCCCGGCTGCGGGCGTGCCTGGTGCGGTCCGAGCTCGGACTGGTCGTCCTGTTTCAGCAGGCCGAGCATCTTCCGCATCTCGGTCAGGCTGGCCCGGCCGGTGTCGCCGATCGTTGCCAGCGCCTTCTTCGCCGCCTCGGGGGACTGGTCCGCGGCGTACAGCCCGCCGTCGGCCTGCACGATCATGATCGACAGCCCGTGCGCGACCACGTCGTGGATCTCGCGAGCGATCCGGGTCCGTTCGTTGCTGACCGCGAGCTTCGCCTCCCGGTCCCGGTCCCGCTCGAGCTGGGCGGCCCGCTCCTCGAGCTGGGCGACGTACAGGCCGCGGGTCCGGCGGCGTTCGCCGAACGCCCAGACACCGAAGACGAGCGCGGCCAGGCCGCCCATCGTCGTGACCTGTTGCTTCCAGTCCGAGCTGGCCCAGTACCGCGACACCGCCATCAGTACGCCGAGTCCGCCGATGCCGAGGGCGATCCGGCTCAGCCGCACGTCGCCGTACACGGTGATCGCGTAGAGCGCGACGAGCAGACCGACGTTGCCCAGCTGCAGCTCGACGCCCGCCAGCCACTGCAGCGTCGCGACCGCGCAGACCGCGAAGAACACCAGCTCCGGGTACGTCCGCCGCCAGATCAGCGGCACCAGCATGCCGAACGCGAGCAGACCGCCGAAATGCGCCTGCGCCAGCGACAGGAACCCGAACACCATGCACAACCCACCGGCCAGGAACAGGTCGAATGCCTTGCTCCGGGCAGGCAGCGGCCGCGCGGTGAATATCCCCGTCATGCCCGCCAGATTACGGGCTGGCCGCCGCCCGGCGGGTCATGCCGCGGGCGGATGTCGGCGTACGACTCTTGGCTACTTGTGCGGGCGGGTGGACAGCGTCGGTTTCGCCTCGAGGCCGGACAGGCCGTTCCAGGCGAGGTTGACCAGGTGGGCGGCGACGTCCGGCTTCTTCGGCTTGCGGGCGTCCAGCCACCACTGGCCGGTCAGCGCGACCATCCCGACCAGCATCTGGGCGTACATCGGGGCGTTCTTCGGATCCAGGCCGCGGCGCTTGAACTCCTCGGCGAGGATGTGCTCGACCCGGGTCGCGACGTCGCTCAGGATCGAGATGAACGACCCTGTCGACGACCCGACCGGCGAGTCCCGGACCAGGATCCGGAAACCGTCCGCGTTGTTCTCGATGTAGTCCAGCAGCGCCAGCGCGGCCTGCTCGACCAGCTCGTGCGCGCGGCCCGCGGTCAGCGACTGCGTGACGCCGTCGAGCAACGCCCGTACCTCGCGGTCCACGACCACGGCGTACAGGCCTTCCTTGCCGCCGAAGTGTTCGTACACGACCGGCTTGGAGACCTCGGCGCGGGCCGCGATCTCCTCGACCGAGGTGCCCTCGTACCCCTTCTGCGCGAACAGGCCGCGGGCGATCGTGATGAGTTGCTCGCGACGCTCGGCACTGGTCATCCGGATCCGGCCGGATCGCCGCGGTTTGGGTTCCGTCACGTCGTGATCACGTCAGCATCATGCCGTACTTCCGGTGGTGCGGGTGGTGGTTTTCGGCTCTCAGGCGGCTTTCAGAGTACGCCCCGAGGCGTCCACCCGGCGGGCCTCCAGCCGTTCCTTGACCGGCCAGCGGACGTCCGACACCCAGCCGCGCTGCTCGAAGAACCAGATGCACCGGGCGGAGGTGTCCAGCTGCCCCTTGAGTACGCCGTGCCGCGCGCAGGTCGGGTCCGAGTGGTGCAGGTTGTGCCACGACTCGCCCTGGCTGAGGATCGCCAGCCACCACACGTTGCCGGACTTGTCCCGGCTCTTGAACGGCCGGTCGCCGATCGTGTGGCAGATCGAGTTGATCGACCAGGTGACGTGGTGCAGCAGCGCGATCCGGACCAGGCTCGCCCAGAAGAACGCGGTCAGCGCGCCGGTCCACGACCAGGACCAGAGGCCGCCGATGACGGCCGGCGCGAGCAGGCTCACGGCGACCAGCAGCGGGAACATCCGCGACACCTTGACGACGTCCTTGTCCTTCAGGAGGTCGGGCGCGTACTGCCGCTGCGGGGTCTGCTCGGTGTCGAACAGCCAGCCGACGTGCGCGTGGAAGAAGCCCTTGGTCAGTGCGCCCATCGTGTGGCCGTACTTCCACGGGCTGTGCGGGTCGCCGTCGCGGTCGGAGAACTTGTGGTGCTTGCGGTGGTCCGCCACCCAGCGGATCACCGGCCCCTCGATCGCCAGCGAACCGGCGATCGCGAGCGCGTACTTCAGCGGCCGGTTCGGCTTGAACGACTTGTGGGTGAACAACCGGTGGAACCCGATCGAGATCCCGTGGCCGGCGACCGTGTAGAACACCACCGCCAGTACGACGTCCCGCCACCCGAGGAACCCGCCCCAGGCGATCGGCACCGCCGCCAGCACCGCCAGGAACGGGATGCCGATGAACAACCCCAGCGCCACCTGCTCCCAGAGCTTCTTCTGCTCACCACCGAGTGTCCCGGTGTGCACGTCGTCGACGGTCGCGGTACGGGTGGGCGCGTCCGGCAGGGTCGCAGTGGGTGGAGTCATGATCTGTTCTTCCCTCGGCTCCAGGGGTCGTTACCTACGCCACCGTAACCTACGGACCCGTAGGTAAGGAACCCCTCAGCGTGTCATCCACCCCACTCATGGCAAACTGTCCCGGCAACCACGATCCCCCGTGGGGTAATCGGCAGCCCGCGAGACTTTGAATCTCGAAGACCAGGATCGAAACCTGGCGGGGGAGCTAGCACAAAACCCCGGCTCGGAGGTCTGTGAGCCGGGGTTTTGCTAACGCTTTTGCTAACAGGGTCCTACTCGGTCGCTCCACCATCACTCTCCGCAGCGTTGGCCTGGTCCTCCCCGTCGACAGCGGGGGCGAAGGTGTTAGCAGCCTCGTCCGCGTGCTGGCGGATGACGTGCGCGTACACCCGGAGGGTGATGGCAGGGTCGGCATGCCCGAGGCGTTCCGCGACGACGTTGACCGGCACGCCTGCGATGTCGGCCCGGTTTCGGCCGGCTGTTCGGAGTGGGGCCGGGAAGACGCAGGGCCTGAGTTATGACGTGGCTACGCCTTGGATCAACTGCCAGGCGAAGACCGCGAACTCAGATCGGCCGTCCTCAGTTGACACACCCGAAGGCTTGAGCGTCGAGATAGTGACCACGTCACCATCAACGGCCAGGATCTCGCAATCCAGCTCGACGGCCACGGGAAAGGGCGAGTCGCGGTTCAGCTCAGCCGAACTGCCAAAGATGGGCGGTTTGTCGAAGACGCTCCACAGGTGCCCGTCCGTATCGGTGAAGGTCACCTCAAGCCAACCGGGGATCGGATCATCGCTGACCCAGCGGACGGCCTCGCATCGCAGCATCGGGTGCACAGGCTGAGTATTGCAGCGCCGTCTTGCTAACGGATTTGCTAACAAACGGTGTGGATTGGACGGCCAGGCGTGAGGTGGGCTGGGTTCAGGCTCAGGCCGAGGTAGGCGCATGGCTCGGGTGGACGGTGGTGGACGGGGCGGCGGC
>NZ_DASRVN010000140.1:0-1972 GCF_035655035.1 Kribbella sp. | reverse complement strand
CGAGCGTGGCGGGTACCACGCCGACGGCCACGGCAACTCCGTACCGCGCTTCCACATCACCTGGGGTACCGGGCCGGGCCTGGTCGCGCCGTTCGTGCGCCGGGTCCGGGAGGCGGTGGCGAAGGGGCTGGTCGAGTTCCGTTTCCGGCACCGGGTGGACGAGCTGACCGTGACCGGCGGTGCGGTCGACGGCGTCGCGGGCAAGGTGCTCGAGCCCAGCGACGTACCGCGGGGTGTGTCGAGTTCACGCGTCGAGGTCGCCGACTTCGCCCTGACGGCGCAGGCCGTGATCGTCACGTCCGGTGGGATCGGCGGCAACCACGACCTGGTCCGGCAGCAGTGGCCGCAGCGAATGGGCGAGCCCCCGAAGCGGATGATCAGCGGCGTACCGGCGCATGTCGACGGCCGGATGCTGGCGATCACGGAGCGGGCCGGCGGGCGGTACGTGAACCGGGACCGGATGTGGCATTACACCGAGGGCATCCAGAACTGGGACCCGATCTGGCCGCAGCACGGGATCCGGATCCTGCCCGGCCCGTCGTCGCTCTGGTTCGATGCCACCGGCAAGCGTCTGCCGGTGCCGCTGTTCCCCGGGTTCGACACGCTGGGGACGCTGGAACACATCATGCGGACCGGGTACGACTACACGTGGTTCGTGCTGACCCAGAAGATCATCGAGAAGGAGTTCGCGCTCTCCGGCCAGGAGCAGAACCCGGACCTGACCAACAAGGACGTGAAGGGCGTGCTCGGCCGCGCCCGCGGTGGCGCGACGCCGCCGGTCCGGGCGTTCATGGACAAGGGCGCGGACTTCGTTGTCCGCGGCAACCTTCCGGACCTGGTCCGGGGGATGAACGACCTGACCGGCGAGAACCTGATCGGCCTCGACGACCTGGAGAGGCAGATCCTCGCCCGCGACCGGGAGCTGACCAACACGTTCACCAAGGACCTGCAGGTGACCGCGCTCCGCGGCGCCCGCAACTACCGCGGCGACAAGCTGATCCGGGTCGCGTCGCCGCACCGGATCCTGGACCCGAAGGCCGGCCCGCTGATCGCGGTCCGGCTGAACATCCTGACCCGGAAGTCCCTCGGCGGCCTGCAGACCGACCTGGACTCCCGGGTGCTGCGCGCCGACGGCACCCCGCTCCCCGGCGTGTACGCCGCGGGTGAGGTGGCCGGCTTCGGCGGCGGCGGTGTGCACGGCTACCGCTCGCTCGAAGGGACCTTCGTCGGCGGCTGCCTGTTCACCGGCCGTACGGCGGGCCGCGCCGCCGCGAAGGCCGTCCGCTAGAAGACCATCGTGAGCAGGTCGGCGAACAGCTCCTGCTCGTCGATCTCCAGACCGCGGTTCGTGAACCAGGCCGCCATGTTGTGGCAGTCCCGCAGCAGGAAGTCCATGCCCTTCGGGTTGCCGACGATGTCGACGACCTGCGGGAGGTCGATCATCACGATCCGGTCGGCCTGGGCGAGCACGTTGTACGGCGACAGGTCACCGTGCGCGAGCCCCGCCCGGGCCAGCTCCCGCATGCCGTCGCGGAGCTGCTCGAAGTACACCGCGAGCAGGTCTGTCGGCGGCCGGACCTGAGCGAGCCGTGGCGCGGCACCGCCCTCGCCGTCGTCGATGAACTCCATCAGCAGCTCGGTGCCGTCCACCTGCACGGGGTACGGCACCGGGACGCCGGCCTTCCACAGCCGGTTCAGCGCCTCCCACTCGGCGTACGCCCAGCCGCCGGCCGCAACGCTGCGCCCGTGGGAGGTCTTCTTGGCCATCGCCCGGCTGTCGCGGCTGTTCCGCGTCCGGCGGCCCTCGACGTACGACGTACTGCGGTGGAAGGACCGGTGTTCCTCGGTGCGGTACCGCTTCGCGGCCAGCAGCGAGGACTTCGCCGGGTTGTCGCCGATGGCTTCGACGGCCCGCTCGAGCAGGAAGACGTCGGCTTCCTTGCCGGTTTTGAGGACGCCGAGCTCGGTATCG
>NZ_DASRVN010000139.1:0-7011 GCF_035655035.1 Kribbella sp. | reverse complement strand
GGGTCAGCGGTGGTTGAGGAGGTGGGCGGCGGTTTCGGTGGCCCAGTAGGTGAGGATGGTGTCGGCGCCGGCGCGGCGGATGGCCGTCAGGGTTTCGAGGATGGCGGCTTCGCGGTTGATCCAGCCGTTGGCGGCGGCTGCTTCGACCATCGCGTATTCGCCGGAGATGTTGTACGCGGCGACCGGGACGTTCACGTGGTCGCGGACCTGGCGGATGATGTCGAGGTAGGCGAGGGCGGGTTTCACCATCACGATGTCGGCGCCCTCGGCGATGTCGAGGTCGACCTCGCGGATGGCGTCGCGGGAGTTGGCGTTGTCCTGCTGGTACGTCTTGCGGTCGCCGGTCAGGGACGAGTCGACGGCCTCGCGGAACGGGCCGAAGAACGCCGACGCGTACTTCACGGCGTACGCGAGGATCACCGTGTCGACGAAACCGGCCTTGTCCAGTGCGGAACGTACGACGCCGACCTGGCCGTCCATCATCCCGGACGGGCCGACGACGTGCGCGCCCGCGGCCGCCTGCGCGACACCCATCTCCGCATAGATCGCAAGGGTGGCGTCGTTGTCCACCCGGCCGGAGGAGTCGAGTACGCCGCAGTGCCCGTGTGACGTGAACTCGTCCAGGCACAGGTCCGACATCACCAGCAGCGAGTCACCGACCTCGGAGACGGCGTCCCGGATCGCGACGTTCAGGATGCCGTCGGGATCCAGCGCGCCCGACCCGACCTCGTCCTTGACCGAAGGTACGCCGAACAGCATCACCCCGCCGAGGCCGAGGGACGCGGCCTCGGCGACCGCCTTCCGCGCCGTGTCCCGGGTGTGCTGCACGACGCCGGGCATCGACCTGATCTCGATCGGCTCCCGGGCGTCCTCCCGGACGAACATCGGCAGGATCAGCTGCCGCGGCTCGAGCGTGGTCTCCGCGACCAGCCTGCGCACCGCCGCCGACGACCGAAGCCGCCGCGGCCTGACCTCCGGGAAACCAGGCATATCAGCTCTTTCGACGAGAACCCGAGCGACGCTCGGACGGACGGGTGACCGGCTCCCCGGCCTCCACCATGGTGTCACGCCGGTCCGCACCGAACCGGGCCAGGGCGTCGGCCAGCTCCTCGACCGACGGCGTCTCGGCCATCGCGTCGACCCGCAGGCCGTGCTCCTCGGCGGTCTTCAGCGTGGCCGGGCCGATCACCGCGATCACCGTGGACGCGTGCGGCTTGCCGGCGATGCCGACCAGGTTCCGGACCGTGGACGACGAGGTGAACACCACCGCGTCGAACTTGCCGGACTTGATCGCCTCGCGGGTCGGCGCGGGCGGCGGGGCGGCCCGGACGGTCCGGTACGCCGTCACGTCGTCGACCTCCCAGCCGAGATCGGTCAGGCCCGCGACCAGTGTCTCGGTGGCGATGTCCGCGCGCGGCAGGAAGACGCGGTTGATCGGGTCCAGCAGCTCGTCGTACGGCGGCCAGTCCTCGACCAGGCCGGCGGCGGACTGCTCGCCCGACGGCACCAGGTCCGGGCGGATGCCCCAGGCCGCGATCGCCTCGGCGGTCTTGTCGCCGACCGCCGCGATCTTCAGCCCGGAGAACGCCCGCGCGTCCAGCCCGTACTCGTCGAACTTCTCCCGGACCGCCTTCACCGCGTTCACCGAGGTGAACGCGATCCACTCGTAGCGGCCCTCGACCAGGCCGCGGATCGCCTTGTCCATCTGCTGCGGGTTCCGCGGCGGCTCGACGGAGATCGTCGGGACCTCCTCCGGCATCGCGCCGTACCGCCGCAGCCGGTCCATCAGCGGGCCGGCCTGGTCCTTGGTCCGCGGCACCAGGATCCGCCAGCCGAACAGCGGCTTGGTCTCGAACCAGGACAGCGACTCGCGCTGCTCGACCACCGCGCCGACCACGATCACGGCCTCGCCGGTGACCTTCGAGGCGCGCAGGTCGGTGACGATCGTCTCGAGCGTCCCGACCACGCTGGTCTGCGAGGTCGTCGTACCGCCGACGGTCACGGCGACCGGGGTGGCGGCGTCGAAACCGGCCTCGACCAGGGCCGCGGCGGTCTCCTTCAAAACGTCCACAGCGTTCAGCAGCACGAGCGTCTGCCTCGGCTGGAGCCGGGTCAGGTCGAGCTTGTTCTCGGCCAGGTCGACGACGGTGACCTCGCGGTCGCTCTTCATCGTCAGCGGGATGCCGGCGTACGTCGGGACCGCGCTCAGCTCGCTGACCCCCGGGACCACGTTGAACGCGATCCCCGCCTTCTTGCAGGCCGCGGCCTCCTCGGCGCCGCTGGAGAAGGTGAACGGGTCGCCGCTGAGCAGGCGCACCACGTTCGCCGCGGTCTTCGCGGTCTTCACCACCAGCCGCGCCCGGGCCGCGACCCGGAGCGCCCGGCTGCCCTCGGCGCCGGAGCCGTCCACGACCTCGACGCCCGCCCGGCAGTAGCTCAGGAACGGGTCGTGTTCGGGGCCTTCGACAACCACCGCGTCGGCGTTCGCGAGCACGTCCCGGCCGGCCAGCGTCAGCAGCGCCGGGTCACCAGGACCGACCCCGACGAACGTGACATGGCCGAGCGGTTTGGTCTGCTTGACGGTACTGGTCGCGGCCTTCTGAGGTGCCGCGGTGGCGGCTGTCTTCGCGCTCACGTCTGCCTTCGCCCTTGTCGTTTTCGTGCTCGTCCTGTGGGCCGTCTTCTGGGCCTTCTGGTGGGCTGTGCTCGTGCCCTGTGCCGGTGTCATGTTCGCTCCAGCAACTCGTTCGCCAGCGCCCTGCCGAGCGCCTCCGGGTCGTCCACCGGCCCGTTCGCGGACAGGCGCCGTACGCCGTCCTCCTGGCCGAGCGCGCCGCGCAGCCACAGCTCCGGGCCGTCCTCACCCTCGACCACCTCGGCCAGCGCCCCGACCGGCGCCGTGCACCCGGCCTCCAGGGTGGCCAGCAACTGCCGCTCCGCCGTCACCGCCGCGCGGGTGGCCGCGTCCTCCAGCGGAGCCAGCGCGGCCAGTACGCCGGTGTCGTCCGCGCGGCACTCGACCGCCAGCGCACCTTGTCCCGGCGACGGCAGCATCTGGATCGGGTCCAGCGTCTCGGTCACCTCGCCGAGGCGCCCCAGCCGGGCCAGCCCGGCGCGGGCCAGCACCACCGCGTCGACCTTGCCGTCGGCGACCAGGCCGATCCGGGTGTCCACGTTGCCGCGGATCCCGGTGCACTCGATACCCAGCCCGAGTGCGTCCAGCTGTGCCGACCGGCGCGGCGCACCGGTACCGATCACCGAGCCGCGCGGCAGCTCACCGAGGGTCAGCCCATCGCGGGCGACGAGCACGTCCCGCGGGTCCTCGCGGACCGGTACGGCGCCGATCACCAGACCGTCGACGGGCGCGGTCGGAAGATCCTTGAGCGAGTGCACGGCGATGTCGATCTCGCCGGCCAGCAGCGCGTCCCGGAGGGCGCTGACGTAGATGCCGGTGCCGCCGATCTGCTCGACCGGGGACACCTTGTCGGCGTCGCCGGTGGTGGAGATCGGGATCAGCTCGACCTCGTGACCGAGGTTCCGCAGCGCGTCCGCGACCAGCTGCGCCTGTGCGGTCGCCAGCTTGGAGCGGCGGGTGCCGAGCCGGATCATGCCTGCTCACCGCCCTTCGGCGTGGTGACCGCGTCGACCGCGGCCTGGTCGAGTGCGAACAGTTGCCGGAGCGCGTCGGCGTACGTCGGGCCGCCCGGATCGCCGCCGAGCTCCTTCACCCGGACCGTCGGGTTGTGCAGCACCTTGTCGACGACCCGGTGGATGGTCCGCTCGACCTCGTGCCGTTCGTGCTCGTCCAGCCCCGGCAGCCGGCGCTCCAGCCGGGCCAGTTCCTGGTCGACCAGCGAGCTGGCCATCGCCCGCAGCGCGACCACGGTCGGCGCCACCGACGCGGCCCGCCGGGTGGCCTCGAACGCACCGGTCTCCTCGCCGACGATCCGCCGTACCTCGTCGATGTCGTCCTGGCTGCCGCCCGCCGTACCGACGAGATCGGCCAGCGTGATCAGCGTGACGCCGGGGATCCGGGCCGCCTCCGGCGCGACGTCCCGCGGCAGCGCGACGTCCAGTACGCCGAGCGGACGGCCGGCGTTGCGGACCATCTCCTCGGTGATCACCACTCCGCGGGCGCCGGTGCAGGACACCAGCAGATCGGCGTCCTTCAGGGCTTCGGGTACGTCGGCCAGCCGGATCGCCGTACCGCCGATCCGGTCGGTGAGCGCGACCGCGCGGTCGTAGTTGCGGTTGGCAACGGTCACGCTCCGGGCGCCGCCGTTCAGCAGCGTCTGCGCGGCCAGCGAGGCCATCGAGCCGGCGCCGACGACCAGCGCGCGGCGGCCCTCGAAGCCACCGACCGCCTCGAGCCCCGCGGACACGACCGAGCGCCCTGCGGAGTCGATACCGGTCTCGGTCCGGGCCCGCTTGCCGACCCGCAACGCGTGCTGGAGCAGGGCGTTCAGGTCGGTGCCGATGGTCTCGTTGTCCTGGCCGGCCCGCAGCGTCTCCTTGAGCTGGCCGAGGATCTGGCTCTCGCCGACGATCATCGAGTCCAGCCCGACCGCGACCTGGAACAGGTGCGCGACCGCGCCCTCCTCGAAGTGCACGTAGAGGTGCTCGGCGAGGTCCAGCAGCGGTACGCCGGTGACGTCGGACAGGATCGCGGTGACCTCGTCCATCCCGGCGTGGAACCGGTCGACGGTCGCGTACACCTCGGTGCGGTTGCAGGTGGCAACGACCGCGGACTCGGCGACGGCGGCCGAGTTCCGGACCGCGAGGGTGAGCTTGGTCGCGGCGTCCGCGTCCAGGGCCACCCGCTCGAGTACGTCGATGGCAGCGGACCGGTGACTGATACCGACGACGAGGTAACTCATGCGCCGACCCCTCCCCCGACCGTGGGGTAATCCGTCAGACCGTTCAGCGCTGGTAGTTCGGGCACCTGGGGGAGCGCCGCCTCTCCGGACTTTCGTTGTTCGTGGTACGCCAGGATCTGCAACTCGATCGAGAGGTCCACCTTGCGGATGTCGACGCCGTCGGGCACGGACAGCACCACGGGCGCGAAGTTCAGGATGCTGGTGACGCCGGCCGCGACCAGCCGGTCGCAGACCTCCTGCGCCGGGCCGGCCGGGGTGGTGATGACGCCGATCGAGACCCGGTCGGCCTTCACGATGTCCTCGAGCTCGGCGAAGTCGCGGACCTCCATGTCGCCGATCCGCTCGCCGATCAGGGTCGGGTCGGCGTCCAGCAGCGCGACGATCCGGAAGCCGCGGGTGCCGAAGCCGGAGTAGTTCGCCAGCGCGTGGCCGAGGTTTCCGATCCCGACGATGACGACCGCCCAGTCCTGGGTGACGCCGATCTCGCGGGCGATCTGGTAGCGCAGGTACTCGACGTCGTACCCGACGCCGCGGGTGCCGTACGAGCCCAGGTAGGAGAGGTCCTTGCGGAGCTTGGCCGAGTTCACGCCGGCGGCGGTCGCCAGGTCCTCGCTCGACGCGGTGGCGATGCCACCGTCGGAGAGCGCGGTCAGGGCCCGCAGGTAGACCGGCAAGCGCGCGACAGTCGCCTCGGGGATGCCGCGTTCGGTTCTCGTCGGCGGGCCGGGGCGACGGCTGCTGGCACGCGTCACAATTCTCCTGGGAGCGGTTGGTTCACCGCGGTCTGACGGCCGGCGGCTCTCTTACTCTAGGAGCTTGTGAACGTGAGAACAAAATCGGTGGAAGTGAGCCCTACCTCATCAGCGCTTTTCGCAGTCGGGCGGGGTCCACACGCCAGAAGTCGTGCTGCTTGCCGTCGACGAAGGTGACCGGGATCTGTTCGCCGTACTGCGTGAACAACCGGTCGTCCTGCGTGATGTCGACCTCGGACCACTCCACGCCCGCCTCGGCACAGACCGCCCGGATCACCTCCCGGGCGTCGTCACACAAGTGACACCCGGGCTTCCCGTACATGACCACCTTACTCATCGACGTCCTCGCTTCGCTCCGGGCGCCGATGAGGCACGAGTACGCTGTGCTGTTTGGTGCCCTCGCTTCGCTCGGTCACAGGTCCCGCAACCGTCCCTTCGCGACCTTGCCGGTGACCGAGTGCGGCAGGTGGTCCACCACCTCGATCTCGACCGGGCTCTTGAACCGGGCCAGCCGCGCCTCGGCGTACTCGCGGACCGTTGCGACGTCGACCGATGCGTCCGGCAACGGCACCACGAACGCCTTCACCGCCTCGCCGGTCTCCTCGGACGGTACGCCGATCACCGCGGCCTCGCGGACGCCCGGCGCGGCGACCAGGACGTCCTCGACCTCGCTGGGGAACACGTTGAAGCCGGACACGATCACCAGCTCGCGCAGCCGGTCGACCAGGAACAGGTCGCCGTCGGCGTCCAGGAACCCGACGTCGCCGGTCCGGTACCAGCCGTCCGCGTCCGGCCCGTCGGCTCCGTCCGGCCAGTAGCCGGAGAACAGGTTGCCGCCGCGGATCAGGATCTCGCCCGGGTCGTCGCCCTCGACGTCCTCGCCCTGCTCGTCGGCGATCCGGAGCTCGACGTTCGGCAGCGGGCGGCCGACCGAGCCCGGCTTCGGGGCGGCCTCGCCGAGCGTCGTGGTCACCCCCGGGGAGGCCTCGGTCAGCCCGTACCCCTGGTGGACGTGCAGGCCGCCGGCCTGCTCGAACCGGTCCGCGAGCCCGCGGTCCAGCGTGGACGCGCCGGTCAGCACCACCTTCACCGGCCGCAGCGCGTCGCGCAGGTCCGGTCGGGACAGCAGCGCGTGCAGGGCCGGCGGGGCGAGCGGCAGCCGGGTCACGCCGTACCGGCCGATCAGCTCGAGGGTCTGCTCGGGGTCGAACCGACGCTCGACGATCAGCGCGGCGCCGGTCGCGACCGCCCAGCCGAGGACCGCGTTCAGGCCGAACGCGTGGAACATCGGCAGCACCCCGAGCACCACGTCCTCGGGGCCCATCCGGTCCTCGCCGAGCTGGGTGAGGTTCTGCACATTCGCCGAAAGTGCCCGATGGGTG
>NZ_DASRVN010000138.1:0-12107 GCF_035655035.1 Kribbella sp. | reverse complement strand
ATCGGCGGAGGCGGCGTGAACGCCGTCAACCGGATGATCGAGCACGGTCTGAAGGGCGTTGAGTTCATCGCCATCAACACCGACGCGCAAGCGCTGTTGATGAGCGACGCGGACGTCAAGCTCGACATCGGCCGCGAGGAGACCCGTGGTCTGGGTGCCGGCGCGAACCCGGCGATCGGGCAGAAGGCCGCCGAGGACCACGCGGAGGAGATCGAGGAGGCGCTGAAGGGCGCCGACATGGTCTTCGTCACCGCCGGTGAGGGCGGCGGCACCGGCACCGGCGGCGCGCCCGTGGTGGCGCGGATCGCCCGGTCGCTGGGCGCGCTGACCATCGGTGTGGTGACCCGGCCGTTCTCGTTCGAGGGCAAGCGCCGCGCCACCCAGGCCGAGGACGGCATCGCCACCCTCCGCGAGGAGGTGGACACGCTGATCGTCATCCCGAACGACCGGCTGCTGACCATCTCGGACCGCGCGGTGTCCGTGCTGGACGCGTTCAAGCAGGCCGACCAGGTGCTGCTGCAGGGTGTTTCCGGCATCACCGACCTGATCACCACCCCGGGTCTGATCAACGTGGACTTCGCGGACGTCAAGGCGGTCATGTCGAACGCCGGCTCCGCGCTGATGGGCATCGGCTCGTCCCGCGGCGAGGACCGCGCGGTCGCGGCCGCCGAGGCAGCCATCTCGTCTCCGTTGCTGGAGGCAAGCATCGAGGGTGCGCACGGTGTGCTGCTGTCGATCGCGGGTGGTTCCGACCTGGGACTGTTCGAGATCAACGAGGCCGCGCAGCTGGTGTCGGAGTCCGCGCACTCGGACGCGAACATCATCTTCGGCGCGGTGATCGACGACGCGCTCGGCGACGAGGTGCGGGTGACGGTGATCGCGGCCGGCTTCGACGGCGGGATGCCGAAGCGCCGCGAGCAGGCGATGAACCAGGCCCGCCCACAGTCCTCCCGCCCGGCGAACCAGAACTACACCCAGCCGATGACCGTCTCCAACCCCACCCAGACGCCACCCCCACCGTCGAACCAGCAAGGCTTCGGCCAGCAGGGCGGCCAGTCGGGTGCCGGTCAGGGCGCGGGCCAGGGTGGCTTCAACCAGGCGGGTTCCGGCCAAGGCGGCTTCGGTCAGGGCGGCGGCCAGTCGGGCGCGGGTCAGACAGGTGGCCAGGGTGGCGCGGGGCAGGGTGGCTACGGTCAGCCGGGCACCCACCCCAACCAGGGTCACCAGGGCGCGACCCCTCTGCAATCGGTACCGGGCCAGCAGTCCGGTCAGCCGCAGGCGGCGCCTTCGTCGCCTCAGCCGACCGACGACACCGTCCCGGTCCCGGCCCCGACGGAACCCCGCACCGGCACCACGAACTCCGCCCGCCCGCAAGCAGGCGAAGGCGTCCGCACGGTGCAGTCCGGCCAGTCCCCGCACACCCCGGCCTCCCCGTCGACCCAGCACTCCTGGCCGACCAACGGCCCGAGCACCAGCAACACCACGGGCGGCAACTCCGGCACCCCGGCCTCCAAGCCGAAGAAGCAGGAGCCCGAGGAGGACCTCGACATCCCGGACTTCCTCAAGGGCAACAACTAGCCGCACAGGGCGACCCGCGTCCGCCCGGACCGGTAACCTTTGGTCGTGTTCGGCTACGACGAGGTTCGCCAGGGTGTCCGCTTCGCCTTCACCGATCGCTTCGGCGGTGCCAGCAAACCGCCGTACGGCGAGCTGAATCTCGGCACCGCGGCCGGCCCGGACGTCGACGGCGTGCGCGCGAACTTCGGGCTGATCGCGTCCGAGTTCGGCGTACCCGCTGAGCAGGTGGTCGTGCTCCACCAGGTGCACGGCCGCGACGTACACGTCGTCCGCCCCGGCGACGAACTGCCGATGTCACCCGCACCGAAGGCCGACGGACTGGTCACCACCCGCACCGACGTCGTGCTCGCGGTCCGCGCCGCCGACTGCCTCCCGGTGCTGCTGTCCGCCGACGGCGTGATCGGTGCCGCACACTCGGGCCGCAAGGGCATGTACGCCGGCATCGTCCCGGCGACCGTCGACGCGATGCGCGCACTCGGCGCCGAGCGGATCACCGCCGTCCTCGGCCCGTACGCCTGCGGCAAGTGCTACGAAGTACCGGAGGACATGCGCGCCGAGGTCGCCGAACAGGTACCGGCGTCGTACTCCGAGACGAGCTGGGGGACGCCCGCCATCGACGTCGCGGCCGGCGTCCGGGCGCAGCTGGCCGAGCTCGAGGTCGAGGTGGTCGACGCGACCGCCTGCACGATCGAGTCGGAGGATCTGTACTCGTACCGCCGCGAAGGCCCGGAGAGCGGCCGGATGGCCGGACTGATCAAGCTGGTCTCCCGGTGAGCCGCGCCGACGAGCTCCGCGCGAACCTGGAGCGCGTGCGGGAGCGGATCGAGAAGGCCTGTCAGGCGGCCGGGAGGTCCCGGGACGAGGTCACCCTCGTGGCGATCACCAAAACCTTCCCAGTCAGCGACGTACGGGCGCTGGCGGACCTCGGGGTCACCGACGTCGGGGAGAACCGCGAGCAGGAGCTCAAGGAGAAGGCGCCGGACTGCCCCGACCTCAGCTGGCACTTCGTCGGGCAGCTGCAGTCGAAGAAGTCCCGCTCGGTCGTGCGGTACGCGTCGGTCGTGCACTCCGTCGACCGCGTCACCCTCGTCGACGCGTTGTCGAAGGCCGCGGTCGCGGAGGACAAGTCCGTGCGGTGCCTGATCCAGGTGAGCCTGGCGGCGTACGGGTCCGCGGACGCGGCGACCGGTGCGAGCCGCGGCGGGGTCGCGCCCGCCGACGTACCGGAGCTGGCTGCGGCGATCGCGACGGCGGACAGGCTCGAACTCGGCGGAGTGATGGCCGTCGCGCCGCTCGGCTCCGAACCGGAGAAAGCCTTTGCGGGACTGCGGGAAGTAGCCTCCCGGCTACGCTCCGAACATCCGGGCGCCGACTGGATCTCCGCCGGGATGACCGGTGATCTGGAGGCCGCGATCAAGCAGGGTGCGACACACGTTCGGCTCGGGCGCGCATTACTCGGTACGCGGTCTCCACTGGGTTAGTGTCGACATCGAGCGGGTTTCGCTTCCGACTCACTGTTGTCGTCGAACCGGATCGAGGTGCTGAGGGGCCATGAGCGGCGCACTGCGCAAGATGGGTGTGTACCTCGGCTTGGTCGAGGACGGGGAGCGCTACAACGCGCGGTACGACGACACCTACGACGACGAGTACGACGAAGAGTTCGACGAGGCAGTCGACGGGGACTCCCAGGAAACCGTGCCGGTGGCAGCCGGCCGGGAGAGCCGCGAGACCCGGGAGCACCGCGAGGAGCGCCCGGAGCCGAGCGGTGCCACGGTCAGCAAGTTCCCAGACCGGCGCGGGGTCGCGCCGTCCCCGGAGGTTACCGAGTTGGCCCGCATCACCACCGTGCACCCGCGCAGCTACAACGAGGCGCGCGTCATCGGTGAGCACTTCCGCGACGGCACGCCCGTCATCATGAACCTGACCGAGATGGATCACTCCGACGCGAAGCGGCTCGTGGACTTCGCGGCCGGCCTGATCTTCTGCTGCCGGGGCTCGATCGAGCGGATCACCACCAAGGTGTTCCTGGTCTGCCCGCCGAACGTCACGGTGGCCGCCGAGGAGAAGGAGAAGATCGCCGCGGACGGGTTCTACAACCAGAGCTGACGCTCTGGTTCGCGACCTCGCTTTCGGCGTCTTCTACACTCGTTGTCGACATGAATGCTCTCGCGCTCGTCCTCATCGTTCTCTACTGGGTGCTGCTCGCCTTCTTCCTGGTGCTGGTGGCGCGGTTCGTGCTCGGCCTGATCGTGATGTTCGCTCCGCAGTGGCACCCGAAGGGCCCGCTGCTGCTGCTGTTCGAGCTGATCTACTCGATCACCGACCCGTTCCTGAAGCCGTTGCGGCGGATCCTGCCGCCGATCGGGGCCGGCGGCGTGCGGATCGACCTGTCCACATTGATGCTGTTCGTGATCGTCTCGGTGGCGATGGCCATCAACTCGACGGCCCTTCGATCGTTGTAAGGGTGAGACCGCGAGGAGTGGGTAGATAGAGCCCGGATTCCGTTCTAAGACAACGAAGCGATAACGTGATCTACTGAGTCGCCAAGGCGAGGCCACGGGGACTCCGCCAAGACACAGACAAACGAGGTGAAAGATGCCGCTGACGCCGGATGACGTCCGCTCGAAGCAGTTCACGCCCGTCCGACTACGGGAGGGCTACGACGTCACAGAGGTCGACTCCTTCCTCGACGAGGTGGAAGCCGAGCTCGAGCGACTTCTCGCCGAGAACGAGGAGCTGCGGGCCAAGCTCGCGGCGGCCCAGCGCGCCGGCGCGGACCAGCAGCGGCCGGTCGACCAGACCGCCGCGCTGCCGCCCGTCGTGCAGCAGCCGAAGCCCCCGGTCGTGGTCGAGAAGCCCGAGGAGAAGCCGCCGGTGGTGGCGCCTGCTCCCGGAGCGGCCGCGGCGGCCGGCACGGTCGGTGACGCGTCCAGCTCCGCCGTGCGGCTGCTGGAGATGGCCACCAAGCACTCCGACGACCTGGTCCAGGAGGCGAAGGACACCGCCGACAAGATCATCGGCGAGGCCCGCGCCAAGGCGGAGCGGCTGGAGAACGAGGCCCGCGGCAAGGCCGACCGGATGACCGGTGAGGCCCGCGCCCGCGCCGAGAAGCTCGACGGCGAGATCGCCGAGCGGCGCGCGCAGATGCTCGGCACCCTGGAGAAGCAGAAGGGCCAGCTCGAGCGCACCATCGACGACCTGCACGCGTACGAGCGGGAGTACCGCAGCCGCCTGAAGACCTACTTCACCGAGCAGCTCAAGGCGCTCGGCAACGGCGACGACACGCTCAGCCCGCGGAACGGTTTCCGTCCCGAGGCCCGCGCCCAGGCGCACGGCGGTCACGGCGTCTGAGTAGAACCTCCGAGAAGGGGCGGTGCTTTCCGGCGGCACCGCCCCTTCCGCATGTCCGGACTTTCCTGACCGAGGGTCCTTCGCCGGTAACAGACTGTCAGCGCAGGCAAGGTGAACCCCTCAACCGGGCGGGTTCGGCGTCAGGCTTTGGTCAGCCAGTAGGTGAGCTGCAGGTCCTCCTCGGTGCCGGTGGTAACACCGGACTCCGACGGGGCCGACTGGTTGAGCTCGACGGCGAGCACCTCGCGGGCGATCTCGTCGGCGTGCTTGCCCAGGGCATCGGACAGCTCGGCGTCGGTCGAGGTCAGCCAGACCCTGATCCGGTCCGACACCTCCAGCCCGGCGCTCTTCCGGGCCTCCTGCAGCGTGCGGACCACCTCACGCGCCAGGCCGGCCTGCTTCAGCTCCGGCGTCACCTCGAGGTCGAGGGCAACGGTCTCACCCTGCTCGTTGACCACCGACCAGCCTTCCTTCGGCCGCTCGGAGACCAGCACCTCGGCCGGTCCGACCTGGACGTCCTCGCCGTCGACCACCACGGTCGCCGTACCGGACTCCTTCAGCGCGGCCGCCAGTACGCCGGCGTCGGCGGCGGCGATCGCGGCCGCGACCACCGGGGTCTGCTTGGCGAACCGCTTGCCGAGCTCCCGGAAGTTGCCCTTGGCAGCGAACTCGACCAGGTCCGCCCCGGCCGAGGACAGCGGCGCGACGGTACCGACGTTCAGCTCGTCGGCGATCTCCTGCAGCAGCTCGGGGGACAGGTCCGCGATCGCGGCGGATCCGACCAGCGCCCGGGCCAGCGGCTGCCGGGTCTTCACCTTCGCCTCGGCGCGGGCCGACCGGCCGAGCTCGACGACCCGGCGGGCCATCGACACGTGCTGCGCCAGTACGTCGTCGATCACGGTCTCGTCGTACGTCGGGAAGCTGGTCAGGTGCACCGACTCGGGCAGGCCGGGCGTGACCGGGCGGAACACGTCCTGCCAGACCCGCTCGGTGACGAACGGCATCAGCGGCGCCAGCACCCGGGTGAGTACGTCGAGCGTCTCGTGCAGGGTGGCGAGCGCGCCGGTGTCGCCCGCCCAGAACCGGCGGCGCGAACGGCGGACGTACCAGTTCGAGAGCACGTCGACGAACGAGTTGATCAGCGAACCGAGCCGCTGCGTGTCGTACGCCGCGTACGCCTCGTCGGTGTCCCGGACCAGCCGGTGCGTCTCGCTGACCAGCCACCGGTCCAGCACTGAACGGTCGGCGACGGCGGGCGCGTCCGTCGGAGACCAGTCGGCGAGCCGGGCGTACAGGGCATGGAACGCGACCGTGTTCCAGTAGGTGATCAGCACCTTCCGGGTGATCTCGTTCAGCACGTTCGGCCCGATGCCGCGTGCCTTCCACGGCGACCCGGAGGCGGCCATGAACCAGCGCACCGCGTCCGCGCTGTGGTCGTCCATCAGCGGGATCGGCTCCAGGATGTTGCCGAGGTGCTTGGACATCTTCCGGCCGTCCTCGGCCAGGATGTGCCCGAGGCAGACCACGTTCCGGTACGACGACTCGTCGAACACCAGCGTGCCGATCGCCATCAGCGTGTAGAACCAGCCGCGGGTCTGGTCGATCGCCTCGGAGATGAAGTCGGCCGGGTAGGTCTGCGCGAACTTCTCCTCGGAGCCCTCGACCCACGGGTAGCCCCACTGCGCGAACGGCATCGAGCCCGAGTCGTACCAGGCGTCGATCACCTCGGGCACCCGGTGCGCCTCGGCACCGCAGGTCGGGCAGTCGAACGTGATGTCGTCGACGTACGGCCGGTGCGGGTCGCTGCCGCTCAGGTCGCGGCCGGCCAGCTCGCCGAGCTCGGCCAGCGAGCCCACGCACACCTGGTGGTCCTCGGCGCAGCGCCAGATCGGCAACGGCGTACCCCAGTAGCGGGAGCGCGAGACGGCCCAGTCGATGTTGTTCCGCAGCCAGTCGCCGTACCGGCCCCACTTCACCGAGTCCGGGTACCAGTTGGTCTTCTCGTTCTCGCGGAGCAGCGCGTCCTTCACCTGGGTGGTCCGGATGTACCAGGACGGGAGCGCGTAGTACATGACCGGGGTGTGGCAGCGCCAGCAGTGCGGGTACGGGTGCTCGTACGGGACGTGCTTGAACAGCAGCCCGCGGTCCCGCAGGTCCGCGACCAGGTCCTCGTCGGCCTTCTTGAAGAACTGCCCGCCGACCAGCGGTACGTCGGTGTTGAAGTGACCGGTGGTGTCCACCGGGTTCACCACCGGCAGGTTGTACGCACGGCCCACCGCGAGGTCGTCCGCGCCGAACGCGGGGGACTGGTGCACCAGACCGGTACCGTCCTCGGTGGTGACGTACTCCGCGAGTACGACGTAGTGCGCCGGCTCGTCGAACGGCACCAGCTCGAACGGCCGCTGGTAGGTCCAGCGCTCCATGTCGCGGCCGGCGTACTCACCAGTGACCGTCCAGCCCTCACCGAGCCGGTCCAGCAGCGGCTTGGCCACCACCAGGGTCTCGGTGCCGTCGGTGGCTGTGACGTACTCGACGTCGGGGTGCACGGCGACGGCCGTGTTGGAGACCAGCGTCCACGGGGTCGTCGTCCAGACCAGCAGCGACGCCTTGCCGGCCAGCGGGCCGGAGGTGAGCGGGAAGCGGACGTACACCGACGGGTCGACGACCGTCTCGTAGCCCTGGGCGAGCTCGTGGTCGGACAGGCCGGTGCCACAGCGCGGGCAGTACGGCGTGATCCGGTAGTCCTCGACCAGCAGGCCCTTGTCGTGGATCTGCTTCAGCGACCACCAGACCGACTGGACGTACTCCGGGTCCATCGTCTTGTACGGGTGCTCGAGGTCGACCCAGTACCCCATCCGGACCGTCAGCTCACGGAACGCGTCGACGTGCCGGAGCACCGACTCGCGGCACTTCGCGTTGAACTCGGCGATCCCGTACGCCTCGATGTCCGGCTTGCCGTTGAAGCCGAGCTCCTTCTCCACCGCGACCTCGACCGGGAGGCCGTGGCAGTCCCAGCCGGCCTTGCGCTCGACCCAGAAACCCTTCATGGTCCGGTAGCGCGGGAACACGTCCTTGAAGACGCGGGCCTCGATGTGGTGCGTGCCGGGCATGCCGTTCGCGGTCGGCGGGCCTTCGTAGAACGTCCACGGCGTACCGCCGGCGGACTGTTCGAGGCTCTTGGCGAAGGTGTCGTGCTCGTCCCAGAGGGTGAGCACCTCCCGCTCGAGCGCGGGGAAGTCGACCTGGGCGGGAACCTGCCGCCAGGGAGTGCCGGGGGTATGCGCTGCCGCCATGTTGTGCGTCCTTCGTCACGTCCTGCTGCTGGGACGAGGGACGAAGCACCGGCCTGAGCCGGTTACCGCGCGGTACCACCCTCCTTGGTGACCGTAAGTACGGTCACCCACTTCCTTTGCGAGACGCTGCCGGTTCTAATAGGTCCCTGCGGACCGTTCTTCCGGCGGCTCCGGGGTGATGGCCCCATCACTGCCTTGCGGTTCTCGGTCGTCAGTGTACGGCGTCGTACCGGGTGACTACGAATCGTTAATGGGTGGTGCAGCAAGAATTCGGCCGGCTGGTGGTCGCGGTGGCCCGGCAGGGACAAGTTGGTCGAGGTTGACGGGGAGGAGAACGACATCCGGGAACGGCTCCGGCGATTGCCGGCCTGACCTGGGAAGTGTTACGGACAGTGATGTCTGCAACACGGTTGTGATGTGCGGAACATCGAGCGGACTTGAAGAACCGACTACCTTATCTGCACGGTCTGCGCGTCAGGCTGGCACGTGCTGGGCACGTGTCCTACTGTCTTGCGACCAGTCCGCTCCAGTCTCCGACTAAGGCAGGGGGTAGCTGACCATGGCTACATCGGCACCCAAGAAGTCCGCCCCCCAACGCACTGCTGCGGCCAAGAAGAAAACTGCCGCGAAGAAGTCCGAGCCGGTCCCGAAGACGGCCCGCAAAAGCCCGGCGAAGACCTCGCCGGCCAAGAAGACCACCGCGGTGAAGAAGTCGGCAGCGACCTCTTCGGCGACCACCGCGGCGAAAAGCACAGCGGCTAAGACCCCTGCCAAGAAAGCTCAGACGAAGAGGGTGGCCATGAAGACGAACGAGAACAGGACTCCGGCGACGGCGCCGGGCAAGTCCGCGGCACATACGGCGGAGAGCTTCAAGGTGAAGCCGGGCGAGGATCCCTGGACCGCGGCCGAGCTCGCCGAGCTGCGCTCGGAGCTGGAGGGTGAGGTCGAGCACCTCAAGCAGGAGATCCACGAGGCCGAACAGGAGATCGTGGGCCTGTTCCGCGACGGCAGCGACGGCGCCGGCAACGACCAGGCGGACGTCGGCTCGACGACCCTCGAGCGGTACCACGAGCTGACGCTGGCGAACAACGCCCGCGACATGCTGAACCAGATCGAGTTCGCCCTGACCAGGATCGACGACGGCACGTACGGCGTCTGCGAGAACTGCGGCAACGCGATCGGCAAGGGTCGGCTGCAGGCATTCCCGCGTGCGACACTGTGTGTCTCATGCAAAGAACGCCAGGAACGCCGCTGAACCCCACCTCGTCCTCCCAGGTGGACGACCCAGCCACCCCCGAACCGGCCGACCCCCCGTCGGCCGGTTCTCCGTCGTCCACCCCCGCGGCGGCTACCGGTGGGGACACCTCCGCACCGAAGGGTGCCGGGGCGTCCGCCGGCTCGGCTGCCGGTGGGGACACCTCCGCACCGGAGAGCGCGGCCTCCTCTTCCACCACCTCCTCCTCCTCCAACAGCTCTTCTGAGGCCGGGAAGAGGTCGTGGAAGTGGACTGTGGTTTTTGGTGGGGTGGGGGTGGTGGTCCTGTTCTTGGATCAGCTGACGAAAGCTTTGGCGTTGGCGCATCTCACCCCGGGCGAGCCGGTGAACGTGATCGGGAGCCTGCTCAAGTTCAACCTGATCCGGAACTCCGGCGCCGCCTTCAGCCTCGGCGCGGGTTACACGCCGTACATCAGCGCGGTGCAGATCATCGTCGCGCTCGGCGTGATCTACCTCTCCCGCAAGCTCGGCTCGGCCGGCTGGTCGGTGGCGTTCGGGCTGTTGTTCGGCGGCGCGGTCGGGAACATCCTGGACCGGATCTTCCGCGAGCCGTCGCCGTTCCACGGGCATGTCGTCGACTTCCTGCAGACCCCGCACTGGGCGATCTTCAACGTCGCGGACATGGCCGTCACCTCGGCCGCCGTACTGCTGGTGATCCAGACCCTGCGCGGCGTCAAGCTGGACGGCACCCGGGAGCCCCGCAAGTGAACTCCCGGACCGTCATCGTCCCGGACGGTCTCGCGGGGGAGCGGCTGGACGCGGCGCTGTCGCGCCTGTTCGGCGTCTCCCGGGCCAAGGCCGCCGAGCTGATCGAGTCCGGCCTGGTCCAGGTCGACGGCTCCCCGGCGCCGAAGTCCTCCCGGGTCGCGGCCGGCGTACTGCTCGACGTCGAGCTGCCCCCGCCGCCGTCCGAGGTCACCGTCGTACCGGAGACCGTCGACAACCTGCGGATCGTGTACGACGACGACGAGATCGTCGTGGTCGACAAACCCGTCGGCGTCGCCGCGCACCCGTCACCCGGCTGGACCGGCCCGACCGTGATCGGCCACCTGGCCGGCGCGGGTTTCGCCATCTCCACCAGCGGCGCCGCCGAACGCAAGGGCATCGTGCACCGCCTCGACGTCGGTACGTCGGGCCTGATGGTGGTCGCGAAGACGGAGTACGCCTACACCGTCCTGAAGCGCGCGTTCAAGGAACGGACCGTGCGCAAGATCTACCACGCGCTCGTCCAGGGTCATCCCGACCCGTTCACGGGTACGGTCGACGCCCCGATCGACCGGCATCCGCACCACGACTACAAGTTCGGCGTGGTCGCGGGCGGGAAGCCGAGCGTCACGCACTACGAGACCCTCGAGGCGTTCCGGTACGCGACCCTCCTGGAGATCACGCTGGAGACCGGCCGCACGCACCAGATCCGGGTCCACATGTCCGCGATCGGCCACCCGTGCTGCGCCGACCTGACGTACGGCGCCGACCCGGTGCTGGCCGAACGCCTCGGCCTGTCCCGCCAGTGGCTGCACGCGATGCGCCTCGGCTTCACCCACCCCGGCACCGGCGAGTACGTCGAGTTCACCTCGGAGTACCCCGAAGACCTCGACCACGCCCTCGATCTGCTGGTCGACTGACCGGATAGCGGGCGGTCGACCCGCTAGATCGAGGTCCGCCGGAGTGCCGATTGAGAACTGTCGGTGGGGCCTGCATAAGCTGTCGCAGTCCACCTCACTCACGCCCTGGGAGGTCTGCGCCGATATGGGGTCCAGCGACAGTTTCGTGCATCTCCATGTGCACACCGAGTACTCGATGCTGGACGGCGCTGCCCGGATCGACGAGTTGTTCAAGACCGCCCAGGAGATGGGCCAGCCGGCGATCGCGACCACCGACCACGGGTTCGTGTTCGGGGCCTACGAGTTCTGGAAGACGGCGAAGAAGTACGACGTCAAGCCGATCATCGGCGTCGAGGCGTACCTGACGCCGCACACCCACCGCACCGAGCGCAAGCGGGTCAAGTGGGGCGATGCGAACGCGGGCCGCGACGACGTCTCCGGTTCGGGTGCGTACACGCACATGACGCTGCTGGCGAAGAACACGTCCGGCATGCACAACCTGTTCAAGATGAGCTCGCTGGCCAGCCTCGAGGGGTACTACTTCAAGCCCCGGATGGACCGCGAGCTGCTGAACACCTACGGCCAGGGCCTGATCGCGACGACCGGCTGCCCGTCCGGCGAGGTGCAGACCCGGCTCCGGCTGGGGCAGTACAAGGAGGCGATCGAGGCCGCCGCGGAGTTCCGCGACATCTTCGGCAGGGAGAACTACTACTGCGAGCTGATGGACCACGGCCTCGGCATCGAGCGGGACATCCAGAAGGACCTGCTCAAGCTGGCCAAGGAGCTCGGCCTGCCGTTGGTCGCGACCAACGACCTGCACTACACCAAGCCCGAGGACTCGCAGGCGCACGCGGCGCTGCTGTGCGTCCAGTCCGGCTCGACGATGACCGACCCGAACCGGTTCAAGTTCGACGCGAACGAGTTCTACGTGAAGACCGCGGCCGAGATGCGCGAGGTCTGGAAGGACTTCCCGGAGGCGTGTGACAACACGCTGCTGATCGCCGAG
>NZ_DASRVN010000137.1:0-4324 GCF_035655035.1 Kribbella sp. | reverse complement strand
GTCCGACGCGGTCGAAGTACGCGTCACGGTGGACTGGCGCGAGCGGTTGAAGGCGCTGAAGCTGTGCTTCCCGTTCGCGGTGCGGGAGCCGCAGGCGACTCACGAGATCCCGTACGGGCAACTGGTGCGGGAGCAGAACCGCGAAGAAGTGCCGTCGCACGCCTGGGTCGACGTCTCCGGGACGGACGGCGGCGTGTCCGTGCTGAACGACGGCAAGTACTCGTTCGCGGTGGATGGCACGACCGAGGGGCGGTCCGTCCTCGCGATGACGGCGGTGCGGTCTCCGGTCTTCGCCTGGCACGATCCACGGCAACTGGACGAGGACGGCGTGTACGAGTATCTCGACCAGGGTGTCCAGCGGTTCACCTACCGATTGCTGCCGCACGACGGCGACTGGCGAGCCACGGCCGTCGTACGCCGGGCCGCCGAGCTCAACCAACGGGTGACACCGCTGATCGAATGCTTTCACGCCGGTCCCCTGCCGCAAGCTCAGTCCTACCTGACCGTGGCAGGAGCCGACCACGTGGTGGTCTCCGTGCTCAAGCGGGCCGAGGACAACGACGGAGCCACGGTTCTGCGTGCGTACGAGTCCGCGGGCCGAGCTGCCGAGGTCACGATCGACGTCCTGGGGCGCTCCTTCGGCGCCACCTTCAGACCGCACGAGATCAAGACCTTGCGACTCGCCGCCGACGCCGAGATCGCACCGGTCGAAGTCGACCTGCTCGAGTGGGATCCGGCGCAACCGCCGCCGTTCCCGGGCGGATGAGAGGTGGCCCGTGAAGCTGACGGTAACTGTCGAGGCCGCTGACGGCTCGCCGATCGAGACCGAGCCGGACTGGCGGATCTACCTCGCCCGCACGCCCGCCGGTCCGAGCGAGGAATCCGTGCGGCTGCGGGCGCAATACATCGGAGCCGCCGCCACAGACGCCCGCGTGCGCCTCGAGGTCGCGGTCCCGGATGGGCCGCCGCGGTGGCTCATTCCGGGCCTGTTCTACGGCGCCAACCGCGATCCCGCCTGTGAGCGGATCTATCCGCGGTACGAGCCGGGCGCGCAGGACCGGGAGACGCTGACCGCCGACTGCTGGGCGTTCCGTGCCGACCGCGCGGCGACTCCGGCGGTCTTTGCCTGGGGCAACGACGGTGGCGTGGCACTGTCCGTCGCGGCGAACACCGCGCTCGGGCTCAGCGGCCTCGGCCTCGGCGCCGGACCGGACCACCCGGCGACGATCTGGATCTCCCTGCCCTACCGCGAGGAGCCGTTCAGCTACGTCGGCGAGCCGCACGGCGTCGATCCGCTCGCGGAGTCCCACCGATGGCACCCGGGTGAGAGCCACGAGATCCAGGTCGGCCTGTGGACGCTGCCTCCGGACCGGCACAGCTACGCTCCCGTGCTCAGCACGCTGCGGGACCGCTCCGCCCGTCCGCCGGTCGTCCCCTGGGTCGATCTACGTCAGGCTGCCGAGCTGACGGCGTACGGGCTCTGGCGTTGGCACTACCGTGAGGACCCGGCGGTCCTGATCGAGACCGCGCTGTTCGACCGCGAGCTGGTCGGCGACCTGGGCGGGCGCGGCGACCGGCTCGCGATGCATGTCGCCTGGGTGAGCGGCATCCCCTACGCGTACGCGCTGCTGCGGCACGGCCGGCGCGTCGGCAACCCGGCGTACGTCGACGCAGGTACGGCGGTCATCGACCACATCACGGCCAACCTGACCCCGGCCGGCACCTTCTTCGGTACCTGGTACGCCGAGCACGGCTGGTCGGGATCCTGGACGCCGGTGCCGGGCGGCCTGCACGCGCGCACGCTCGCGGAGGCCACGCTGTTCGCGATCCGGGCGCTCGCCGCGGAGCCCGACCATCCGGCCTGGCGTACGGCGGTGCTCAGCAACCTGGAGTTCGCCCTGACCGCCCAGGAGGCCGACGGCAACTTCGGGAGCCTCTACCACCTGGAGACCGGCGAGGTGCTGTCCCGGCGCGGAGCTGCGGGGCTGACCTGGGTCGGCGCGATGGCAGCGGCGTACGAGCTGTTCGGCGACGACCGCTTCCGCGAGGCCGCCCGTCGCGGCGGGCGGTACTACGCGACGTTCGTGCGCGACGAGTCGCTGTGCGGCGCACCCGAGGACGTGGACCTGGCTCCGACCTGCGAGGACGGGTACGCCGCACTCCTCGCCTACCTGGGGCTGCACCGGATCGATCCGTCGGACGAGTGGCTCGACCTCGCGCGAACCGCCGCCGACTGGATGCTCACGTTCCGCTACAGCTACGACGTACAGTTCGCGCCCGAGACGCTGCTGGCGACGTACGGCTTCCGCAGCCGCGGCGGCGACCAGGCGAGCCCGTCGAACCAGCACCTCCACAACTACGGCCTCATCTGCACCGCCGAGCTCGTCACGCTCTCGGCCCTGACCGGCGACGCCGGATACGCCCGGTCCGCGGTCGAGCACCTGCGATTCGCCCGACAGTTCGTGGCCCGTCACGACGGCGACTTCAACGCCCGTCGGGGCATGGTCACGGAGCGCTATTACCAGACCCGGTGCTTCGGGCCGCCCGGCGCGATCCTCACGCTCTCGCACTCCTGGTGTGTCGGCATGCTCCTGCTGGCCAGTGAGGAGGCCCTGGCGCTGCCGGACGTCGACTGGTGACCTCCTTTCCGCGCTCGGGAACTCGGCGCCCCGTCGGGTTCGTCGTACCGATATCGACACCGAGCGCGAACAGGTGCACGACTCCGCGCGCGGATGCGATAGCGTCCGGTGTCTCCGACGAAGGAAAGTCATGGGTGAGCTAGCCAAGATCGTGGTCGTCGTACCGACCTACAACGAGCGGGAAAACCTGCCTGTGCTGGCCGGACTGCTGTCCGACCTCAACCTGCCCGGCCTGGAGCTTCTGGTTGTCGACGACAACTCCCCCGACGGGACCGGTGACGTCGCCGACGAGCTGGCGAAGAAGTCGCCGGAGAAGGTCGGCGTACTGCACCGGACAGCGAAGGACGGCCTCGGCCGCGCGTACGTGGCCGGGATCACCCGCGCGCTCGACGAGGGTGCCGACATCGTCATCCAGATGGACGCCGACCTGTCGCACCCGGCCTCGGTCATCCCGACGATGGTCGAGATGCTGCGGACCACCGACGCCGGCGTGGTGATCGGCTCCCGGTACGTCCCCGGCGGCTCCGCCGCGGCCGAGTGGGGCTGGCACCGCCGCGCACTGTCCGCCTGGGCGAACTTCTACGTGAACGCCATCCTGCGGCTGCACGTGAAGGACGCCACCGCCGGCTTCAAGGCCTGGAAGGCCGACACCCTCCGCTGGATCGACGTCGCCTCGATCGCCAGCAACGGGTACTCGTTCCAGGTCGAGATGAACTACCGCACGGTCAAGCGCGGCCTGAAGATCGCCGAAACCCCGATCCGCTTCGAGGAACGCACCGAAGGCGTCTCCAAGATGTCCCTCAAGGTCCAACTCGAATCAGCCCTGATGCCCTGGAAACTCCTCCTCGGCCGCTCCTGAACCTCGCGTAGCACCCACCGCCGTACGAACGTCGCCGTACGGCGGTCTCGGCCTGCCCGTCAGCCGTAGCCGAGCTGGTGCAGGCGGGCGTCGTCGATGCCGAAGTGGTGGGCGATCTCGTGCACGACTGTGATGTGTACCTCTTCCACCACGTCGTCGACGGTCTCGCAGATCCTCAGCGTCGGGATCCGGTAGATCGTGATCCGGTCCGGCAGTACGCCGCCGTAGTAGTGCCCGCGCTCGGTCAGCGGGATCCCCTCGTAGATCCCGAGCAGCTCCGGATCCCCCGCCGGCGGCTCGTCCTCGACGAACACCGCCACGTTGTCGATCAGCTGCGCGAGTTCCTCCGGCACCTCGTCCAGCGCCAGCGACACCAGCCCCTCGAAGTCGGCCCGGCTCATCTCGATCACCCCACCAGTATCTCGTTTTGGAAGCTGGCGCGGTCTCCTCTATGCTTACGGCTGTCCCTGGAGCTTCGGCTCCCGCGGGTCCGAGTCCCCATCGTCTAGTGGCCTAGGACGCTGCCCTTTCAAGGCGGTAACGCGGGTTCGAATCCCGTTGGGGATACGGCCAACCGGCCGGTGCAAAACCAAGCTCGAAGATGCTGTAAGATCATCGAGTCGCAAGGCCCAGTGGCGCAGTTGGTTAGCGTGCCGCCCTGTCACGGCGGAGGTCGCGGGTTCGAGTCCCGTCTGGGTCGCCAGGAGAAGGCGGCGGTGTCCAAACACCGCCGCCGAACTTTCTCCCCGGTCAGGTAGCTCAGCTGGTAGAGCGTCCGCCTGAAAAGCGGAAGGTCGGCGGTTCGAGACCGCCCCTGACCACCACA
>NZ_DASRVN010000136.1:0-5661 GCF_035655035.1 Kribbella sp. | reverse complement strand
CCCTCTGCCTGTTCTACGACCGCATCCGAGACTGATATTGTCGGACAATCAGACACATTGGCGGGAGTAGCGTGGTGCGTACACGCGACCGGAGGGTGGACGGATGGCTGGGAGTACGTACGGCGTCGACAGTGAGGTCGGCCGGCTGCGAACGGTGATGCTGCACCGGCCCGGCAACGAGCTCCGGCGACTCACTCCGCGGAACAACGACAAACTGCTGTTCGACGGCATCCCGTGGGTCGGCCGCGCGCAGGACGAGCACGACGCCTTCGCCCAGACCCTCCGCGACCGCGACGTCGAGGTGCTGTACCTCGGCGAACTGCTCACCGAGTCCCTGGACCACCCCGAGGCGCGCCACCAGGCGGTCGCCGGCGCGACGGAGGACCTGCGGCTCGGTGACACCCTCCGCGACTACCTGCGGGCCTACCTCGGCGACCTCGACCCCGGCGCGCTGGCCGAGGCGTTGATGGCCGGCGTACGCAACGACGAGGTGCACTCCGGCGGGTTGGTGACGTCGCTCCTGGCGCACGAGGACTTCCTCATCGACCCGCTGCCGAACCTGCTCTTCACCCGCGACTCCAGCGTCTGGATCCGGGACTCGGTCGCGGTCACCTCGCTGGCGATGCCGGCCCGGATGCGCGAGACGCAGCTGACCGAGCTGATCTACACGTTCCACCCGCGGTTCGCCGGCGCGGACAAGGTGTACGACCACCAGCTGGAGCACGTCGAGGGCGGCGACGTGCTCGCGCTCGGTCCCGGCGTACTCGCCGTCGGGGTCGGGGAGCGAACCACGCCGGCCGGGGTGGAGCGGCTGGCGCGACGGGTGTTCGCGAAGGGCCTGGCGCACACGGTGCTCGCCGTACCGATCGCACAGCAGCGGGCGACGATGCATCTCGACACCGTCTGCACGATGGTCGACACCGACGCCGTGCTGATGTATCCGAACATGGCCGAGGAGATGCGCGCGCTCGCGGTCACCACCGACGGCGAGCAGTTGCACATCGCGACCCCCGAGCCGTTCCTGGTCGCCGCCGCGAAGGCGCTCGGCATCGACACCCTCCGCCGGATCGACACCGGCCTGGACCCGGTCACGGCCGAGCGCGAGCAGTGGGACGACGGGAACAACACGCTCGCCGTCGCGCCGCGGGTCTGCATCGCGTACGAGCGCACCGTCGAGACCAACGCCCGCCTCGAGGAGTCCGGGATCGAGGTCGTCCGGATCTCCGGCTCCGAACTCGGCTCGGGCCGCGGCGGCCCGCGCTGCATGTCCTGCCCCGTCCTGCGCGCCCCACTCACCCGCTGAGGCGCCCTCGGAAACCGGGCCGCGTGAGGTCGGCGACACGCGGAGTGAAATCGGGGGTTGTGGAGGGCGGCCTTCCTGGGTAATCTTCATGCCTAGGCCCAGGCCCTGTTGCTCCCCCGTCAGCAGGACTTGGGCCGTCCACGTTGCTGGGCCGATTTGAACGATCATGGCCTAGACCACTGGCAGTCAGCAGAACGCCCACCTCAGCACCAGCTGAGGTGGGCGTTCTCGCTTCCCGGAGCGGGTCAGCGGATGGTGAGCTGGCGGCTGGCCAGGCCGGCCTTCGCGGCGCGCTCCTCGGTGGTGAGCGGGGCGTCGGTGGCCAGCGCCTTCTCCAGGGCGGCGGCGAAGTCGGCGGCCGGCTTCTCCACGTCGGCAGCCTCGGTACCGGCCGGAAGCTCCCAGACCGGGGCCAGGACGCCGAGGGCGCGGAAGGATCCGATCAGGCGGCTGCCGTCGACCACCGCGGACGAGCCGGCCGCGTGCAGCCGGGCCAGCGCGTCGAGGAGGGTGTCCTCGGTGTGCGGCATCACCCAGCGGAGGTAGATGCGGTCGCCGATCTGGGTCCAGTACGCGGCGTCGACCGACTCCAGCCGTACGGTCGGGGCCGCGGCGGCGTTCGCGCGCTCCAGGCCCGCGGCGACCTCGCCGGTCGGGTCCTCGACGTTCTCGCCGACCCAGTAGTCGAAGCCCTCGTGCACCTTGACCTCGAGCGCCTTCGTCGTATCGATCAGGTCCTGCAGCCGCGGTCCGTCCTTCATCAGGTCGCCGAGCTGGATCGGGTTGCCGGGCTCGGTGCGGAGCGCGGCGGTGATCGCATGGCCGAGGTCGCGGCTCGGGTCGCCGGAGGAGGCGTGCGTCTGGAGGCCGATCCAGATCGTCTCGTCGTCGCGGACCAGACCCGGCATCGCCATCGGCAGCAGGGTCACCAGGTTCACCACCTTGCCGGCGTGGTCGCCGGTCAGCTCGACCTGCACGGTGCCGGACGGGACGATCTCGCGGAACGCGATCAGGTCACACTCCGACGGCAGCCCCTCGAACGGCCGCACCACGAACGCGTCCGCCGCCTGCGCGCGGTCCTTGCCATGGCACTGCTTGAACCGCTTGCCCGAGCCGCACGGGCAGGGTTCGCGCGGACCGACGTCCACCAGATCGGCCGGGTCGAGCGTGACGGTCGGAGTCGAGTTCTGCGCGCGCTGCCGCGACTTCTTTCCCATAACCCCGCAGTCTTACAGTCCACCCCTGGTGAGAGCCAACCAGCCCTAGCTCGGGACGATCGCGTGGACGGTGCGGTGGGTGCGGGCGGTGCGGACGTCCCAGCCGGTGGTCAGGACGTCGACGATGGCCAGGCCGCGGCCGCCGATGGACTCGGGGTGCGGGTCGGTGACGCGCTGCGGCTCGGTGTCGCCGCGGCCGTCGGTGACCTCGACGTGGATGCCGGCCTTGTCGATCCACCAGGCGGCGCGGACGTCACCGGTGGGCAGCGGCGGGGCGTACCGGATCGCGTTCGAGAGCAGCTCGGACAGCACGAGCTGGGCGTCGTCGGAGGCGTTGCGGGCGACCCGGTGGCGCTTCAGGTAGGCACCGAGACGGCGCCGGGCGTCCGCTACCGCGGACACTTCGTGCGGCAGTACGACGTCCACGACGCTGACGTCGGCGGGCAGGGTCGCAGAGGACAAGCAGGGTCTCCTCGATGATCGGTTCAGCCACAGGAAGTTCTGCCCACGAATCCGGTGCCGAAAACACCCGCAGGTATTCCGTTACACAGCCCCGCCTAAACCCCCGGAAACCGTAACGAAATCGACGGAATTGAACGTTGCAATAACCGCCCGCATTCGCACCGCTACGTATCCACACCGGCGTGACGCAAGCCACACAATTCCGTCCCGGCGTGTCACAAACCCGCAGGTCAGGTGCGACGTCCCGGTTCTTCCCGCAGTACCCGCAGGGCCATGTCGGGGCGGTCGCTGATCACCGCGTCGACACCGACGTCTCGGCAGTGCCGGACGTCGTTCTCGGCGTTCACGGTCCAGACGTGTACCTGATGCCCGTGTTTGTGCGCGCGGTCGACGTACTCCGGGTGCGCGGTGACGATCGCCAGGCTCGGACCGGCGTACGAGACGCCGGCCGGGAGCGTGCCGCCGCGGAAGCGCAGCGGGACCCGGTCCATCAGCAGCACGGTGCGCAGGCCGGGCGCCGCGGAGCGCATCCGGCGGAGCGAGAGCCAGGAGAAGCTCATCACCCGGACCGGCGACTCCGTTCCGGGTCGCGGGCGCGCCCAGCCGAAGCGGTCCAGGGCTTCGACCAGGCGGCGCTCGACGAGGCCGGCGTACCGGGTCGGGTGCTTGGTCTCGACCGCCAGCTCGACCGGGCGGCCGGCATCCCGGACGGTCCCGAGCAGGGTCTCCAGGGTGAGGATCGGTTGTCCGTCGTTCCCGTTCTTCCAGGAGCCCCAGTCGTACTGCTGGAGCTCCGCGAGGCTCAGCCGCGAGACCACGCCGGTACCGTTCGAGGTGCGTTCGATGGTCCGGTCGTGGACGCAGACGAGATGCCCGTCCGCGGTCAGCCGGACGTCGCACTCAAGGCCGTCGGCGCCGTACTCGATGGCCCTCCGGTACGCCGCGAGCGTGTGTTCCGGATCAACCGCACTGGCTCCGCGATGGGCGACGACGCGCGGGATATTCCCCATGACGGAAACTCTTTCACAGGACCGTACTGCGTTTCACCGGAATGCCCAGCAATACCCGCGGACTAGGCGGACACCTCCTGAGGCTGCGGCGCGCGGCCGGCCGGGCGGGGGAGGCCGTAGTGGTCGCGCAACGTCGTACCCGTGTACTCGGTGCGGAAGAGGCCGCGTGCCTGGAGGATCGGGATCACCTCGTCGACGAACGTGGTCAGGCCGGACGGGAGGACCGGCGGCATCACGTTGAAGCCGTCGGCCGCGCCGGCCTCGAACCAGTGCTGGATCGCGTCCGCGACCTGCTCCGGCGTGCCGGTGAACGTCCGGTGCCCGCGTCCACCGCCGAGCCGGCCGATCAGCTCGCGGACGGTCAGCTTCTCGCGGCGTGCGAGCGTCACGATCAGCGTGTACCGGCTCTTCGAGCCCTCGATCTCGTCCTCGTCCGGCAGGTCCGCGGGCAGCTGCTGGTCGAACGGCAGGTCCTCCGGCGACACCCGCAGCGTCCGCGCCAGCTGCAGCCGCGCGTACTCGGGCCGGATCAGCGAGTCCAGCCGGTGCTCGAGCCGCTCCGCCTCCGCGACCGTGGACCCGATCACCGGCACGATCCCGGGCAGGATCTTCAGCCCGGACGGATCCCGCCCAAGAGCAACCGCCCGCGCCTTGAGGTCCTGGTAGAAGTCCTGCGCGTCCTCCAGCGTCTGCTGCGCGGTGAATACGGCCTCGGCGTACCGCGCGGCCAGCCCCTTCCCGTCCTCCGAGGACCCCGCCTGCACGATCAACGGATGCCCTTGCGGCGACCGCGGCAGGTTGAGCGGTCCGCGTACCTGGAAGTGCCGTCCGACGTGGTCGATCGGTACGACGCGGTCCTGCACGGCCCACACACCCGAGTCCTTGTCCGCGATCGCGGCGTCGTCCTGCCACGAGTCCCACAGCTGGTACGCGACCTCGAGGAACTCCGCGGCCCGCTCGTACCGCTCCGCATGCGCGGGCTGGTCGCTCAGGTTGAAATTCCGCGCCGCCTCCGGGCCGGCCGTGGTGACCACGTTCCACCCCGCGCGCCCGCCGCTCACGTGGTCGACGCTGGCGAACCGCCGGGCCAGGTTGTACGGCTCGTTGTACGTCGTGGACGCGGTCGCGATCAGGCCGATCCGCGACGTCACGGCGGCGATCGCGGTCAGCAGGACCGTCGGCTCCAGCGACCCGGCCGGCCGCCGTCCGACGTTCCCGAACAGCACCGGCGAATCGGCGAAGAAGATCGAGTCGAAGCGCCCGCGCTCGGCGAGCTGCGCCAGCTTCTGGTAGTGCTCGACCGACGTGTTCGCGAACGGGTCACTCTCCGGCAGCCGCCAGGACGCCTCGTGGTGCCCGGTGCTCATCAGGAACGCGTTCAGGTGCAACTGCCTGCTCATACCGAAACTCCCAAGGCATCTAGAAGCCGCGAGCGGATCGCGGCGAACTCCGGATCGGCCGCGCTCCGCGGCCCGGTCAACGTGACGGTCTCCTCGGCGACGATCCGCCCGGCGTCGAGCACGATCACCCGGTCGGCCAGCACAATCGCCTCGTCGACGTCGTGTGTCACCAGCAGTACGGCGGGTTGGTGCGCGGCGCACAGCTGCCGCAGCAGCGCGTGCATCTTCAGCCGGGTCAGCGCGTCCAGCGCGCCGAACGGCTCGTCGGC
>NZ_DASRVN010000135.1:0-1894 GCF_035655035.1 Kribbella sp. | reverse complement strand
GTGCGGTGCAGGAGCAGGCCGTCGATGGCGGCGGCGAGTACGGCGGCGGTCGCGGCCGGCTCGGCGACCTGGTGGATCGTCAGCCAGTCGGCGACCCGGGTGCGGAAGTCCGTGACCAGGGCGGCGATCTGCGTGCGGAGGCGTTCGTCGCGGGTCGCGGCCAGGTACGTCTCGGTGAACAGCAGCGACGTCGGGTCGCTCCCGTCGTACTGCTCGAGCGAGGCCAGCAGCGCGTCGATCGCGACGGGCGGGGTGGTCGCGGCGGTGAACAGCTCGTCGGTGGCGGTGAGCACCTGGCGCATCGCGCTGATCGCGGCCTCGGTCAGTACGTCCTGCACCGACGAGAAGTGGTAGTGCACGACGCTCGGCGTGACCCCGGCCCGCTCGGCCAGGATCCGGGTGCTGACCGCGGACCAGCCGCGCTCGGGGATCAGTTCGACGGCGGCGGCCAGCAGGCGCAGCCGTACTTCCTGACCTTGTTTCGCGGTGGGGGCCATCCGACATCCTCCAGGGCGATCGTCCTGTACGATCGTCCTGATCGTAAGCCGAAGAACAGCCCGGGCACAAGCCCGGGCTGGTTTACTTACGGCCGAACTTCCACCACTTCGGCTTGTTCATCTTGATCTCGTCCGGCTCCATCGGCGGCGGCACCGGCGGCCGGGACTCCTCGGTGAGGAAGTTGCCGGACTCGGTGTCGTACGGCGTGACGCCGAGCTTGCGGCTGATCTCCATCACGATCGGGATCGACCGCGGGCCGTCGTTCAGGTAGAACGTGATGTCGCGGACCTCGACCCCCTTGCCGATCGTCATCTCGACGTCGAAGTCCGGACTTCGCAGCGCCAGCCACGACGGCTTGCTGGTGTCGACGTCCGGCACCAGCTCCCGGACCGCGGCCACCACATCGGTCGAGGTCCCGACCGACGGCGGCTCGTAGTCGACCGGTACGTCGTCGAGGCGCCGTACGCCTCCTGGCCCGCGCATCGCATAGACAGCCCAGCTCATGCCCCCAGCATGCCAGGTCATCAACACTTCCGTGCGGAAAAGGTACTGACCGTCGGGCAGGGTAGCGGGTGGGAATCCGGGTGTGCTCGGGTTTTTGGGGGTGCAGAGTGGCGGCATGGTTGAACTTGATCCGGTGATTCATTCGTTCTATCGGGATCGGTACGTCGAAGGCGATCGGCTGGTGGTCAACGGGCACGGCCGGCTCGAGTTCGTGCGTACCCAGGAGTTGTTGCGGCGGTGGTTGCCGCCTGCGGCCGACGTACTGGATGTCGGCGGCGCGACCGGCGTGCACGCGCGCTGGCTGGCCGCGGACGGGCATCGGGTGACGCTGGTCGACGCCGTACCGGAGCACGTCGCGACGGCCGCCGCGATCGGTACGTTCGCGGCTGAGGTCGGGGATGCGCGGGCGTTGCGGCAGGCCGACGCCAGTGTGGACGTGACCCTGCTGCTCGGGCCGCTGTACCACCTTGTCGAGGCGGCCGACCGCGCGCGGGCGCTGGCCGAAGCGGTCCGCGTGACGCGGCCGGGCGGGATCGTGGTGGCGGCGGCGATCAATCGGTACGGCGGGTTGCTCGAGGCCGGCAGCAACGGCACGCTGACCGAGGAAAACCTGCCGCTGTTCGCCGAGGCGTTCGCGTCCGGCCGGATCGACGGCTCGTACGGCTTCACCGTCGCGTACTTCCACCACGCCGACGAACTCGCCACCGAACTCCGCACCGCGGGCCTCGCCGACGTCGACGTACTCGGGGTAGAGGGCCCGGCCGCCAACATCCTGCAGAACGCCGCGCCGGACCGGATCGACGACCTGCTCCCGTCCGCCGTCCTGTTCGCCCGGCGGGTCGAGTCCGATCCGCGGCTGCTGGCCGGCAGCCAGCACTTCCTCGGGTACGGA
>NZ_DASRVN010000134.1:0-22350 GCF_035655035.1 Kribbella sp. | reverse complement strand
CCGTACGTCTTGATGTGATTCTTGTCGAACCCCGGCTGATCGCCGCGGACACCCTTGGTGTCGACCGTCAGATGCGCCGCGATCTTCTCGTACGTCCCGCCGTCCTTCGGATTCCAGGTCATCGTCCCGAGATCCTTGGCGATGTACCCCGCAGCGGCGATGTCCGCCTTGTTGTAGTAGACGGCCGTACTCGCCCAGTCCATCGGAAGGCCGTACTGCTTGCCGTTCAGCTGCCAGAGCGGGACACCCTCGGAGAAGATCTTCAGGTCGTACTTGTCCTTCTTGATGTAGTCGTCGAGCGGCTCCAGCTGACTTTGCCCGGCGTACGACGGCAGGTACTGGACGCTGTTCATGAAGCCGTCGGGCGCTGTGCCACCGACGAATCCCGTGGTGAGTTTGGTGAAGTAGTCGTTGGAGTTGTACTGCGAGATCGTCACCTTGAGCCCAGGATTCGCCTTCTCGAAGGCCGGGACACACTGACGATACGCGGCGGCCTGGGTGTCGTCCCACGTCCACCAGTTCACCGTCCCGCTACTGCTGCTCGAGGCACCGCCCCCACACGCAGCCAGCGAAGCGGTGAGCGCGGCGAGGACGACGGCTGGAACCAACCGGGTGATCTTCATCTGCTTCCTTCGTTCGTACGACGGCCGGGCGGCGGGGCTAGATGCCCAGAGCAACAACTACTTGATTCCCGAGAAACCGATGGAGTTGACGATGCGCCGGCCGAACACCATGAACAGCACCATCATCGGGAGCGCGGCGACGAGCGTCGCCGCCATCAGGCCGGCCCAGTCCGGCTGGGCCTGCGGCGAGCTCTGCTTGAACACCCCGAGGGCGAGCGTGAGTGGACGGACGGTGTCGTCGCTGGTGACGAGCAGCGGCCAGAAATAGTCGTTCCACATGGTGATGAAGCCCAGGATCGACAGTGTCGTGATCGGCCCCGACGTCATCGGCAGCGTGATCCGCACGAGCATGCCCAGCGGGCCGACCCCGTCGATCAGGGCCGCCTCCTCGATCTCGCTGCTCAGGCCGAGCATGAACTGGCGGAGAAAGAAGATGTTGAACGCGGAGAACAGCGCCCCGGGCAGGATCATGCCGGCGAAGGTGTTGAGCAGACCGAGGTCGCGCACCAGGATGTAGTTCGGCAGCAGGGTCAGGATGCCCGGGATCATCAGCGCCGAGAGGAAGACGGAGAAGATCACGTTGCGGCCGCGCCACTGCAACCGGGCGAAGGCGTACGCCGCGAGCAACGAGAAGAACACGATCGACACCGTCGAGATCGAGGCGTAGACCACCGAGTTGAGCAGCGCGTGCAGGATGTCGACGGACGCGCCCGAGCCACCCTCGGCCTTGGCCTGGTCGGGTGACGCGATGCCGAGCACCCGGGCGAAGGCGCCCAGGGTGAAACCCACCGGCCGCGGGTCGGACGGGTGCTGCAGCAGTTCGTAGTTGTTCGAGAACGCCGTCCGCAGCATCCAGTAGAACGGGAACAGCGTGACCAGTACGACGATCCCGATGTAGGTCCACGCGACTCCGCGCCCGAACGAAGCCCGGGGCCGGGAGTTGACGACAACAGAAGACATGGGCCGGCTCCTCTAGTTCGTGTCCGACTCGCCTGCACGCAACAGCCGCATCTGCAGGAAGGTGATGATCATGAGCATCACGAAGAGCGCCAGTGACATCGTCGCCGCGTAGCCGAAGTCGAACTGCGAGAAGGCCTTCGTGTAGATGTACATCGGCAGCACGTTCGACGCGTTGGCCGGTCCGCCCTTGGTGGTGACCGCGACCAGGTCGAATACCTGGAACGAGCCGATCACCGACAAGACGATCACCATCGCCAGAATCGGCCGAAGCAACGGCAGCGTCAGGTGGCGGAACATCCGGACCTCGCCCGCGCCGTCGAGGCGGCCGGCCTCGTAGACCGACGGCGGGATCGTCTGCAGGCCGGCGAAGACGATGATCGCGTTGTACCCCATCGACTTCCAGACGCCGATCATCGCGATCGACGGGATCGCCCAGGCCCGGGATCCGAGAAACAGCGTCGGCTGGCCGAAGACGTGCGTCAGGACGACGTTGATGATGCCGAGTTGCGAGTCCATCATCCACGACCACACCGTCGCCGCGACGACGCCGGAGATCAGGAACGGAAGGATGATCAGGCCGCGCACGACCGTCGATCCGGTCAGCCGGTGCAGGACGACCGCGGTGATCACCGAAACGACTGTGCCGACAACGACCGAGAGCACGACGAAGTAGGCGGTGACCAGCAGTGAGGTCCAGAACACATCGTCGTGGATCAGCTCGGTGAGGTTGGCGAAACCGGTCCACTTCGGCGGCGTGAGGACGTGGAAGTCGGTGAAGCTCAGGTAGATACCGCGCAGCGCCGGATAGACGGCGAAGACCAGGAATCCGATCAATGCCGGCGTGATCAGGATCCACGCCAGCCGGCCGTCGTACCGATGCGCCGGGGAGCGGCCCGGCTTCGCCTTACGCGAGCGTTCGCGCCCGGACTCGCTGGGCACAAGCCGCTCGGTCGCCTGCCGGTCCACTATCGCCATGACTGGCGACACTAGGGACCTTTAGTGCACAGTGTCAAGTAATCGCTTTCCACTCCCGCCGCGTACGCTCGTATCTGAGCGGTCAGCTTCCGGGTGGACTAGGATGATTATTTTATGTCAGAAAAGAAACAGGGAGCGATCGATGACTGAAGGCTCGACTGCGGCGGCCCAGGCCGCCGCCGACAGCTGGTTCCGCGGAGCGGGTCTCGGCCTGTTCGTGCACTGGGACCACGCGAGCCGCCAAGGCTTCGAGATCGGCTGGCCGATCGTCGGCGAGTGGTCGAACGGCGAGGGCAGGATCACGCCCGCGCAGTACTTCTCGAGTGCGCCGGGCTTCGATCCGCGGAGCTGGGACGCAGCGGGACTGGTCGCGAAGGCCAAGCGTGCCGGTGCGACGTACGTCGTCTTCACCACCCGGCATCACGGCGGCTACTCGATGTTCCATACGAAGCACTCCGGCTTCTCGATCGAGCACAGCACGTTCGGGCGGGACGTCACCCGGGAGTTGGCCGACGCGCTGCACGCCGCCGGGCTCCGGGTGGGGTTCTATTACAGCCTGTCCGACTGGCACCATCCCGACTATCCCGCGTTCACCGAGGATCAGCTTCCGTACCCGCGGGAGAAGTGGCCGAACGCCGGACTCGCCGAGAACGCGGGGCTGCCGATCGCGACGGACCGGCACCGCAGGCCCGAGCCTGAGCAGTGGGACCGCTACCTCGGCTACCTCCGCGGCCAGCTGACCGAACTGCTGACGAACTACGGGCAGGTCGATCTGCTCTGGTTCGACGGCGAGTGGGAGCGATCGCCCGAGGAGTGGCACACAGCGGAGCTTCGGTCGCTGATCAAGCAATTGCAGCCGGGCGTCGTCATCAACGACCGGCTGCTGGGGCAGGGTGACTATCAGACGCCCGAGCAGGGATTCCCCGCCACCGCGTCGGAAGGGCCTTGGGAGCTGTGCCTCACCATGGCCGACCTGTGGGCCTGGGTGCCCACCGACACCAACTACAAGAGCTCGCGCCAGTTGCTCAGGACTCTCATCGAGGTCGTCGGCCGAGGCGGAAATCTGTTGCTGAACGTCGGTCCCAAGGGCGACGGAAGCCTGGTCCCCGCCCAGGTCGAGCGGCTCGACGACATTGCCGGCTGGATGACCACGCATCGCTCCAGCGTGATCGGCGTACGTCCGGCACCCGAGGTCGACTTCTACGGGCCGGTCACCCGGACCGACTCCACCGTCTATCTGCATCTGGTGATGACCCCCGTCGAGGAGGTCGTCGTCCGGGGCCTGCCGGTCGGCCGGGTACGGCGAATCTCGCTGCTCGGCGCGGACGAGCCCATCGCCCACGAGAGCCGGCTCGAGATCCATCAGGACAGCGGCCCGGACGCGATCGGCGAGCTGCGCTTCACCGCACCTGCCGCGACCGGCGCTCTCATCGACGTGATCGCGATCGAGCTCGGATGAGTTTCCTCGTCACCGCTCGGGAGGATCCGCCGTGTGACAATGACGCGATCGGGTCCGCGCGGCCGCGAGCGCCGCGCCACTGAGAGGTAGCCATGTCCGAAACGATCATCGAGTCCGCGGCCGACGGCGCGGGCACGCCGCCGCGTCTCCTCCGGCTGGCCACTCCGGCGACGGTGGACGTCTTCACCCGCATCCTGACCCACGGTCCGATCGCACGCATCGACATCACCCGCCAGACGGGCTTGTCGGCGGCAGCCGTCACCAAGGCGGTCGCGCCGTTGCTCGCGGCAGGCTTCCTGACCGACAGCGAACCGGCCCCGACCGTCGCCGCCGTACCGGGCCGGCCGTCGCAGCCGTTGCGGGTCGTGCCCGACGCGCTGCTCGCGCTCGGGGTCAAGATCAACGCCGACGAGATCATCGGCGTCGCGACGACCCTGCAGATGAGCATTCTCCGTGCCGTGCACCGCCGGCTCCCCTCGACCGGCGTACTGACCGTGGTCGAGGAAGTCGTCGCGGTCGTCGAGGAGTTGCTCCGCGAGCTCGGTCCGGCGGCCGATCGGGTCCGAGGCATCGGGGTTTCGGCGTCGGGCGACGTCGACTCGCTGCACGGCATCATCCGGCGCTCACCGCTGCTCGGCTGGACCGGGGTTCCACTCGGCGAGCTGCTCGAGAACCGGCTCAAGCGTCCGGTTCTGGTCGACAACGACGTGCGCGCCCTGACGATCGCCGAGGAGTGGTTCGGTGTCGGGGTCGACGCCGAATCATTCGCCATCGTGACCATCGGTTCCGGGATCGGCTGCGGTCTCTACATCAACGGCGACGTGGTCTCCGGTGCGCGCGGACTCGCCGGCGAGCTCGGGCATCTACCACTCGCCCCGGAAGAATTCCTGTGTGCGTGCGGGTTGCGCGGCTGCGTCGAGACGGTGACGTCGTCGAGCGCGATCCTTGCCGCCGTACGGCGGGAACTCGGCGACCCGGAACTGACCCTCGCCCGGGCCGTCGAGCTCGCCCGCGAGGGTGATCCGGTGGCGGTCGACGTGTTCGGCCGGGCCGGACGCCTGCTCGGCAAGGCGATCGCGACGATGGTCAACCTGGTCGGCCCGGAGATCGTGCTGGTGATGGGCGAGTCGGCCCCGGACTACGACGTGTACGAGCAGCACCTGCGGGAGAGCTTCGAACAGCACGCTTTCGGTGCGGCCGTGGAGTGCCGGATCATCACGCGGCCGCACCAGTTCGACGACTGGGCCCGCGGCGCGGCCGCCTCGGTCGTGCGTGCCATCGTCCGGCACGCACATCCCCAGCTCTCCCGCACCGGCTAGCGGGAGCGCCGTGCCAACTCGTTGGCGTGCCGCACCACCGGGTACTCCAGCTGCTCGGCTCGGACACCTCGGATCTCGGCGGACTCGCCGGGAAGCAGGGTGATGAGCATGTCCTGCGCCTCGGCATCCGCGTCGAGCCGGTCGGGCAGGATACACAGATCGCGTACGAAGGCGTCGGTCGTCACACGTACTCCGTCCGCGGTAGGCGCGAACACCAGGTTCGGCGCCGGATAGTCGAAGTCCTTGTCCTCGACGAAGAACCAGAGCGCTCGGGTCCCGTCGTCGGCCTCGGCGACGACGAACTCGCGGCGCGCGTCGGCCGGCTTCGCGATCGCCGGGTCGAGGACGGCCGTCGCGGCCGCCAGGCCATCGGTCGGGAGCGTCACGGTCTGCGTCGCGAGCACCGTGCCGTCCACGTCCAATCGGCGGATCGTCGTGTACGGCGCCCACCCGGACGCCCGGTCGTCGATCGCGAAGAGCAGCACTTCGTCCGCACGCGGCTGGATCGTCAGCAGACGAGGTTCGTAGGCGGCACGCAACGCGTACCAGGCCGGCTTGAGTCGCTCGGCGCCGTCGACCACGGCCCACGACGTCACCGGCCAGCAGTCGTTCAGCTGCCACAGGATCGTGCCCCTGTTGAGCGGTTGCAGGGAGCGGAAGTGTTCGACGCCGTACCGTATCGCGCGTGCCTGGTTGAGCTGCATCGCGAAGTGCCAGTCGTCCATCCCGGACGGCTCGGGGAAGTGCGGCGCCAGCCCGCGGGCGAGCTTGCCGTTGCCGTCGGACGCCTTCTGGTGATGCAGTGTGCCCGGCGAATCGGGCAGCAGCGGCGCGTCGTGAACGGAGTCGGTCAGCGTACGCCAGGCGGGCGGTCCCTGCCAGCCGAACTCGGAGACGAATCGGGCGGGGTAATCGCGATAAGCGCTGTAGTCCCGTTCGTTCCAGGCATCCCAGACGTGCATGAGGCCGCGGGCAGGATCGTTGTAGTACGTCTCGGGATCCCCCGAGTACGGGCTTCCGGCCCAGTAGCGGGTGCCCGGATCGACGTCACTCACGATCCGCGGCAGCACCGACAGGTAATAGGTGCCGCCCCAGGGCCGGCCCTGCACCCGCTCCTTCCAGTTCCAGTCGGTCCAGCCCATCCAGTTCTCGTTGTTGCCGTTCCAGAGCGCGAGGCTCGGGTGTCCCATCAGCCGCTCGACGTTGTCGCGGGCCTCGGCCTCGACCTCGGTGAAGATCGGCTCGTCCTCCGGGTACGGCGCACAGGCGAAGAGGAAGTCCTGCCAGACCAGCAGACCCAGCTCGTCGCACGCGGCGTAGAAGTCGTCGCTCTCGTACACGCCGCCGCCCCAGACCCGGACCAGGTTGACGTGCGCACCGAGGGCCTGCCGGAGTCGCCGGTCGATCCGGGCCCGGTCGACGCGGTGCGGGAAGCAGTCGTCCGGGATCCAGTTCACGCCGCGGATCGGTACGTCCTGCCCGTTCACCCGGAAGCTGAACGGGATGCCGTCGCGGTCGGGATCGGTATCCACGACAATGCTGCGGAAGCCGACCCGCTGGGTCTGCTCGTCGATCGGCTGATCGGTGCCCAGGGCAACCTTCAGCTCGTACAGCGGCTGGTCTCCGAGCTGAGCCGGCCACCACAGCTCGGGATTCTCGACCCAGAGCGTCAGTACCGCGGCCGTCTCCCCCGCCGGTACGGTCGCCGCCGCCCGCGCGCCCGCGAGCTCGGCCGAGACCTGGAGGGGCTCCCCGGCTGACCGCTCGATGTCGACGTCGACGCGTACGGATGCACCGCCCTCGGCGAGCGTGATCGTGGGACGTGCCGAGGCGATCCGCGCCACGGACCAGCTCTCCAGCCGCACGTCCCGCCAGATTCCCGACGTCACGAGCGAAGGGCCCCAGTCCCACCCGAAGTTGCAGGCCATCTTGCGGAGATGGGTGAACGACGAGAACACCTCGGGGACCCCCGCTGCGGCCGAGCGCTCCGACGGGTTCCACGGCGACTCGAACTCGATCGTCAGGGTGTTCGGGCCGGCCACCACCAGATCGGCGATCGGCAGCCGATACCGCCGGTGCATGTTGCGGGTGCGAGAGACTTCGTACCCGTTCAGGTTGATGGTGGCGAGGGTGTCCAAGCCGTCGAAGACGAGGTCGAGGCGATCGGCCGGCAACGAATCGACCTCGAAGGTGGTGCTGTAACGCCAAGCGGTGTGGCCGATCCACTCCAGGCCGATCTCGTTCCGATCGAGATAGGGGTCCGGGATCAGGCCGGCGGCGAGCAGGTCCGTGTGAACCGTGCCCGGCACGGTCGCGGGAACCGGCAGCGCCCCGATGACCTTGGGGTCGGCCGGCTCAGCCGCCTCCGCCACGTCGAGGGTCCAGCCGTCGTGCAGGGCAGTCGTATACGTCGTCACCGCTCCGACCCTATATAGTTCACACAGGAAAGAAAACCCGTGCGGTGCGGAGAGGGAAGAGATGTCCGTCATCCTGGTCACCGGCGCGAGCGGCTTCGTCGGCTCCCGCCTGGTCAAGGAACTCGCTGTCGGCAACACGGTCGTCGCGCTCTCCCGATCCCCCGTCGCCGGTGAGGTGATCGCGGTCACGGGCGATTTCACCGCCCCCGAAAGCCTGGCGCGGCTCGACGACTACCCGATCGACGCCGTCGTCCATCTGGCCGGGGTCACCGGGGCCGCCGCCGAGGAAGAAGCCATCACGGTGAACGTGGCCGGCACCCGGCGGCTCCTGCGCTATCTGATCGACCGGGGCACGCGCCGATTCGTCCTCGCGAGCTCCATCGCCGCGGCCGGCTGTCTCGATCCGGACTTCCGGCCGCGATCGCTGCCGATTCCCGACGACCACCCGTGCGACTCCACGAACATCTACGGCGTTTCGAAGGCGATGGTCGAGGACCTCGCGGCCTACTTCCATCGCCTGGACGCGTCCCTCGACATCACCTTGTTCCGCCTCGGCGTCGTGGCGCCGGAGGACACGCCACCGGTGACTCGGGACGCGGTCGAGCGGATGTCCCAGCCGTTCTGCGACCTCGGCGTCATCGCCGTTCAGGACGCCGCCGAAGCGCTGGCCCTGGCCGCGACCACGGACCTGGGGCCGGGTTGCCGCACGCTGAACCTGGTGGCACCGATGCCGCGCACGCCGCTCGGCACGGCCGAAACGCTCCGGCTCCTGCTCGGGGACCGCGCCGAGCAGCTCGACCTGTCGTACTACCGCCGGCCCGGGAACGAGCACGCCGGGGTGTACGCGATCGCTGAACTGGCTCGGACGTTCGGCTACACACCGCCAACCGATGTACGGAGCATGAAAAGAACCTGACCCGACCATCACGGGGGAACGGCCGGGCCAGGCAGTTTCGATGATACCCCTGATCACCCAGCGGGGTCGGCTAATTGAGGGGCGGACGCGCCGTGGAGTGCCTTACTGTGTGCGGCATGCGTTCGCATTCCTGAAAGCGCACCTCGCTGTGCGCCACGCAAGCGTTTGACCGGCGCTGGTAACTCCCGGTCGCGCTTCGTCCTGCCCGCACGCGCTTTCAGGAGACCTCTTCGTGTTCCGCTACCGCTCTGCCGACCCCACGCGGACGTACTACGTCTACAACGCCGCCTGGGCCTTCCTCGCCGCGCTGTCGTTCACGCTCAGTGCCGTGTACTACGTCCGCGACGCCGGCCTGAATCCACTCCAGATGGTCCTCGTCGGCACCACCCTCGAGCTCGCCTGCTTCCTCTTCGAGATCCCGACCGGCCTCGTGGCCGATCTGTACAGCCGCCGGCTCTCGCTCGTCATCGGCTTCGTGCTGATCGGTGCCGGCTTCCTGCTCCAGGCGCTGGTGCCGGCGTTCCTGGCGATCCTCGGCGCGCAGGTGCTGTGGGGCGTCGGCTTCACGTTCACGTCCGGCGCCGACCAGGCCTGGATCACCGACGAGATCGGCCCCGACCGCGCGAACCGGGTGTTCGTCCGCGCCCAGCAGTTCCAGCTCGTCGGGACGATCGCCGGTACCGTCGCCGCCGGCGCGCTCGGGCTGATCGGGCTCTCGCTGCCGATGGTGGTCTCCGGCGCCGGGATGATCCTGCTCGCGCTGGTCCTGAACGCGGTGATGCCGGAGCGGAACTTCCACCGGACGCCACCCGAGGAACGTGACACGTTCCGGCAAATGGCCGACACGTTCCGGAGTGGACTCGACGCGGCCCGGCGGCGGCCCGTCGTACGGACGCTCGTCGTGATCAGCCTGATCGCGGGCCTGGCCAGCGAGGCGTTCGACCGGCTGTGGTCGGTGAAGCTGCTGACCTTCGACTTCCCGGCCGTGTTCGGTACGTCGGACCCGGCGGTCTGGTTCACCGCGCTGGCGCTCGCCGGCACGCTGCTCTCACTCTGCGCATCGCTGCTGCTGAACCGCTTCTCCGCGGAGCGCCTGCAGGTCGCGCACCCGACCCGCATCCTCGCGACCCTCGCCGGGCTGGACGTCCTCGGCATGTTCCTGTTCGGGTTCGCGGGTCACCTCTGGCTGGCCGTCGCGGCGCTTTGGCTGCGGCAGATCGCCGACACCGTCACGAGCCCGATCCACGCCGCCTGGCTGAACCGGCACGTCGACTCCCGGTCCCGCGCGACCGTGCTCTCGATGGTGTCGCAGGCGAACGCGATCGGCCAGGTCGCCGGCGGCCCGCCCCTCGGCGCCCTCGGCCGGACGTCGCTCCGCGGCGCCCTGCTCGCATCCGGCCTGATCTGGCTCCCGATCCCCGCCCTGTATGTCCGGCTCCGCCGCCCGGGCGTGGTTTCCGGAAACAAAACGGCAGTAGACGCCGGATAGTTACCGGAAAGGTCAGTCGTCGATGCGGACGGCCTCGCGGCGGCTGTCCCGGGACGACTTGAGCAGGCTGACCACCGTGGTCACGAGGAGCGTGCCGATGATGAAGCCGAGCGAGGTGAGGATGCCGATGTGCGGCAGGTGGATCGCGCCGATGTCGTCGATGTGCGAGCCGTGCAACGCCTCGATGATCAGCTTCACCCCGATGAACGCGAGGACCACCGACAGCCCGACGTTCAGGTACACGATCCGCTCCAGCAGACCGCCGATCAGGAAGTACAGCTGCCGCAGGCCCATCAACGCGAACGCGTTCGCGGTCAGCACGATGTACGCGTCCTGGGTGAGCCCGAAGATCGCCGGGATCGAGTCCAGCGCGAAGATCACGTTCGCCATCCCGATCGCGGCGATCACGATCACCAGCGGGGTCAACTGCCGCTTGCCGGTGGTCCGGGTGACCAGGTTGGCGCCGTCGTAGTCGTGCGACATCGGGAGCACCCGCCGCAGTCCCCGCAGTACGGCATTTTCCTGGCTCTGTGAATCCTCGATGGCGCTCTCGTCGTTCTCCCCCTCGAGCACCAGCCGTACGGCGGTGTAGACCAGGAATGCGCCGAAGATGTAGAACACCCAGCTCGCCGCGGAGATCGCCGCCGCGCCGGCCAGGATGAAGATCGCCCGGAGCGCCATCGAGACCACGATGCCGATGTACAGCACCTTGTCCTGGGCCAGCGCCGGTACGGCGAACCGCGCCATGATGATCACGAACACGAACAGGTTGTCGACGCTGAGGCTGTACTCCGTGATGTACCCGGCGACGAACTCGCTGCCCGACTGCCCCGGGCTGAACACGAACAGCCCGAGCGCGAACAGCCCGGCGAGGGCGACGTAGAACAGCACCCAGCGGGTGGCGTCCTTGATCGTCACGGTGTGGTTCCGGCGGGCGATCACGATCAGGTCGAACGCGACGATCGCGAGCAGCCCGGCGATGGTCAGCACCCACACCACTGGTGACATGACAGAAACCATGACGAACCTCCGGACGTCGGCAGACTGCAGCGTGGTCCGGAGGTCTCTCCCACCCGGATGACTCCGGGCCGGCAGCACCGGTTCGGCCGTCCAGGCCTCCCGTGATGACGACGCTGCCGCGTCGGACCGGCGCCGCGCGGGCGTCGTCCGAGAGGGATACTCCCCTCCTCAAGCGCGCCCAGTCTAGTCCGGCCGAGCGCGTTCTCAGCAACTGTATACCGCATACTGCCTGCAGCAGTAGCTCCCACTTAAGAATGAGACACAGATGTCTCATATGAGCTATGCTTGTCTCATGGCTGTCGATCGAGAGCAAGTACTGCGCGCCGCCGCGACCCTGCTGATGCGGAAGTCCACCGCGACCATGGACGAGGTCGCCCGGGCCGCCGGCATCAGCCGCGCCACGCTGAACCGGCAGTTCGCCGGGCGGGACGCGCTGGTCCGGGCGCTCGAGGACCTCGGCATCACCGAGTGCGAGGCGGCCGCGGCCCGGGCAGCGGTCGACGACGGCCCGGTCGCGGACGCCGTACGCCGCCTGATCCGCGAGCTCGAGCCGGCCGCCGGGCTGCTCGCGTTCCTGTACTCCGAGAACCAGCTCTTCGAGGGCGAGGAGCAGAACGCGGGCTGGGCCCGGCTGGACGCCCGCCTGGTGGCGCTGTTCCGGCGCGGTCAGGAGACGGGCGAGCTCCGGATCGACCTCAGCCCGATCTGGCTGACCGAGGCGCTGTACGGGCTGCTGGTCTCCGCAGCCTGGGCCATCTGCGAGGGCCGGGTGGCCCCGAAGGACTTCACCACGAACATCGCCGAGCTGCTGCTCGGCGGCGCATTACGGAGAGAACAGAAATGAAGCAGCAAGCAGACACCCGCACGCGGTCGGGGCGCTGGTTCGCGCTGGCAGTGCTGGTGCTGGCGGTCCTGCTCGTCGCGGTCGACGCCACCGTGCTCGGGCTGGCCACACCGTTCCTGTCCGAGGACCTGAAGCCGTCCGGCACCCAGCTGCTGTGGATCGGCGACGCGTACTCGTTCGTGCTCGCCGGCCTGCTGGTGTCGATGGGCAGCCTCGGCGACCGGATCGGCCGCAAGCGCATCCTGCTGATCGGCGCGACCGCGTTCGGCGCGATCTCGGTCCTGAACGCGTACGCGAACTCGGCCGAGCTGATGATCGTGGCGCGGGCCCTGCTCGGTGTCGCCGGCGCGACCCTGATGCCGGCCACGCTGGCGCTGATCCGCAACCTGTTCCACGACCCGCGCGAGCGCAGTCTCGCGATCGGGATCTGGGGCGCGGCCGCGTCCGCCGGGATGGCGATCGGCCCGATCGTCGGCGGCGTACTGCTGGAGAACTTCTGGTGGGGCTCGGTGTTCCTGATCAACCTGCCGGTGATGGCGGTGCTGGTGATCGTCGGCGCCCGGCTGCTGCCGGAGTCGCGGAATCCGGAGCCGGGTCCGTGGGACCTGGTCAGCGTCGTGCTGTCGATGATCGGGATGATCGGGGTCGTGTACGCGATCAAGGAATTCGCGGCGCACGGTTTCGGGTGGGTGCCGGTCGCGGCGGCCGCGATCGGTCTGCTCGCGCTCTACGGTTTCGTACGTCGGCAGCGGCGGCTCCCGATCCCGTTGCTGGACCTGACGCTGTTCCGCAGCCGGGGCTTCAGTAGCGCCGTACTGGCTGACCTGCTGACGATCCTCGGGTTGTCCGGACTGATCTTCTTCCTGTCGCAGTACCTGCAGCTCGTGCAGGAGCGCCGGCCGATCGAGGCCGGGCTCGCGGAGCTGCCGGCCGCGATCGGGTCGGTCGTCGCCGGGCTGCTCGCCGGTCAGGTTGCGCGGCGGTTCTCGGTACGCGCGGTCGTGGCGGGCGGGCTGGCCGCGATCGGGTTGGCACTCGCTTCGCTGACCACGATCAGCCAGACGACGGGGTACCCGTTGCTGGGCGCTGCGCTGCTCGTCGTCGGCGCGGGCGCCGGGTTCTCGTTCACGGTGACGGCCGACGTGATCCTGTCCGCCGTACCGAAGGAGCAGGCCGGAGCGGCGAGCGCGGTGTCGGAGACGGCGTACGAGCTCGGTACGGCGCTGGGCATCGCGCTGCTCGGGTCGATCGTCACCGGGGTGTACCGGAACTTCGAAGGGCCTTCGGGTACGCCGGCTGCCGCGCGCGAGTCGTTGGGTGGTGCCGTCGAGGTGGCTGCTCAGCTGCCACCGGCTGCTGCGGGCGAACTGCTCGATGCCGCGCGGGAGGCGTTCGCGCACGGTGTCGCGATCGCTGCGGGCGTCGGCGCCGCCGTACTGCTCGCCACCGCGGTCGCGGCGTGGTTCCTGCTCCGCGGGCAAAGACTCGGTACCGCGCACTAGGCACGAACGGAAGGCAAAAAGTTTCCGTTTCTTCGCTGACCTCTGGGAGATTCCGCCGGATCGGGGTACAAAGAATCCGTTAGGTCTTACCGCCCCTAGGCCTAGGAGGAATCTGTCATGGCCGGAGTCAACGGCGAAGCATCCTGGTTCTGTTGCGGAAACGCATGGGGACCCTGCGCGAGCACCGGGCACGGCGCTTGCGGAACCTGTAACTCGGGGAACTTCCAGCACGCGTGGCCGAACACGTCGGACGCGTGCTTCGCGATCACCCACCCGGACACCTGCGGCGTCGGACTGACCCGGCGTACCTGTGGTTTCCGGCACGCCACCACCAACCTGTGCAACGGAAAACGGGTCGTCACCTCGATCGCGGACTGCGGTCCGCAGACCGACCTGTTCTGCGGCGAACGTGCCTGCTGCGGCGGCACGTGCGCCGCGAACCGCCTCCTCGACCTCACTCCGGCCGCGTTCTCGTCGATCGCGAGCCTGAGTGCCGGTCTGATTCCCGCGAACATCGACGTCGGCTGAGGGGTGAGTGGACAATGACCGCAACGATGGACCGCCGCTCACTGCTTTCCCGCGCCGCGATCGGTGCGACCGGCCTGATCGCCGCCAGCGCGATGGGCTCGCTCGCCCCGGAGACCGCGTTCGCGGCCGGCACGCAGTACCCCGATCCGGGGCAGCCGGACCCGAACTTCGCCGAAGGCCTGATCACCGGCCGGAACCAGGATCTCCTGCAGGTCAAGGGATCCGACGGCCGGCTGCACCGGATCCAGCTGACCGGTGTGACCAGTGTCTGGAAGCTCCGCCCGACCACCGTCGACCAGACGAAGATCGGCGACGGGCTGTACGCGCGCGGCGTCCTGCTCCCGAGCGGGATCCTCGCCGCCGAGGCGATCTGGGTGAACATCGTCAACCTGACCGTCGCGATCACGTCGATCAGCCGGACCGGCGTGGGGTTCGACCACCATGGGCAGAAGGTCTTCGGACACGTTCAGGCCGGTACGACGGCAGCCGCGTACAACGGGACGCCCGCGGTATCGGACCTGTCGATGCTCAAGGTCGGCCGCCACGCGCAGGTGATCGGCGCCTGGCGACCGGGCACGAACGAGATCGACGTCGCCACCATCTACACCTCGAACTGACATGGGTACCGCACAGCCGCTGCTACTCGGCTTGATACTCCTGTGGTCTGCCTACGCCAAGTTCAGATCCCCTGACCAGGCAGATCGCACGGCCCTCCCCAGACTCCTGGGCGAGACCCGCGCCAAACCCGCCTATCTGTCCGTAGCAGGTGTGGAGACCTTGATCGGTCTCGCACTCCTTCTACCCCCAGTCTGGGCTCTCGAGGCGTTCGCCGCCGTCGCACTGTCCGTCGGCTTCGTCGGCTTCCTGATCTACTCGAAGGTCGTCGTACCGCAGGCGTCCTGTGGCTGCGCGGGAAAGTCGGCCAAACCCGTCGGCACCCGCGCGATCGCCCGCGCTTTGTTGCTGCTGGCAACCTCAGTGGCCGCGACGTTCGCAGCGACCGGCTGGTGGTCGGCGGGCGCGGGTCTGCTGGTGCTCGTGGTCGAGGCGGCGGCGTTCGCCATGCTGTCCGCCGAACTCGACCGCTACTGGCTGCTCCCGCTCCGCCGGTTCCGCATCCGGCTCAGCCACCCCTATGCGGGGACCGCCTCCGGCACCACCCCACTCGCCGCCACCCAGCGACGAGTCCTGCTCAGCCCGGCGTACCGAGCGGTCGACGGGCTGTTGCGTTCCGACATCCACGACTACTGGGACGACGACGACTGGCGGTTCGTGAGCTACGCCGCCAACTACGACGGGCGCCGCGCGACCGCCGTGTTCGCCGTACCGCACCAGGACTCCGCACCGGAGTCGGTCCGGGTCGCCGTCGTCGGCGACGACGGCCTGACGCTGTACCGCCCGACCGTCCTGGCCACCGCCTGACGAAGACGCCCGAAGCCTCCGCGGAACTTCTCCGCGGAGGCTTCGTGCTGTTGACAGCTGAGCTTATCGTTAGGAAACTTTCCTAATAGTTGTGCGCACCTCCTCCGCCCCGAACATCCAGGAGACCCGCATGAAATCCCGCTTGCTCGCGGCCGCGATCGCGCTCGCCGCCGGCGCGCTCACGCTGACCGCGCTGCCATCCGCCACCGCCGCGTCCACTGACTACCAGGCCGAGGACGCGACGATCTCGCAAGGCGTCGTCGAGTCCAACCACACCGGCTACACCGGGACCGGCTTCGTCAACTACGACAACCTCGCCGGCGGGTACGTCGAGTGGACCGTGACCGCCCCGGCCGGCCCGGCCGACGTCACACTGCGGTACGCGAACGGTACGTCGGCCACCCGCCCGCTGGACTTCACCGTCAACGGGCAGCCCGGCGCCGTCGGCATCACGTTCCCCGGCACCGGCGCCTGGACCACCTGGAAGACCAAGACCGTCCGGCTCCAGCTCACCGCCGGTACGAACAAGATCCGCGCCCGCGCGACCAGCGCCGACGGCGGGCCGAACGCCGACAAGCTCACCGTGACACCGACCACCGACGACAGCACTCCCCCGTCCCCGCCCGGCAACCTGACCGTCAGCGACCTGAAGCCGAACGCCGCGACCTTCCACTGGACCGCGGCCACCGACAACGTCGGCGTGGTCCGTTACGAGATCAACCGCGGCGGCAACGTGCTGAAAGTTGTCGACGGCAACACCTTGTCGGCGACCGTGGACACGTTGACCGCGAACACGGCGTACGACATCTCGGTCGGCGCGTTCGATGCCGCGGGCAACGCTTCGCAGCAGAGCAACGTGGTCACGTTCACCACGCCGGGCAGCGGCGACACGCAGCCGCCGACCGTACCGGGGAACCTGCGTTCGACCGGTGTCACCGCGAACAGCGCGTCGCTGGCGTGGAACGCGTCCACCGACAACAGCGGCAGCATCGCGGCGTACGACGTCTACCAGGGCTCGACGAAGGTCGCGTCGACGGGATCGCTGACCACCACCGCGACCGGGCTGACCGCGAACACCGACTACACCTTCACCGTCAAGGCGCGCGACCCCGACGGCAACGCGTCCGCGGCGAGCAACGCGGTCACCGTCCGTACGTCGGCGACCGGCAGCGGCGGCATTCCGGCGTACGACAAGGACATCGCGAAGGTCGATCTCGGCTGGAGCGTTGCGTTCCTGCCGGACGGGTCCGCGCTGGTGACCGAGCGGGACCGGTTCGAGGTACTGCGGGTGACGGCGAGCGGGCAGAAGACGACGCTCGGGAAGGTGCCGGGCGTGGTGACGACCAGCGGCGAGGGCGGTCTGCTCGGCGTCGCGCTGTCGCCGAACTTCGCGACCGACCACTGGGTGTACTTCTACCACACGGCGTCCGGCGACAACCGGATCGTGCGGATGAAGTGCGAGAACGGGAAGCTCGCCGCGACATCCTCGCCGGTACTCACGGGACTTGCGAAGAACCGGTACCACAACGGCGGGCGGATCGCGTTCGGGCCGGACGGGAAGCTGTACGCAACCGTTGGTGACGCCAAGGATTCCGGCAACGCGCAGAACAAGAACTCGCTGAACGGCAAGATGCTGCGGATGAACCCGGACGGTACGCCGCCGGCCGACAACCCGTTCTACAGCAGTGGCGGGAACGCGCGGTACGTCTGGAGCTGGGGACACCGGAACCCGCAAGGGCTGGCGTGGGACTCGCGCGGGCAGCTGTGGGCGTCCGAGTTCGGCGAGAACAGCCAGGACGAACTCAACCTGATCCAGAAGGGTGGCAACTACGGCTGGCCCTCCTGCGAAGGCACGATCGGGAACTGCGGCGGCTACATCGCACCGAAGCGCACCTGGCCCACCTCGCAGGCCGGGCCGAGCGGCATCGCGATCGTCAACGACTGGATCTACATCGCCGGCGTCACCGGCGAACAGCTCTGGGTCACGAAGATCAACTCCGCCGGCACCGGCGTCAGCACCCCGCAGGCCCTCTTCTCCGGCCGCTGGGGCCGCCTCCGCAGTGTCACCCACTCCCCCGACGGCACCCTCTGGCTGACCACCACCAACAACGACAAGAACGGCGGCACACCGTCGACAATCGACAATCTGATTGTCCGCCTGAAGTTCTCGTAGTCAGGTCAGCAGCAAGGTTTTGCCGAGCGTCCGTCGGTTCTCGATAGCGGTGTGGGCCGCCGCGGCGTCGGCGAGCGGAAAAGTCCGGCCGATGGTCGGAGCGACCGTGCCGTGCGCCAGCTCGTCGAGCGCGCGCCGGGTCAGCTCCCGCCACTCGGCCGGGTCCGGCTGGAAGATGCCTACCCGGGTGACGTCGGCGCGCTCGTCTGCCGGAACGGTGAAGCCTCCGCTGGTTGCGCCGTACCCCAGAAAACGTCCACCGGGTGCGGTGATCGCGTACGCCGCACGTCCGATCGCGCCGCCGGTACCGTCGAACACCACATCCGGCCGGCCGACCTGGTCGGCCCAGCCGGGCTGCGAGTAGTCGATCACCCGGTGCGCGCCGAGTTGTTCGGCGTACCGGAGTTTGCGCTCGCCGCGGGCCGCCGCGACCACCTCCACGCCGGTTGCCGCGAGCAACGGAATCAGCCAGCTCCCCAGGCTGCCGGCTGCCGCCGTGACCAGCGCCCGGTCGCCTGGCGCCGCCTTGGCCCGTTCCAGCTGCGCGAGTGCGGTCGCACCGTCGTGCAGCGCCGCCAGCGCGGCGGTCAACTCGAGGTCGTCGGGCACCGGGAACACCTCGTCCACCGGCGCGACAGCCTGCTCGGCGTACCCACCACCGCGATACGTCCCGACCCCACCGGTCGCCGCAATCACCCGCCGCCCGACCAGCCCCGCGTCCACGCCCGGCCCGACCGCTCGGACCAGTCCAGCAACACCGGCCCCCGGCACGAACGGCAGGTCGAGCGTGAAGTACTCCCGCCCCACCCAGCCCGAAGCTGCGTATCAAGAAACAACACCTCCGCCGCCTCAACACCAACCACCACCTCCCCCACACCCGCCGCAACACCCGGCAACTCCACCCCCTCAAGCACCCCAGGCCCACCAAACCGCACCACCCGAACACCCCGCACCCCAAACCTCCTCAACCGGAAGCCCCACCCTAAAACCTGAACCAACCTTCAGGTCAACCACCGGCTGAGCAGCCGTCGCTCATCTCGCGGCCGCGTCAGCGGCTGACGCGCTAAACTGCGACAGAACTGTCACATCCAAGGGAGCGGACGATGGCGATCGGGAGGATGCGGGAGCTTGGCGCCGAGGTGCGGGCCGAGCGGCATCGGCGCGGCCTCTCGCAGGCGGAGCTCGCGGCTCGGGCCGGGGTGTCTCGCGAGTGGCTCGGCCGGCTGGAGCACGGCGCTCCCCGGCTGGAGGCGGACAGGGTTCTCGCCGTACTGCAGGTGCTGGACTTCAGTGTGGTCGCGAAGAACCAGCAGCCCACCCAGGCCGACATAGCGCAGGCGCAGAAGATCGCCTGGACGATGGGCCTGGAGGCGCAGCCGATCACTGACGAGGGATTCCAGCGAGTACTCGAGAAGATCGTCAGGCATCGGATCGCCCGGTCCGCGGCCTGATGGACCTCGGCGGGTCAGCGGACGGCCAGACCCCGCTCGACGCCGACGACGCGCAGTACCTCACCTAGGAGTACGCCTGGACCAGGACCCGGGCGGAACTGAACGACGCTGAGGCCTCGAATATCGCCGATGCCGTGCTGTGGCTGGGCGATCAGGATCTGCGCCCGGACGAGCTGCTGCAGCAGGGTTTGCTCCGGGAGTTGCACCGCCAGATGTTCGCGGACGTGTGGGCCTGGGCCGGAAAGCCGCGGCGGCGTGACACCACGATCGGGATTGCTCCGGCGCGCATTCCGGAAGAGTTGCAACTGCTCCTCGGGGATGCGGCGTTCTGGATCGAGCGGGAGACCTACGTCCCGTTGGAGATTTGTATTCGCTTCCATCACCGGCTCGTCTTCGTCCATCCGTTCGTGAACGGCAACGGACGGCACGCGCGTCTGATCGCCGGTGCCCTCGCGGCATCCGTCGGCCTCGGACCCGATGCGTTGAGCTGGGGTGCCCGCCGCGGCCTTCCCGCCGACAACGCACGCCGCCAGTACCTCGACGCCTTACGATCCGCCGACGCCGGTGATTACGCAGCACTGCTCACCAACGCGGTCAGCTGATTCGGTTCAGCTGGAACTGCTCGCATTCCGGGTGGAACGCGGCGGCGCGGCGTACTGCTTCGTCGAGGGGGACGTCGTAGGTGCGGAGGAAGAAGAGGTTCGTGACGAAGGCAAGCGCGGCGGTGCCGTCCGGGGAGTCGGTCGGGGCGATGTAGTGCGACGCGCCGGCCGCGTGGAAGGCGGCCGCCATGGCGTGGGTCTCGCAGCCGAGGTTGACGATCGTCTTGCCGTCGAGCCGGGCGTGGGTGCGGAGGTCGGCCGCGGTGATCGGTGGTTCCTCGGGGACGAGGATGCCTTGTTCGTCGCCGTGGCAGGAGAGTACGACGGTGTCGTCGGTCGGGATCTCGCCCGCCAGGAGTTTCAGGAGTTCGGCGCGGGACCCGATCCAATGGGTGGTGGTTCGGTAGTTGAGGCCTTCGAGGGTGGCGCGGACCGCGTTGGCTTCCAGTGCGTCGCCGACGGCCACGATCGTGAGGTTCTGCTTGGGGAGGTAGGGGATCATCGGACGTGGCTTTTTCTGCGGGTTGCCTTCGGCCGCGAGATCACTGTGTCGGTCCACTCGCCTAGTGTCACCTGTGAAGGAGGTACTGCGATGCTTCGAGGACGATCCGCGAAGGGGCACTATTTTGGGACGGTGATCGACGCGCCGGACCCGCAGGCGCTCGGCCTGTTCTACCACCAGGTGCTCGGCTGGGAGATCTACCGCAACGAGCCGAACGAGTTCGTGCTCGCCGTGCCGGGCAACTCCGAGACGTACCTGGCGTTCCAGCCGCAGACGTCGGCGCCGTGGGCTCCCCCGGTCTGGCCGGCTGCCGAGGGACAGCAGCAGATGATGATGCATCTGGACATCGAGGTCGGTGACCTGGAGACCGCCGTCGAGCATGCGGTGGAGCTCGGCGCGACGCTCGCGGAGTTCCAGCCGCAGGCGAACGTTCGGGTCCTGTTCGACCCGGCGGGGCATCCGTTCTGTCTTTACAGCTGATCGCGGTCACGTTCGGGTTGGTCAGAATTCGAGAAGCGCCGTGGTGCGGCGGCTCCTAGTGTTCTGGGCAACGACGAAACCGAAAGGCACTCCGATGGCAACCACGAAGAAGAAGTCGTACGGCGGGTTCAGCAAGGCCGAGCAGGACGCGATGAAGGAGCACGCGAAGGACCTGAAGAGCACGGAGGACCCGGCCGTCGCGCAGGCCGCGAAGATCGCCGGGATGGCCGACGCGGACCGGGTGATCGCGGAGCGGCTGAACGAGCTGATCCTCGGGGCGGCGCCGGAGCTGAGCCCGAAGCTCTGGTACGGCATGCCCGGCTGGGCGCTGGACGGCAAGCTGGTCTGCTTCTTCCAGGACGCCGCGAAGTTCAAGTACCGGTACGCCACGCTCGGGTTCAGCGACAAGGCGCAGCTGGACGACGGCGACATGTGGCCGACGTCGTACGCGCTGACGCAGCTCACCCCGGCGCTGGAGAAGCAGATCGTTGCCCTGGTCAAGAAGGCGATCGGCTGATCGTGGTGGATCCGCTGGCCGAGGCGTTCAGTCAGCTGGTCGGCGGAGGGCTCGCGCGGCGGGCGCTCGACCGCGGCGACGGCCGGATGCTGCGCTGGGTCGAGGCAGGGAGCGGTACGCCGGTGGTGCTCGAGGCGGGGGCGATGTCGCCGGTTGCCACCTACGCGGCGGTGTTCCGGGAGCTGGTGGTCGACCATCGGGTGGTCGCGTACGACCGGGCCGGGTACGGGGGGAGTGATCCCGCTCCGCTCAGCGTCGGGCTCCAGGTCGGTGATCTCGTCGCCCTGCTCGAGGAGGTGGGGCCCGCCGTACTCGTCGGGCACAGCTGGGGCGGCCTGCTGGCACAGTTCGCGACCTGGGAACGGCCCGACCTGATCCGCGGCCTGGTCCTGCTGGACCCGTCCCACGAGTCCTTCTGGGAGGACGCCGAGCCGATCGCTGCCCCAGACTCCCCCACCACTGACCCCCGCCACGAAGAAGCCCTCACCACAATCCAAGAACTCGCCCACGACATCAGCCGCAGCCTCTGCACCACCACCGGCGCTGGGGCGGAGGGCGCGAGCCCGGCAGCCGCACGGGCGGAGCGTGCTGGGATTGATTGGGTGGAGGTTTGTCTTTCCTATCTGCGGACGGATGCGCAGTGGTTTACGTGGGCCGGGGAGTTGGCGATGGTGCTTGACAGCATCGGCGAGCTAATCGGGCGGCGGGGGCGGGGTGTGTGGACCGGGCTTCCTGTGGTGCTTTTGACGGCTACCAAGGGGCGCCCCGCGGAGTGGACGCCTCGGGTGGTGGCGGTGCAGGAGGCGTTGGCGAGGGCGTGTGATGGGCGGCATCAGGTGGTTCCGGAGTCCGGGCATTACCTGCAGATCGACGTTCCGGAGCTGGTGTGTGCCTGTGTGCGGGAGGTAGGCCCCTGAGCGCGTGGCAAAATCGGCCGGGTGTGGATCGGGATGCTGGGGTCGTTCGAGGTGCGGGGCGACGACGGGAGCGTTGTCGACGTTCCCGGCGCACGGTTGCGCGGGCTGCTGATCGCGCTGGCGCTCGACGCCGGCCGGGTGGTTCCGAAGGCGACGCTGGTCGACTGGATCTGGGGTGAACAACCCCCGGCGGATGCGTCGAATGCCTTGCAGCGCCTGGTCTCCCGGCTGCGC
>NZ_DASRVN010000133.1:0-25654 GCF_035655035.1 Kribbella sp. | reverse complement strand
CCACCACCCTGCCCGTTCCCCCCACTCCCACCCCGGCTTCCGCTTCCACTCCCGCTCCGGCTTCCGCTCCCGCTCCCGCTCCGGGTTCCGCTCCCGCTCGTGCTCCGCGATCCGGCCCGGTTCCCGCTGCCGCTTCGGCTTCCGCTCGCAGTGCCACTCCGGCTTCCGCTCCCGCTCGTGCTGCGGGATCCGGCCCCGGTCCGGCTTCCGCTCTCGCTGCTGCGGCTCGGGCTGGTGGTTGCTCGGCTGCGGCTGCCGGCCCTGCGGCTCCGGCCGCCGTCCTCGGCGCTGGTTTCGCTGGTTCGGCTGCTGGTTCTGCGGCTTCCGGTGCCTGTCCGGCGGCTGCCGCGGCCGGATCGGCGGTTCCGCCGGTCCTCCAGCTCGTCGTCCTCGTCGCGATCCGCGCCGCGCGCGTCATCCGCGTCCGCCTCTTCCTCGTCGTCCGCGGCATCCGTGTCGGCCTCGTCCTCGGCGTCACGGGCATCGGCGTCCGAGTCGCCGGACTCATCGGCGTCGCGCCCGTCGTCGCCCGCCTCGTCGTCGCCCGCCTCGTCGTACTCGTCTTCGGGTTCGTCCTCGGCTTCATCGGGTTCGTCGTCGTAGCCGTCGTCGTATTCGTCGTCCGCTTCGTCGTCGTACGGCTCGTCGGACTCGTCCGCTTCGTCGTACTCGTCGTCCGCGTCATCGCCCCGGGAGCCGCCGGACAGGAAGCGGTCGGTGCGGTTGCGGATCGAGTCGCTGACGCGGTTCAGGCCCTGGCCGGCGGCGGCGACCGCGGCTTCGCGGCCGGCGTGGAGCAGGCGGCCGCGGACCTGGTCGGACAGCTTGGACAGTTCCGGGTTCCGCTCGACGAGTTCGGTGAGCTGACCGGCGAGGGCGCGCGGATCCGTCGCGATCCGCCTGCCGGCCAGCAGGCCGCCCACCATCACGGCCATCCGGAGCTTCTTGGCCCGGCCGAGCAGGTACCCACTCGCGATCGCGGTAGCGATCTTCGCGGACGTATTCATCGCATTCTCCTCACAAATCGTTGCCCGAGGCCCGCGGAACACCCCGCTCCGGTCGCCTCGCGAACACCGGTGCCACCACCCGTTGGCCCGCAGATCGCGGTACCCGGGGGCTCCCGGGCGAAACGCCGGGACGGAAATTCGGAAATGGTTGGCACGGGCCGTTCACGCAGCGCGACGAATGCATTTCTCTGCATTAACTTAATTCATACGATTGTTTTGCCAGAATCCGATCCGGATATCCGCGTGATTGAACGTCCCGGGCATCGCTCCGGCCAGCCGGGCGCGGGTCGCCGGCGCCACGTCGAGCTCGTACCGCGTCGCGACGTGGCTGACCGCGGCGCTGGTGGTCAGCAGTACGACGTTGCGCCCCGGGCAGGCGGCCGGTCCCTCGCTGAACGGGATGATCGGCCACGCCCCGTCGGTCCGGCCGTCCAGCCAGACGGCAGGCTCGAAGCGGTTCGCGAAGTCGAGCGCCTCGTCGTCGCGGTGGAACACCGAGCTGACGATCGCGAACTCGGTACCGGCCGGAGCCACGCGATCCCGCCACACGGTCGGCACACCCGCCTGACGCAGCACGACGAGGGTCGTCGGCCACAGCCGCAGCGACTCCTGTACGGCGGCACCGGCGTGCGCGAGCAACGGCGAGGACGCCGGGTGCCGCGCCTCCTCGATGATCGGCTCGAGCAGGGACGGACGGGTACCGAGGACCGCGAACAGCCGCCAGAGGGCGATCCCGGCGGCGTCGAACGCGAACAGCCAGTGCGGTACCTGCCCCGCCGGATCGAGCGCCGTGGGAGCCGGGTCGAGGGCTGAGACCAGGCTGCCGGGCTCGGCCTTCTCGACGTACTGCGTGATCCCGGAGAGGAAGCGCGTCCGGAGCGCGTCGTGGCTCGGGCCGAGCTGGGCCCAGTTCGCGTCGGCGCGGAGCCTGTCGAGGTGATCGGTGAGCGCCGTGTCGTCACGGGCCGCGTCGCCGAGGACGATCCGGCGTACGACCCGGGACCAGATCGCGCGGAAGTCGTTCCAGCCGAGCGTTGCGTGCAGGCCGTCGAGCTCCTCCTGGACCACCTCGACGAACCGGTGTCCGTGGTGATGGACAGGCTGGCGGCTGTCGAGTGCGTGCTCGTTCAGTTCCCGGCGCGGGGCACGCAACGAGGAGGTGGTGACGAGGACCGCGTGCGGCTGGAAATGCGTCAGTGCACCGACCTTCTCGCCGGACGCGGCGGCGAACGGCTCGGGCGTCTCCGCGAGCAGCCGGTGGACGTCCTCGGCGGCGAGTACGACGGCGATCGTCCGGCCCGGCACCCGGATCAGCACCGGGCCGTCGCCGTACCTGCGTCGCAGCTTGCGGACCCGGCGCAGCGCCCGGTCGTCGGCGTGCAGCCGCTCGGCCAGTGTCCCGAGCCGGGGTCTGCGCAGGATCGGTCCCTGGGCGACGATCGGCCCGAGAACGTCGGCCAGGATCCGGCCGTGGTCGAGTGCGGAGGCGAAAGGCAGCAGTGTCGGCATGCCGATCAGGTTTCCGCGCCGGCCGCGCCGAAACTCGCGGGTTTGCGGAGCGCCGGCCAGGGCACCGGAATTGCGGCTCGGGGATCCGGCCGCCGGGACATCCCGGACCGTCAGAGCTCAGCAGAGGGGAAGCACATGCAATTCATTCTGTGGCTCATCGCCGTGATTCTGGTGGTATCCGGAATCGTGTCGTTGTTCCGTGGCGCGGTGTTGTGGGGGATCGCGCTGATCGTCATCGGCCTGCTGGTCGGGCCTGGCGGCGTCAGCATCTTCACCTGACCCACACCCCTGCCACACCAAGATCCAGGCGCCCCCGTGCCTTTCCTCCGCACGGGGGCGCCTCCAGTTCAGCCGTGCGCGCCGTCCAGCATTTCGTGGAGCTCCTCCAGCGCGTGCTGGATCTCCGCATGGTCGTACTGCGCCGCTCGTGACTCGGCGCTGATCACTCCGCACCGGTGCACCCGCCGGAAGTCGCCGTACGGGAACTCGTAGTGTCCCTTGGTCTCCTCGTCCATTTCCGAGTCGACCCCGAGGAACCACAACCCGTAGTCCCGCCACCCGTGCTTGTCCAGGTACGCGTTCTGCTGTGCCGCGGTCGGGGCGTGCTCACTCCAGTCGTCCCGCTCGTCCTTGGTCGTCTGGCCCTTCCGGATCAGGTTCTTCGCGTGCTCGAACGCCTTCTCGTTCAGCTTCACAGTCATGCCCGCCCGGTGCCCGGATGCCTGTGGGGCAAGCGGCCAGGTTCTTAAGGGAAGCAGCTGGGCACCGGATGGGACCGCAGCGCGACGAGGAGGTTGTATGAAGGCGCTGACCTGGCAGGGGAGACGCACGATCGGGTACGGCGACGTGCCGGATCCGCGGATCGAGGAGCCAACGGACGCCGTCGTGAAGGTGACGTCGAGCGGTATCTGTGGGTCGGACCTGCATTTGTACGAGGTGATGGGCCCGTTCCTGGACGTCGGCGACGTGCTCGGTCACGAGGTGATCGGCGTCGTCGAGGAGACCGGGTCCGCGGTCGGTGGACTGCAGCCGGGGGACAGGGTCGTGGTCCCGTTCCAGATCGCGTGCGGGTCGTGCTTCATGTGTACGCAGGGCCTGCAGACGCAGTGCGAGACGACACAGGTCCGGGACCAGAAGATGGGCGCGGCGCTGTTCGGCTACACGAAGCTCTACGGTCAGGTGCCGGGCGGGCAGGCCGAGTACCTGCGGGTGCCGCAGGCGCAGTACGGCCCGATCAAGGTCCCGGAAGGGCCGCCCGACGACCGGTTCGTCTACTTGTCCGACGTACTGCCGACCGCGTGGCAGGCGGTCGAGTACGCCGGGATCCCGGACGGTGGCACCGTGGTCGTGCTCGGGCTCGGCCCCATCGGCGACATGGCCTGCCGGATCGCGCTGCACCGCGGTCACCGAGTGCTCGGCGTCGATCTGGTGCCCGACCGGTTGCGGCGGGCCCAGGCGAACGGCGTCGAGACCGTGGCGTACTCCGGTCACGTCGCCGACGAACTCCGCGACCTGACCGGCGGCCGCGGACCGGACTCGGTGATCGACGCCGTCGGGATGGAGGCGCACGGCTCGCCGGTCGCGCGCCTGGCCCAGCAGGCGGCCGGATTGTTGCCGGACGCAATCGAACGGACGTTCATGCGGAAGGCCGGCGTGGACCGGATGGCCGCGCTGCTGCTCGCGGTGGACGTCGTCCGGCGTGGCGGGACGGTCTCGCTGGTCGGTGTGTACGGCGGTGCGGCGGATCCGCTGCCGATGATGACGATGTTCGACAAGCAGATCCAGTTGCGAATGGGTCAGGCGAACGTACGGCGCTGGAGCGGGCAGATCCTCCCGCTGCTCACCGACGAGGACCCGCTGCACGTTGACACGTTCGCAACCCACCATCTGCCGCTGGCCGACGGGCCGGCGGCGTACCGGATGTTCCAGCAGAAGGAGGACGGCGCAGTGAAGGTGTTGCTGAAACCATGAACCACGACGGATGCCCGGTGCTGGATGCGCTGGCGGACTACCACCGCCGCGACTACGCGAACTTCTGCCCGCCCGGCCACAAGCAGGGCCGTGGCACCGACCAGCCCGTGCTGGACGTACTCGGTGCCGACGTGTTCAGATCCGACCTGCTGGCGACCGGCGGGATGGACGACCGGCTGAGCCGCGGCAAGGTGCTGGAACAGGCCCAGGAACTGATGGCCGACGCGGTCGGTGCCGACCAGGCGTTCTTCTCGACGTGCGGCAGTTCGCTGTCCGTCAAGAGCGCGATGATGGCGGTCGCGGCACCGGATGACGTGATGCTGATCGGCCGGGACGCGCACAAGTCGGTGATCGCGGGCCTCACGCTCACCGGGATCCGCCCGGCCTGGGTGCGGCCCCGCTGGGACGCCGAGCTGCACCTCGCCCATCCGCCGTCGCCGGAGACGTTCGAGCAGGCCTTCGAGGACCATCCGGACGCTGTCGGCGCACTGGTGACGAGCCCGTCGCCGTACGGGACGTGCAGCGATCTCGAGGGGATCGCCGAGGTCTGCCATCGGCGGGGCAAGCCGCTGATCGTCGACGAGGCGTGGGGAGCTCACCTGCCGTTCCACGACGACCTGCCGACCTGGGCGATGGACGCCGGCGCCGATGTCTGTGTGGTGTCGATCCACAAGATGGGAGCCGGCTTCGAGCAGGGGTCGGTGTTCCACCTGCAGGGCGACCTGGTCGATCCGGTCCGGCTGAAGCAGAGCGCCGACCTGTTGTCGACCACGAGTCCGAATGTGCTGTTCTTCGCGGCGATGGACGGCTGGCGCCGGCAGATGGTCCGGCACGGGTCCGAGTTGCTCGGTACTGCGCTGCGCCTGGCACGCTCGGCACGCGGCGAGATCGACGGTTTGCCAGGGTTCAACGTCCTGGAGGACCGGCTGGTGGCGAAGGAGGCGTCCCACGACCTCGACCGGCTGCAGATCATGATCGACACGCTGGACGCCGGGATCTCCGGGTACCAGGCCTCGGACTGGTTGCGCGCCGAGCGTGCGGTCAACGTCGGGCTGTCGGACCATCGGCGGATCGTCGCCCAGTTCACCTTCGCCGACGACAAGCAGTCGGCGGACCGGCTGGTGACCGCGCTCGCGGATCTGACGCGGACCTCGCTGCCGGCGCCGCGATCCGTGGTCCTGCCCCGGCCGGAGGACCTCGAGCTGGAGTCGGTGATGACGCCCCGGGAGGCGTTCTTCGCCGCACAGGAGACGGTTCCTGCCGAGCAGGCGCCCGGCCGGATCGCGGCGGAACAGCTGACGCCGTACCCGCCGGGCATCCCGGCGATCCTGCCGGGCGAGCGGATCACCGCGGGCGTCGTCGACTATCTGCGCTCCGGTGTCGCGGCGACGATGGACGTCCCGGACGCGGCCGATCCGGCGGTGCGGACGATCCGCGTCGTCCGTACGGCGTGACGCGGACACGAAGAGGTGATGGTGCGATGACGAAGGTTCGTTCGGAGGCGGACGAGTACCGGCAGGGTGCCGAGTGGCCACTGGGTGGGACGAACGGGCGGCGGATCACGCCGTACGAGCTGCTGCTGATGACCGCGGGTACGCAAAAGCTGGTGAGCTGGTGAGCTGTCCGTTCTGTCTGGCGGTTTGGGTGGCTACCGGATTCAGCATCGGGTTCCTGTTCGCGCCGCGGGTCACCCGGGTCGCCGCGTCGGCGCTCACGGCAGTCGCGGGAGCCGACTTCCTGCAGCTGATCTACGCCTACCTGCAGCAGGCCGCGGAGAAGAACGAGTAGGTCTCACCGGCATGGCGCCGGACCGCCGCGGGTACCGGAACGGTGATCCGAGGAAGGTGAGACAGCAGTGAGGTTCATGACGTGGAACGTCTGGGGACGGTTCGGTGACCGTTGGTTGCGCAGGCAACGGGCGATCGCCGAAACGGTGCGGAGGCAACGACCCGATTTCGTTGCCCTGCAGGAGACCTGGCGCAGTACCAGCGAGGCACAGATCCGTCAGCTCGGGTTCGAGCTCGGCATGACGCCGGTCTTCGCCGCGTCCCGGATGCCGGAGGACCCGGATCCCGACGTACGTCTCGGGCTGGGCATCCTGAGCCGGTTTCCGTTACGGAGCGTCGAGCAGCACACCTTGTCGACCGGGACCGTCGCGCTCCGGACCGAGATCCGGCTCGGCACGAAGAGCCTCCACTTCATCACCAGCTGCCTGGACTGGGAGCAGGACCACCGGGAGGAACGCCTCGCCCAGGCGACTTCGCTCGCCGCGTTGGTGGCCGAGCTCGAGGCCCGTGGCGACGACGTCATCGTCGCCGGCGATCTCAACACGCCACCCGGCGGACCGGAGCTCGAGCCGCTGCTCGCCGTGCTCGGCGACTGCTGGCAGCCTCAGGGGTACGACGGTGTCACCTACAGCTCACACAATCCGTACCTGGGAACGGGGGAGTGGCTGGAAGACCACCGGATCGACTACATCCTGGCGAACGAGGGCCTGGTCCCGCTCGGCTCCCGCCTGGCCGGCCTCGACGAGGACCACGGCCGCCCGCCGTCGGACCACTACGCCGTCGTCGCCGACGTACCGGTCGCCTGACGCGCATGCGCCTCCGACGCAGTCACCCGGACCAGGAGGGGTTCCGTCGCCGGCGCCGCGGAACGGGGTTCAGCTACCTCGATGCCGACGGCAACGTGATCGAGGACACCGACGTGGCCGAACGGATCCGGACGCTGGCGATCCCGCCGGCCTGGGAGGACGTGTGGATCTGCCCCTTTCCGAACGGCCACATCCAGGCGGTCGGAACCGACCAGGCAGGCCGGCGGCAGTACCTGTACCACGACGACTGGCGGGTGGCACAGGACGCCGGCAAGCACGACCGGGTCCGTCAGCTGGCCCGGAAACTGCCCGCGTTCCGCGAGGCGGTCGACCTGGACCTGGACCGGAAGGGCCTGGACCGGCGGCGGGTGCTGGCGGTCGCGCTGCGGATGCTGGACTACGGCGTCTTCCGGACCGGCAACACCCGGTACGCCGACGAGAACGGCAGTCGTGGGGCGGCGACGTTGCTGCGCCGCGACGTGCGGGTCAGCCGCGGGCGGCTGGTGTTCGACTTCCGCGCGAAGGGCGGGCAACGCCGTACCGTCGAACTCGACGACGACAAGCTGGTCGCGGCGGTGCGATCGCTGAAGCGGGGGCGGCACCAGAACCCGCGGCTGCTGATGTTCCGGGACCGCGACGGGTACCACGAGATCGACGCGGCGATGATCAACGAGCGCTTCCAGGAGCTGGTCGGCGACGGCTTCACGGTCAAGGACCTGCGGACCTGGACGGCGACCGTGCATGCGGCCGTCGATCTCGCCGAGGCCGATCCGCCGACCACGAAGAAGGCGCTCGACGCGGCGGTGAAGGACATGCTCGACGAGGTGTCGGACCATCTCGGCAACACCCCGGCGGTGGCGCGTTCGTCGTACGTCGATCCGCGCGTGATCGAGCAGTTCGAGCACGGCCGCACGATCGCGTCCACCGTCCGGCGGGTCGGTGACGACCTCGGGGACGAGGACGCCCGGGCCGGTCTGGAACGGTCGGTGAACAAGGTTCTCGACGAGGACGCTCGCGAGTAGGTGGTTGGTGTGGCCAACGGAGCGTCGCTCGCCGCCGTGTTCGCCGGCACCGTGGCCGGGACCGTCGGCCTGGAGGAGGAGCTGCTCCTGGTCGACCGCCGTACCCAGCTGCCCGTCGATGCCGCCGGCTTGCTGGACGACATCGGCGATCCGCGGATCAAGCCGGAACTTCCCGCCTGCCAGGTGGAGATCGCGACCGCGGTGCACAAGAACCCGTCCGCCGCCGTCGACGAGCTGCGCCGCTGCCGGACCTTGCTGGCCGATGCGTGCGGTCCCGGCTACGCGATGATCGCCGCGCCGGTGCACCCGCTGGTCGACGGTCCGGTCGGGCTGTCCGCGACGGCGCGTTCGGCGGGACTCGACGGCAGGTACCGCGAGATCGCCCACCGGCGGCTGGTGTCGTCGCTCCAGGTCCACCTGGCCTTCGGCGACGCCGCCTGCACGCTCACCGTCTACAACGCGCTGCGGAACGTCCTCCCGGAGCTGGCCGCGCTGGCAGGCTGCGCGCCGTTCGCCGGTGGGCGGGACACCGGCCTCTGCTCGGTGCGTCCGGTGATCTCCGGGCAGCTGCCGCGGCAAGGCGTGCCGCCGGTCATCGCCTCGTGGGACGAGTTCGCCGCTGACCTGAACTGGGCGGTCCGCGGCGGCGCGATCTCCGATCCGTCGCAGTGGTGGTGGGAGCTCCGGCCGCATGTCCGGTTCGGCACGCTCGAGCTCCGGGTTCTCGACGTACCGGCGACCACCGAGCGGGCCGGCGCGATCGTCCGGTTCGTGTACGCGCTGGCGGCCGCCTTCGCCGACCGGCATCGGCTCGGCGATCTTCCGGTGCCGGCCCCGTCCTGGCGGATCGCGGAGAACCGCTGGTCGGCGCTGCGGTACGGCGTCCGCGGCCAGTTGCTCGACCTCCGGACCGGCACGGCCAGGTCGACCGAACGTTGCCTGCACGACCTGATCGACACCGCCGAGTCGTACGCGCACGACGGGCTGGACGACGTACGAGCGCTGGTCGAGAAACCGCCCGTGGATCACCTGCGTGCGCTCGGCGCGCAGCGAGTCGTCCCGTGGCTCGCGGAGGCGTTCAGGGGATGATCATTCGCGCGAGTGTGCCGACGGCCGGCTGACGGGCAGCGTGTGCGTGCCGTCGCACAGCGGCGGGATCGCGCTACGGCCGCAGCGGCAGAGCGCGATGGTACGGCGCGAGGACGGCACCGGGTCGCCGTGCTCGTCCAGGAGTTCGAACTCGCCACGGACGAGCAGCGGCCCGTCCGGGTACGCGCGGATCTCTGTCATGCCTTCGGGTACCCAAGTTCGAGCGAATCCACGAGAACCCGGCCGGGTACCGGTCGACCATGCAACTACCACCGGCCCGCGGGCCGCTCAGCACCTGGATGACCGGCCGTCTCACGGGCGCTCGTCCCGATCCGGTCCGGGCGGTCGATGCCACCGATCCGTACGACGACGACCTGCAGCTGGCGGTGTGGATCGCCTACGAGCTGCAGTACCGCGGCTTCGACGACGTCGATCCGGAACTGCAATGGGATCCCGCGGTGATCGCCTTCCGCACGCGGTTGGAGCAGCCGTGGGTCGACTGGCTGGAGTCGAACTGCCGGGTCGTGCCCGACGCACGACCGGTGGCCGAGCAGCTCCGGAGCTTGATCGACGGCGCCGACGGTCCGCGGCTGGCGCCGTACCTGCGCCGGCACGCGACGCTCGACCAGTTCCGCGAGTTCGTCCGGAACCGCTCCGTGTACCAGCTCAAGGAGGCCGACCCGCACAGCTTCGGCATCGCGCGGCTCGCCGGTGCGGCCAAGGCCGCGCTGGTGGAGATCGAGGCGGACGAGTACGGCGGCGGACGGTGCGAGCGGATGCACTCGGAGCTGTTCCGTACGACGATGCGCTGGCTGATGCTCGACGACAGCTACGGCTACTACGTTCCCGACGTACCGGCTGTCACGTTGGCGGTGTCGAACGTGATGTCGCTGTTCGCCCTGCACCGCCGCTGGACGGGTGCGCTCGTCGGTCATCTCGCCGCGCTCGAGATGACCTCCACGTTGCCGAACCGGCAGTACGCGACCGGCGCGATCCGGCTCGGGGCCTCGGAGGAACAGGCGCGGTACTTCACCGAGCATGTGGAGGCCGACGCCGTACACGAGCAGATCGCCGCGCACGACCTCTGCGGCAATTACGTCCGGGAACATCCGTCGGCGATCGCGGACGTACTGTTCGGCGCGCGCTGTGCGCTTGCGGTCGACGACCTCTTCGCCGGCGACCTGCTGTCGCGATGGGCCGGATCGGGGGAACAGCAGTGCGGATGAGCGCCATTCAAGAGCAACTCACGACCGCCGCCCGCGAGGCGGGCGGGCGGACGCCTGAGAGCGTTCACCCCGTGAGGCTGTGGCGGCGGGTCAGTTCTTCGACTGGTGTTCGATGGCCCGGGCGAGGGGGGTGGCGGCGTGGAGTGCGAGCAGGTGGGCGACGGTGACGGAGTCCGGGTCGAAGCCGTGGGGTTCGTCGTCGTACCAGGTGAGGAAGCCGACGGTCCGGTCGCCGGTCGCCAGGCGTGAACTCAGGACGCTGCGGATGCCCAGCTCGGTGACCGGGCGGTTCCAGGCCGGCCACCGGGACTCGTCCGCGGTGTCGTCGACCAGGATCTCGGTCGGCCCGTCCGGGCGGGCGAGGGAGCACCAGCACGGACCCTGCCGGACCGCGATCTGCAGGTGGTCGGCCTCGGCCGCCTCCGCGTCGGTCGCCCGCGCGCAGCGCAACTTCGACCGCCGGCCGCACAGGAGCAGGCCGACATGGCGGCAACCGACCGCCGGACCGGCGAACTCGACGATCGCGTCGAGCACCGCGTCCGTCTCGTTCAGGTCCCGCAGCCGTGCCGCCTGCTGTGCGAACTCCCGTGCAAGCTGACCGTGCATGCTCGCTCCTCCGGATCCCGGACATACGCAGGCCGAAGCAACGTTGCGCGCGGCAACGGTGAGCATTCGGCCGGAAAGCGCCGAAACCCCGCACTGTTGGAGGATCCGCATCCATGAGACAACCGAACGCCCGCGCCGTCAAGCGCACTTTCGTTGTCACCCCGCCTACAGTCCGTTTGCCGGAGACAGCCGCCGGGCACCGGTGACGAACCAGCTGTCGCACCTGGGAAGGACCACCGACCACCTGCGCGAGCAGTTCGCCTGCGGGCCCGAGGTGGAGCGGCACGTGCAGGTCGTCCGCCTGTACGCCGACGCGGGCCGCGACCACCTGGCCCTGATCAATGCCGGCTCCGATGTCGACGGGTTCTTCGACTTCTTCACCAACGAACTGGGGCCGGCGCTCCGCGACATTCAGACCGACGAGAGGTGATGACGGTGACCGAGCAGTTACGGGAGCGGACGATCGCGATCCTGGCCGCGAACGGCCTGGAGCAGGTCGAGTACGAGCAGCCGCGGCAAGCGGTCGAGGGCGCCGGCGGGACCGTCAAGCTGGTGTCCATCGAGGACGGTACGGTGCAGGCGATGCACAGCGACATCGACAAGGGTGACACGTTCACCGTGGACCACCAGGTGTCGAAGGTGCGGGCGGACGACTTCGACGCGCTGATCCTGCCAGGCGGCACGATCAACCCGGACCGGCTCCGCGCCGACCCGGACGCCGTGGAGTTCGTCCGGTCGTTCGTGGCATCCGGAAAGCCGGTGGCGGCGATCTGCCACGGTCCGTGGACGCTGGCCGAAGCAGGTGTGCTTCCGGGCCGGCGAGTGACGTCGTACCCGAGTATCCGGACCGATCTGCGCAACGCCGGTGCCGAGGTCGTCGACGAGCCGGTCGTTGTCGACGGCAACCTGATCACCAGCCGCGACCCCGGCGATCTACCGGTGTTCTGCAAGACACTCGTCGAGAAGTTCGCGAAGAGCTAGGGTTCGCGGCGGCGCTCGGGCCTGGCGGGGCGGAACAGCCAGGGCCGGGCGTGCCGGTTCACCCAGGGCAGGACGATCCAGGTGAGCAACGCCGTCAGCGTGCACGAGCTGATCGCGAGCAGCGCCGGTTGCGGCAGGCCGGGCGCGATCCACTTGAGCAGGGATGCCAGCGCGAGCAGGATCGGGTAGACCGCGAGCCAGGTGAGCAGGAGTGACTTCCAGCGGCGTGACGTGCTGGGCACGGAGAACCAGCCGTGCAGCCCGTCCGCCGTGGTCCGCCGTACGTCGGAAAGCTCGTTGCCCCGCGCAATCAGTGCGGCACGTTCCGCGGACTGCTCCCACGCCTTGAGTTGCTCCGGAGTGTCGAACAAGTGCACCAGGTGGTTCAGCCCCTGCTCGTCGTGCAGCCGTACCGAGGCCAGATGCCCATCGCACTGCTCCGCGGCCACGTCCAGTTCGGCCGCCCAGCGGTCGAACTCCTCTTCCCGGCCCGGTCGCACCACCCGCGTCACGACCACGGTCACGCCTGGCGAATTGCTGGTCCGCATCCTCCGACGGTGCCCCTGTACGGCGCGGTCAAACGCCGGCGTCAGCGGTCGAGCGCTCCGAGGTGGGTGACGAGCATCAGGATCGGTCCGGCGATCGCGACCACGCACACGACGGCGTACGAGAGCCAGGCCAGCGGCCGCGCGACGATCCCGCTGGCGTGTTCGCCCATCACCTGCCGGTCCTGGGAGACCCGGACGATCGGGTAGAACGACAACGGCATCGCGACCGCGGACGCGATCACGGCGTACTCGGTGAGCTGCGTCGGATGCACCCGGGTCTGGACGATCGCGAAGCCGATGCCGACCGCGGCCAGCATGGTCGCGAACCACCGCGGCGCGCCGCGGATGCCCTTCGTCTCACCCCACGGCCAGCCCTGGTGCTGCGCGAGCGCGTACCCGCAGGAGAACGCACTGTCGATGGTCGCACCACCGATCGCGGCGAAGGCTCCGACGACGGCCGCGTAGAACGCGATCGGTCCGAGCTCGTGCATTGCCTGCTGCAGAACCGTCCCGAGACTGTCCGGCGTGAGCCCCAACGGCATCAGCTGCTGCGCAGCGACGATCGTCAGGCTGGCCGCGATCAGGCCGCCGAGCGGGAACCCCAGACCGGAGTTGGCCCTGTTCATCGAGAGGTCCTTCGTGGTCCACTCCTCCTCGATCGCGCCGGAGGAGTAGAAGTAGATCTCGTACGGCATGATCGCGGCCGCCGTCATCCCCACGATGAAGTACCAGTACTGCGGCCCGCCGCCGCCGGGGATGAACCCGCGGCCGATCTCGTGCCACGCCGGTCCGTGATGAAACAGCGCGATCAGGTAGACGACCAGGCCGAGGCCGAGGTAGCCGAAGACGCGCTCGATCATGCTGAACGAGAGCAGCAGACTGGCCGCGACGATGATCAGCAGACCGACGAGCGTGAAGAAGCCCTCGTTCCAGCCGAGAACGTAGTGCAGGATCAGCCCGAGGCCGCCGAGCTCCGCGGACAAGGTGATCAGGCAGACCGCGAGACCCGCCACCAACGTTGTCGTGGACAACCATCGCGGATACTGTTCGCGGACCAGGTCGAAGTTCGCCTTCCGCGCGACGATCGCGACCCGGCCGCTGAGCTCGGCCAGTACGACGCTGATGATGACGCCGACCACGACCGCCCAGAGCGTGCGGTAGCCGAACAGGGCGCCCGCCTGGCTGTTGAACACGAGTTCGCCGATGTCGACGAATCCGCCGAGCGCCGCGATGATGCCGAGGGCAAGGCCGAGCAGGCGCTTCATGACGTGATCCTGGCGGCGTCCGCGGCGAGCCGCAGGAGGGTCGCCCGCGCGCTCTGCGCGAGCGAGACGTCGTCAGGCCGGATCGCGATCGCGCCCACCGCGGCCCCGATCTGATCGGCGAGCTGCTGCAGGTCGTCGTACTTCGGAAGCCGCTGGTCGTACACGTTCTTCTCGACCTGGCCCGTGTCGTCCTGCAGTTCCTGGGCGTGCGTACGGGCGAACGTCGGACCGGCGCGCCCGGCGATGATCTCACCGGCCAGCGTCGCGCCGTCGACGGCGTCACTGTGCAGGCTCTGCGCGTTGATCTGAACGCGGTCGGCGGTGGATTCGCAGCCGGTCGCGACGAGCAGGCAACCGACGCACAGGGCAACGATTTTCATGCGTTCCGGTTCCCCGGCGGTAATCAGTTCAAGCGGTGCCGGTCGGCGCCAAGATGAACGACCAGTCGATGGTTGCCCGCGGCCACCACGGCTCGGGCGTCACGGCAATCCGCCGGTCGTCCTGCGCTCCCGGTCGAACCATCCGCGCCGACCGCAAACGAAGGTCCGCCGAGTGCAGCCGTTCCGCGCCGGTCTCCTCGGTCGTGGTGGCGTCACCCGCGACCCGCCCGACCAACTCGGCCTCGTTGATCGTGTGGCTCAGACGCCGGCGTTTGAACCGATCCCACATCGACATCACATGCTCTGATCGTTCGCGGAGCCGGTCCGGTACCCGAAACTCCTCGGACAACGGTCAGCTGGACCACAGGCGCCAGTCCCGGGAGTACCGCCGGACGACCTGAAAGGCCTGTTCGCCGGTCACGCCGTACCACTCCATCAGAATGCTCATCGTCTGCCCGGATCTGCTGCCAGATATTTGGGTGCGGCCGGGCCGGGCGGGCAGTGGTGCTGCTGGTTATCTTTGACGTGACACCTGTGCCCCCACTCAAACGTCAACTCATGACGAAGCAGCCTTGCCGGCCTTCCTCTTCTGCGCGGTGGTGCCGCCTTGCTTGCTGCTGCCCGGCCCCGGCCGAGGCGCCGATCAGGTTGCGCTACTCGCCACGGTAGAACCTGACAACAGTCGTGGTGTCGTCGGAGTCGGTGATCAACAGGGAGTCGGCCTCTTGGTCGATGACCACCTTGACCGGTCGCGTGATGAGATGACGCAGGGCGACCGGGAGTCTCGCTGTCGTACCACCGACGACGATCAGTGCGGTGTCCGCCTTGTGGTCGTAGGTCACGTAGGCGAAGGGCAGACGGTCGACTTCCACCTGGTCGCCGAGCGAGGCACCCACGACTTCGATGGTGACGTAGTCGCCTTCGTGCTGCCAGGTCAGTCGGTCGAGTTCGGCCTGCCAGTCGTCCGGCTCGATCTCGGTGATCGTGGTCGTGGTGATCATGCGGCCCTCCTTGTGCCCTCGATCGTCTGTGGAATCATCGGTCTGTCACTTCCTGTGCTTCGGTACCCACTTCCGTCGTCACAGGTCATCTGTCGGTTGACAAGTATAGTTGTCAACGGATCGATGACAAGACGTCGATGTCCTGAATCTCGTGACGGACATCGACCACGAAGGCCGGAGGAGGAGTTCGGCGATGTCTCAGAGTCCGATGACACCGGTCGGTCTGCCGGATGTCACGCTGGTGGAGGGCAGTACCTTTTGCATATCCGCCACCGACGGCGTGATGGCCGCGGACCGGGTGGACGGTCTGTACTTTCGCGACACGCGCATCATCAGCAGCTGGCGGGTCGTCCTGGACGGTCGACTGCCAGAAGCGCTCGCCGTGCAGCCTGGTTCGCCGTACGAGGCGACGTTCGTAGGCCGCCGTCGCGGAGACGCCGCGCCGCTGCTGATCGAGCGGCACCGCCTGGTCGGTGACGGGATGCGCGAGGACCTGGTGCTGCGCAACCTGGGGTCCGAAGACACCGCATGTCGGCTGACGGTCGAGGTCGGCACGGATTTCGCCGACACGTTCTCGGTCAAAGCGGGGAGCCCGCGGCCGCTCGGAGCGGTTTCCTGGACGGCGTACGGCGAAAACCTGCTGGCCGAGGCACGCGCGAATGACGGGCAGCGGGGCATCCGGGTACAGCTGGAGGGAGGGCGCAGCGTCGGACCGGGACTGCTGGCGGTGGACGTCGTGATCCCGGCTCGGGGCCGTTGGCAGAGCTCGGTGCAGGTCTTTCCGATCGTCGACGAGGTGGAGCACGCTCCGGCCTTCCGGCGTGGCGAACCGGTGCAGGAATCGAAGCCGGCCACCCGGTTCCGGGAATGGCGATACGCAGCGCCGGACATCGACGCGGACGAGAAGCTGAGCACGGTGATCGACCGGAGTGTGCAGGATCTGGGCGCGCTGCGGGTTCGCCGGGGTGGGCCGGATGACGAGGCCTTGGAGGTGGTGGCCGCCGGCGTGCCGTGGTTCATGACGCTGTTCGGCCGGGATTCGTTGCTGACGGCATGGATGACGCTTCCGATCGACCAGGAACTCGCCCTGTCGACGCTCACGGCGCTCGCCGAGTTGCAGGGCCGCCGCGTGGATCCGCTGAACGAGGAGGAGCCCGGCCGGATCCTGCATGAGGTGCGCCACGGGACCTCGTTCCCGCTGAGTCCGGGGAATGCGGTCTACTACGGCACGGCGGACGCCACGCCGCTGTTCTGCATGCTGGTCGGCGAACTGCATCGCTGGGGGATTCCGAAGGAGCGGCTGGCCCCGTTGATGCCGTCCGTCGACCGCGGGCTGGAGTGGATCCTCCGGTACGGCGATCGCGACGGGGACGGCTTCGTCGAGTACAAGCGGGCCACCGACCGCGGGCTGTTCAACCAGGGCTGGAAGGATTCACACAACTCGGTCGTGTTCCCCGACGGCCGGATCGCGGAACCGCCGATCGCGCTCGCCGAGGTCCAGGCCTATGTGTACGGCGCGTTCGTGGCGCGGAGCGAGCTCGCCGCGGCCTTCGGCGACGACGCCGCGGCCACGCAGTGGGCAGAGCGGGCGGCTCGGTTCAAGGAGCGGTTCCACGAGGCGTTCTGGCTACCCGACACCGGATATTTCGCGATGGCATTGGACCGGGACAAGCGCCCGGTCGACGTACTGGCGTCCAACATGGGCCACTGCCTCTGGACGGGGCTGGCCGAGCCCGACGCGGCGGCGCGCGTAGCAGAACGTCTGCTGTCGCCGGAACTCTTCTCCGGCTGGGGCATCCGGACGCTGGCGAGCACGATGGCCGCCTACGACCCGATCAGCTATCACAACGGCTCGGTGTGGCCACACGACTCGGCGATCTGCGCAGCCGGCCTGGCGCGGTACGGCTACACCGAGGAGGCGTCCCGTGTCGCGGCCGGCCTCGTGGCGGCGGCGACGTCGTTCGGTGGGCGTCTACCAGAGCTGTTCTGCGGATTCGATCAGTCGGATTTCGCCATGCCGGTGCCGTATCCGACCTCCTGCTCACCCCAAGCCTGGGCGGCAGCGGCGCCGCTGCTGCTGCTTCGGTCGCTGCTGCGCTTCGACCCGGACGTTCCGGCCGGTGCCGTCCGGGTCGCCGAACGCCTACCGGACGGGTTCGGACCTATCAGCATCCGGAATCTTCGGCTCGGCGAACGTGTGGTGACAGTCGACGCCGATGATCGTGGCGTGGACATCACCGGGCTCGGCGACCTGCGCCTGCGCCAGGATCCGGATGCGGGCGCGCTCCGGGGTGCCGCCGCGCAGGCGCCTGGAGCGTGAGGTCAGCGGTCGGCCGGCCCGGTACGACGGGCGTGGTCGGCCGCCCGGATGTCCTCGGTGGTCTGGCCTAGTGCCTGGATCCGGTCGGCGACGGCTGGGTGGGTGCGGCTCAGCCGTGGGCCTGCCTCGGACAGCGGGTCCAGAAGATCGGCCGCGTCGTTTGCACCGAGTGCTTGGTGGACCCGGTCTACACTGGCGCGCGCCGTCGGTCCCAGTCCCTTCAGCGCGGTGATCTCACCTGCGAGCTGGCGCAGGACTGCGGCGTTCTGTCGAGCCCAACCGGCGACCGCGCGATCAGCGGAGCGCTGGTCGCGCGCGGCCTGAACACGCTGTTCCCGCGTGGTCGCAGGCGCCTCGCCGGCCTTCGAATTGAGCCGCAGGTAGCGGCGCTCGGCAGCTTGGCGGCTGGTCAGGCCGAGGGCGGGCGCGATCTCACCCCAGGTGGCACCCTGGGCCCGGGCTGCGCCGATCAGCGTGGGTTCCCATTCGGACAGCTGATCTCGAAGCTGCCGCAGGGCGGCGAGGGCGGCCAGTAGCTCCGGGCCGTCCACGATCTGCTCGCCCCGGGCCGCGGCCCGCTTCGCCGCACGCTGGGGAGCGGCAGTCGGACGGTCCTCGGCGGCCAGCTTGGTGATGATATCGCTCAACCGTGTGACGGCCTGCTCCGCCACGGGTCCCGTGGCCGAAGGAGACCTGCTCGACCGAGTCGTCACTGCACCTCCTGTCATCGACTCAACGACACTGTAGCCTGTCGTCACAAAGACGACAGGCTACAGCGAGTCATGGGCGAGCGGATCGCCGCACCGGTCGCGTCCTCGCGCTCGCCGGCGCCCCGGCTATGCGACGACGTCCTGCCGACTGCTCGACGGTCCTGCCGGTCCGGGCTTGGTCGTACCGGTCCACACGCTGCCCGCCTGGTCGAAGTACGTCATCGCCGGCCGTGGCCGGACCAGGCTGCGATACACGCGATCGTAGCCGGAAGCCATCACCTCGAGGTCGAAATGCTCCTCGACGTGCCGGCGGCACGCGGCCGGATCCAGAAGCTTGGCGTCCCGGATCGCTTCGGGCAGCTCGGCAGGATCGTCGACGACGAATCCGGTGACCCCGTCGACGACGACCTCCGGCACGGACCCGCGTCGGAGCGCGACCACCGGCGTACCGCAGGCCATCGCCTCGATCATCACCAGGCCGAACGGCTCCTCCCAGCGAATCGGGAACACCAGGCATCGCGCACGACCGAGCAACTCGGTCTTGGTGGCGAAGTCCGCCATCCCGATGTGGCTGGCATCCGGACCCAGCCGGGGTGCGACGTACTCGTCGAAGTAGGCCCGCTCCGGCGGCTCGTTGCACTTGCCCGCGCATACGATCGGCAGCCCTGCGTCGCGGGCCGCGTCGATCGCCAGATGGGGCGCTTTGTCCGGGTTGTACCGCCCGAGCCACACGACCATGTCCTCCTTCTCCTCCCGATAGGGGAACGAGGCCACGTCGATCGCGTTGTGGACGGTCCCCACCCACGGCAATTCCGGGGCCCGGCGCCGCTGGGCATCGCTGATCGCGACCAGCGAGACGGTGTCACCCAGTTCCCGGAAGTACTCCAGGAGCTGGCCTTCGACCGGACCGTGCATGGTGGCAACGGTCGGCACCTGACGTCCGCGGGCCAGTAGCGGACCGGCCAGGCAGTGGTCATGCACGAGATCGACGGCCCGTCCTGCCCGCTCTTCGTCCGCGAGGATGCGCGCCGCTGCCGCCGCCTGTACGACCTCCGGCGCCGGTTGACCCAGCAGCTCGGACGGCGGTACGGCGTAGGTCCGGGCGAACCGCGCATCGGTCCCGTTGTTGCCCGCCGCAATCAACAGGACGTCGTGCCCGTGGGCCACCAGGCGATTCGTCAGATCCGCCACGACGGCTTCGATCCCGCCGTACCCCGCTGGAGGGATGTCGAACCATGGGGGCGCGATCATCCCGATCCGCAAGGACGACTCAGCGGCTACTCGATCTGATCCGGATCTGTCCGGAAGCACTTGATCCACCTCCAAAGAAAGGGTTCGCTCTTGGGCAGACGGTCGGTGGCCGGCACGCCTCGGCGTTCGATCCACCGAGGCACACCGGCCGCCCGTTTCGAGTCAGGCTGGTTGACCGGCGGGGGAGCCGTGCTTGAGGTGCCGGGCGACGCTGCCGAGCAGCCAGCCGAGGGCGCCGAGCGCCAGGGCTGCTACACCCCAGTCGATTCCGGACAGACTCCAGCCGAGGACCTGGTCAAGGCTGTACCTGCCCGGACCGGTGAAGGCGAGCGAGGCAGCGGCGGCGACCAACGCGAGCGGGTACTCGTACCCGAGGGAGTTGTTCCACAGTCCGTGCGGACGGTGTACCACCCAGGCGGCGTTCGCCAGAACCGCGATGATCGCCGCGGCGGCAAGCGGGGTGGCGAAACCGACAGTGAGGCCCAGCCCGCCGGCAAGTTCCGACGCACCGAGCAGTAGGGCGAACGCCCGGCCGGGACGCCAGCCGAGCTTCTCGACGAACTCGGCGGTGCCTCGCAGGCCGTGGCCGTCGAACCAGCCGAAGAGTTTCTGACCACCGTGACCGGCCATCAGCAGGCCGACAACGGCGTGCAGCACCAACAGTCCGACATCCATTGTCTTTACCTCCGTCCAGCGTGATTTCCTAGCGGTGCGCGATCCCTGATTGCTCGGCCTGGAACATCCAGGACTGCTTCTCGAGTTCGGCGGTGATTTGGATCAGCAGATCCTGGGTGACCGGGTCGACCCGGCCGGTGCGATCGATACGGACGCGCATCCGGTCGATGAGCTTGGCGTACGCGTCGACGAAATGGGACACGACAGTCTCGTCCGTCAGCCAGCCTGCGGGGAGCTGCGGAAGCCCCGACTGAGCGGCAATCCTGACAGCGCGGGCATCTGGCGCAACGCCGAGCGCTGACGCCCGCTCCGCCACCAGATCGGCGTGCCGGCGAGTCGCGTCCACCATCTCGTCGAGCTGCAGGTGCAGCGTGCGGAACCGGGGACCGACGACGGTCCAATGCGCTTGCTTGCCGAGGATGGACAGGTCAACGAGGTCGACCAAGGTCTCCTGCAGCAGCTCAGCGGTCTCCGTTCGTGCTGTCTCCTCGAGTGAGGAGCGAATCTGGATCATCGTGAACTCTCCCTCACAAGACGACGAAAGCTTCGCCGGACCCGCGGGAGACTGCCCCAGCAACGGCGGCAAGGTGTGCCGCGGGAACCGGGTTGGCACTCTCGCACCGAGAGTGCCAACCCCCGATATAGCACGGCGCCGAAGTCTGGAGCAAGCCGTCCCGCGATCGGCGGCAGTACCGAAGAGCGCGGCGCAGATCACACTGCGCCGCGGGAATGCCGTCGGCCCCTTGATCGTCACAATGAACGAGACTGGCACTCTCGCGATGAGAGTGCTAAGTATCGGATCAATGTCAACGGACCGTTGACAATGGAAATGTCAACGCATCCTGCACCGTTGGAAGCGGTAGAGGTTCCAACGGATTGTCGACAGTGGAGGTGAAGACAATGATGATCCGCACCGATCCGTTCCAGGTGGTCGACCAGCTGACCCGGCAGCTCACCAGCCCGTGGGCGGGCCCGAACGCCATGCCGATGGACGCGTACCGGTCGGGCGAGGATTTCGTGATTTCCTTCGACCTTCCCGGTGTCGAGGCTGAGGCGATCGACGTCAACGTCGAGCGCAACGTGCTCACGATCAAGGCCGAGCGGCCGGGCCTGACAGCGGGCGACGAGGGCCAGGTGCAGATCTCCGAGCGGCCACACGGGACCTTCACCCGGCAGGTCATCCTCGGCGAGAACCTGGACACCGACCACATCGACGCCAGCTATGAGGCCGGTGTGCTGAGGCTGCGGATCCCGGTCGCGGAGCAGGCGAAGCCCCGCCGGATCGAGATCAGGGGCGTCGACCGCCCGCAGATCAGCGCCTGACACCACGCCTGCCGGCCCGCAGGTGAGCGGGCCGGCGGGCTCGGTCCGCCGCCGTCCCGAAGGCTCGGCCACTGCCTCCGATCGAGGCGGCATGTTCCGAGTGGGCCGTCAGACCTCGGGCGGCGGATCGACGGAACGACTGTGAGAGGTGAGCAGCCATGATGCTACCGATCCGACTCAGTGACCGCAGGGGCAGCCACGACGTACGGCGATCCGTGCGTTTGCTGCCGTCCGATCCGTACGGGGCCCTCGAGGACTGGTCGTCGTTCCCGGTGGACGTCGAGGAGACCGAGGATGCCTACATCGTCGAGATCGACCTGCCGGGCATTCCACGCCAGGATGTCACGCTGGAGATCACCGGCCGGGAACTGACGGTGTCCGGCGAGATCAAGGAGCACAGCGGTTTCCTGCACCGGCAGACCCGCCGAAGTGGTCGGTTCCACCACGCGGTGAGCTTGCCGGGCGAGGTCGACGTCGAACGAATCAAGGCGTCCCTGGACGACGGCGTGTTGATGGTCCGGGCCCCCAAGTCACAAGCCGCCAAGGCGCATCGGATTCAGATCGACAGCCGGCGGCCCGGGAGCTGATCGCGCGACGTCGCCGGACAGGGACGCGATCGCGCTTCTCCATCGCGCCTGGTGGCCGCCGGCCCTGTGCACGCTGGTTGTGTGGCAATCGCGTGCGAGCGGCAGGTCCGGTCATCGGTTGCGGCGCAGCAGGGCGTCGGCCACCTGGAGGATCCGCCGGCTGACCTCGGACACGCCGCCTGTGCCGTCGACCGGTATCACCAGACCACGTTCGCGGTACACCTCGATGACGGGATCAGTCTGCTCCGCGTAGACCTGCAGGCGCCGCCTGACAACGTCCTCGGTGTCGTCGGTACGATGCTCGAGCTCCGCCCGGTGGAGCAGCCGCTGCACGAGCTCGTCGAGATCGACCTCGAGCACGACGACCGCATCGAGCCCGCCGTCGACCTCGGCGAACAGCCCGTCGAGAACGGCCACCTGCTCCAGCGTGCGGGGATAACCGTCGAGGACGAACCCTGACTGGGCGTCATCCGCGCCCAGCCGTTCACGCACCATCGCGTTCGTCACCTCATCGGGAACGTACTCCCCGGCATCGAGATACCGTTGCGCCTCCCGTCCGAGCTCGGTCCCCTCGGCCACGTGCGCCCGGAAGATGTCGCCGGTGGAGATGGCGGGGACACCGAGCCGCTCGGCCAACACCTTGGCCTGCGTACTTTTGCCGGCTCCGGGCGGCCCCATGAGGACGAGGAACGTCATCCGGTCCTCCTCTGGATCGCGCGGCGCGTCGGCTCCACCCGCTGATCGTTCAGGCTATACGTTCCCGCGGATCGACCACCCGGCTTGGTCCGCGATGCCGATACCGAGCCCTACGGGCGGTTGCGGTGCGAACCTCGAATCAGGTCACCGCTCAGACCGGCCACGGCGCGCCTGGACCGGCCCCTCGAGCATGCCGTGCAGGTGTGCGGCCGCGAGCTCGATCTCGGTGTACTTGTACTGTCCGGCCCGCGACTCCGCGGACAGCACCCCGCATCGATGGACGTCGGCGAAGTCGCCGTACGGAAACTTGTACCTCGCCTTGGTGGCCTCGTCCTGCTCAGCGTCCAGGCCCAGATACCACTTCCGGTATTCCGAGAATCCGTGCCGCTCGATGAACGCGTTCTCGGCGGCCGCGGTCGGTCGATGCTCGCTCCAGTCGTCCCTGTCGTCGTGCACCATCCTACCCGCGGCGATGAGTTCTCTCGCCTGTGCATAGGCTGCCTCGTTCAGCTTCACGCGCATCAGGTCTTCTCCTTCACCGGGCGGCTGTTGATCGGTGTATCAGGTGGACCAGGGCGCTGAGCGTTCTCGGGCGAGACGTCGACGCGCGCCCTGGGCAGGGCTTCGGGGTAGCGCTGCTGGAGGAAGAGCAGCAGCTTCTCGCGCACCTCGCAGCGCAGGTCCCAGTTGCTCGGTGCATCGGCAGAGCTCACCAGGCCACGCACGACCATGGACACCGCGGTGCTGTCCACGACCTGCAGCACCCAGTCCCGGCCGTCCCAGAGCGGAGACGACTGGACCAGCCGGTGCATCTCGGCGCGGAGTTCCTCAATGGGTACGCGAAAATCGACGTGCAGCAGAATGCTGCCGAGCACCCTCGCTTCGTGCCGGGTCCAGTTCTGGAACACGTTCGTGGTGAACCATGAGATCGGCAGGATAAGGCTGCGGTTGTCCCAGGTTCGGACGACGACGTACGTCAAGGTGATGTCCTCGATGCGGCCCCACTCCTCGTTGACGACGACGACGTCGTCGATGCGGATCGGATCGGCGACTGCGATCTGGATACCGGCGAACAGGTTGGCCAGCGTCGACTGCGCGGCCAAGCCGGCCACCACGCTCATCACACCCGCCGACAGCAGGAAGCTCGCGCCGAGAGCACGAGCCCAGGGGATGGTCAGGGCCGAGGCTGCGATGGCGATGAAGACCAGCATGGCGATCGCCACCCGGCGGAGGACCAGAATCTGTGTCCTGATCCTGCGCGGGTGCCGATTGTCGCTGACAGTGAGGTCGAGGCGCGTCGAGGCGACGTCCTCGATCACGCCGGTCAACTGGATCAGCAGCCAGGTGACGGCGGCGATCAGGACCAGGACGAAGACATGGCGGGCGATCTGTGCCGGTACGGCGGGCAGGCCCACCGCAGGCAGGACGATCAGGATTGCGGTGGTGACGACGGTAGCCCGGAACGGGCGTTTGCACCGTCGTTGCAGCGCGAACCACACCGGCGAGGACGAGCGGGCCTGCCTCCGGCGTACGACGACTCGAGCTCCGACGGTCACCAGCAAGGCAGCCGCGATCGGGACGGCCACGGTCAGCGCCGACTCGATGTACTCCGACCCTCGCGCCATGCTCGGTCCCGCCGATCATCAGGTCCGTTGCGGATGCTCTGGCTGTACTCCGGCCGGCCGTCGGCGGCGAACGTGCGACGTCAGTCCGCCGGTGAGGCCACTCTCGGCATCGACGCCCCAGGCGAACTCGACCAGACCACCGATCGCCTCGTCGGCACGTCCGTGCGTGAGCAACCACCGCGTCGCCGAGCAGGTAAACGCCGAGGGTAAGCAGGAACAACTTCCGCCGGCCGACCTTGTCGGTCAGCCGGCCGAAGATGAGCGCTCCCAGCGCCTCGCCGAACAGATGGAGGCTCGCGCCGAGCCCTGCCTGGGATGACCTCAGTCCGAGCATGGCGTGGTCTCGCAGGCGGTCGAACCGGGCCGGAACTGTGCTCCGGATCGGGGTGGGCCAAGGCAGTGGGCTCCGGGCCGGTGTCATCGCGCGAGCTACTTCACGTCGACGTGGCGCCGTTGGCCGGTGGAACCCTTGGCGACCGTCACGCGTAGGACGCCGTCGTCCAGCGTCGCCTCGACGCCGTCCGGATCGACGTTGTCAGGCAGGACGACCTCGTAGTGGAACCGCCCCCAGGAGCGGGTCTGGCGTCGCAACCACCCGGTGCGCTGTTGCTCCGGGCGCTCGCCGCTGATCACCAACCGGCGGCCGTCGAGGTCGATGTTGATCTCCTTCTTCTTCACGCCGGGCAGTTCGACCTCCAGGACGTAGGCGTTGTCGGTCTCCTCGAGGTCGGCGAGGGGGGTGAAGCCTTCCCGCAGCATGGACGGGACGTCGGCCCACCGGTCGTCGAACAATCGGGACAGCTGCTGGGTGAGCCGCTCGAACTCGCCGGCCGGGTCCCATCGAGTGGTGTCGTTCCTGGCAGTCCTTGCGGGCAGTGCCATCGTCTCCGCTCCCTTCCTGTGTGCGCCGGTCCAGCAGATTGCTGGGCCATCACCACCAGCTTCGGACCCGGACGTGGTACGACGCATCCCGCGTCCGCGCAGTCTGCCGAGCCTCTACAGCAGGAGGCCGAAGATCTGGAATGCGCGGTCCCAGTGGACGGTCTGAGGATTCTTCACGCTGGGGTCGATGATCTTCATCGTCCGGGCGAGTGCCAGGCTCAGGGCGCCGACGACCTCGGGCAGCCGGGCCTCGGTTTCCTCGCTGAGAGTGACGTCGAGTGGCGGCCAGGTCGCCAACTGCGCGAGTACGGGTTGCAACTCGACGTCCTCGTCGAGTTTCCGGAACGCATGGATGCTCTCCTGCAGGCCTTTGGTGATCGGGAGGTC
>NZ_DASRVN010000132.1:0-28882 GCF_035655035.1 Kribbella sp. | reverse complement strand
CACTGGTGGCGCTGGCTGCTGATGACCTCGTGACCTTGTGTTTCCGCCTGATCAGGAAGGATTTGCGATGAGTACGTCGAACGTGTCGCGCCGGACCGTGCTGGCCGTCGGGGGAATCGCGGCCGCCGCGACCCTGGTGCCAGGGACCGCGCAGGCGGCTTCGCCCACGGTGGAGCTGGTGCACAAGGGCGCGCCGAAGTACACGATCTACCACGGGCCGGGGGAAGGGCCGGTGACCCGGCAGGCGGCGCGGGAGTTGTCCGAGACGATCGGCGCGATCACCGGCGTGAACCTGCCGATCGTGGTCGGCGCGCAACCGCCGGGCGGCAGCGACCGGTTGATCGTGCTCGGCCGGGAGAATCCGCTGACCGCCCGGCTGCGGCTCGACTACGGAACGCTCGGGGACGACGGGTTCGCGCTCCGGACCGTTGGCCACACCATCTATCTCACCGGGCCGATCCCGCGCGGCACCCTGTACGGCGTGTACTGGGTGCTCGACCGGTTGTGCGGGGTGCGGTGGTGGTCGCCGGACTGTACCCGGATCACGAGGTCGTCGAGCCTGGCGCTGGCGGTGCGTTCGCTGAACACCGATCAGGTGCCGAGGTTCCGGTTCCGCGAGGTGGCCTCGGCGGACGGCAAGGACGCGGCGTACCGGCAGCACAACCTGCTCAACGGGCTGCGCGGGTACGACGAGTTCGACACGTTGCCCCGGACGGCGGGCATCGACACCTGGTCCAGGTACTGGCCGGAGGACAAGGACGACTACTTCCACACGATCCTGCCCGAGTCGCAGTGGGCCGACGGCGGCCAGCTCAAGATGATGGACCCGGCCACCCGCGCCGCCGCCGCGGACCGGTTGATCGCGAAGATCCGGCAGCGGGTCGATGCCGGCGAGGCGCCGACCGCGTCGTTCGCCCAGAACGACCAGCCGTGGACGCCGGACGCGGCCAGCAAGGCGTTCATGGACCAGCACGGCGGCGCGTACTCGGCACCGTTGATCGACATGATGAACGACATCGCCACCCGCGTCACCCGGCAGGTCCCGAACGCGATGCTCGAGACCGAGGCGTACACCTGGAGCTTCACGCCGCCGACCGGGCTGAAGGTGCACGACGCGGTCGTGATGACGGTCGCGCCGATCAGCGCCGACTTCGGCAAGGCGCTGATGGGCCCGGGCAACGCCGACGTCGACGCCGGGATCCGCGGCTGGGGCCGGATCGCGAAGAACATCGTGATCTGGGACTACCTCTGCGACTTCCACGCCTACCCGCAGCCGTTCCCGAACTGGTGGGCGATGTGCGAGTCGTTCCCGGAGTTCGCCAAGATCCCGTCGATCCAGGGGTACTTCGGTGAAGGCGCGTGGAACGTCCGCGGCACCGAGTTCGCGCACCTGCGGGTCTGGGTGCTGTCCCGGCTGATGTGGAACCCGGCGGAGAACCCGGACGCGCTGATCCGCGAGTTCCTCCAGGGGTACTACGGTCCCGCCGCGGCGCCGCTGTACGACTACATGAAGCTGATGGCCGCCGCGGTCGCCGCCACCGACACGCGGCTCACCTGCTTCGTACCGGAGAACGCGCCGTACCTGAACTTCGACTCGCTCACGGCGGCCGACGTACTGCTGGACAAGGCCCAGGCGCTGGTCCAGGACGACCGGGTGCTGTCCGCGCATCTGGCCGCCGTGCGGCTCGGGGTCGACTTCCAGCTCCTGATCAGGCGCGACGAGTTCGGCCGGTACGCCAAGGCGCACGGGATCAGCTGGGACCCCGACACCACGCGCCGGCTGGCCCGGTTCCGGACCGAGCTCGTCCAGTCCGGGCTGACGCAGTACACCGAGACCGGAGGCACGCTGCAGCAGATGATCGACCGGGCCACCACGGTCGTGGAGCGGGTGCCGGCGCCGGTGCCGCAGGTCGCGCAGGGGCTGCCGGCCGGGGACTGGTTCGAGATCCAGGACTTCGACTTCACGATCTCCACCAAGACCGCCGCGATCGTCCCCGACGACCTCGCCTCCGACCACGGCACCGCCCGGATGGTTGCCACCGGCAACACCGACTGGGCGGTCATGATCCCGCTCGACAAGCTCCCCGCGGAGGGGACCTGGAAGCTGTACGTCGCGGCGCGGATCCCGGCCACCGCGGCCGACGGGACCAAGCAGGCGCTGGCGACCGGGGTCTGGCCGCCGTTCGGGAACGTGGTCTTCCCGTCGGTCGACTCGATGCGCGACGGCCGGTACCACGAGCTCGCCGTACCCGGTACGTACAAGCAGGACACGGATCCGAACACGTTGCACTGGTTCTGGATCGCGCCGGTCGACAACCCGGACGTCCCCTACCTGTACGTCGACCGGCTGATCGGCGTCCGGGCCTAGCCGGTCACTCCTGGTTCGGCCACCGCTGGATCCGCCCCGGAAGGCCGCGTGCGGTGTCGTGCTGTTCCTTCAGCAGGACGTCGAGCGCGGCCTTCAGCTTGCTCATCTCGGGGCTGAGCAGCAGCGGCAGGTCGACCGGACGCGCCGGGGTGCCGTCGGGGGCGGTGCGGGCGGCGATCACGTACGTGTACCGGCCGCGGCCCTGTGTGACGCCGACGCGGAACTCGGAGATCTCGGACCACAGCACTCGCTTGCCACGGACAACCAGCCCGTCACGGTCGACGACCACCCGGACCCGCGGGATCAGCAGCCGCGCGACCCAGATCGCGACGCCGATCAGCGGCCCCACGAACACCCCGCCGATCGCGATCGGCATCGACGGATTCGGGCTGGTGAACGAGTACCCGAACAACGCCAGGAACGGCACCGTGCCCGCCAGGATCGCGGCGATCGCCTTGCGTGACGTCTGCAACTCGAACGACCCCGTACGACGGAACTGGTCCACGAGCCGCTCCGCTTCCGGAGGGAGCTGCCAGGGGAGCGGAGGATACGACGCCACGGCGCGAGAATACGGCACCCTCCCGAGCCGCAACGAACCGTGAAGGTTTTGCCTTGATCCCTGCACCCGGACCGACGGATTCGTGTGCATCGTGGCATCATCTGGTCGTGGTTCAACGTCGGGTGCGGATGAAGGATGTCGCCGCGCATGCGGGGGTCTCGCCGCGCACGGTGTCCAACGTGGTCAACAACTACGCCTACGTCAGCGACGAGATGCGCGCTCGGGTGCAGGCGTCGCTCGACGAGCTCGGCTATCAGATGGACTATCTGGCCAGGGGGCTGCGCTCGGGACGTACCGGCTTCATCGCACTGGTCGTTCCGAGTCTGGCCGAGCCGTACTTCGCCGCGCTGGCCGAGAGCGTGATCCGGGCCGCTCGGGAGCATCACCTGAGCGTGCTGGTCGAGACGACCGGGAACGCCGCCGAGATCGAGCGTGAGGTTCTCCAGGGTTCGCTGACCCGGATGGTCGACGGGGTGCTGCTGAACGCCGTGGCGGGTGAGGAGGTCGAGGACCTGCCGGCGGTCCTGCTCGGCGAGTCTCCTCCGCTCGCGAACGCGCCACACGTCGGGATCGACAACGTCGCGGCGGCGCGGACCGTCGTACAGCATCTGATCGACTGTGGGCATCGGCGGATCCTGGCGTACGGCAACCAGGACACCGAGACCGCTCGGCTGCGGCTCGAGGGCTATCGGCAGGCGATGACGGCGGCGCGGCTCGGGCGGGTGCTCAGCCTGGACTACTCCGGCGGGCCGTGGTCGGCGGAAGGGGCGTACCGCGACATCGCGAAGCTGCTCCGGCGCCGGGCGCGGCCGCCGGAGGCGATCTTCGCGTTCAACGACAGCCTGGCGCATGGTGCGCTGCGGGCGCTCCGGGAGCGCGGGCTCGCCGTACCGGGTGACGTGGCGATCGCGGGCATCGACGACATCGTGATGAGCGCGTTCTCCGAGCCGCCGCTGACGACCGTCGCGCCGGACCTCGACGAGCTCGCGCACCGTGCGGTCGGGCTGCTGGTCGACCGGATCGGCGGTCATCGGGTGCCGCACGAGTTCACCCGCACGCTGACACCGTTCCGGCTGATCGTCCGCGCGTCCACGGCCGGCTGAGACACGCCGGGCGGCATCGGCCACGGCTCAGGGTGCGACCTTGCGCCAGGTCTTGCATCGATGCACACGTGGTGCGAAGGTTTCCGGGCACGACGCCCGCCAGAACCGTGTTGCTGAGGAGCAGGACATGCACGTTTCCCGACGATCCTTCGTCACCGCCGCCGGCGCCGCAGCCCTCCCGCTGCACTCAACCCACCAGGCAACCGCCGCCCCCATGGCTCCACGACAGGTCAGCGCACTGACCCTCGAGAAGATCCCCGCCGCCAACCCCACCCTCTCCGGTCTCCGCGCCGTCGCGGACGGCCAGCTCCTCTGGGAGTGCCGCGACCCCCTCGTCATCGACGTGAAGGTCGGCGACGCCCCCGCCCGATCAACCGCCGGCTACACCTCGCTCGCGATCTCAGGCACCGCCGCGCCCGGTGGGAGCGGGGTGAGTGCGATCGGCATCGGCGAGATTCGTACGCCGTCCGGTGGGAGGTATGCGTTTCGGGACGAGTGGCGGGTCGTCGGCAGTGCGGTTTCGGTGACGCGAAAGGTGACCGCAGTCGCGCCGAATCCCCTGCTGGAGATGGGGTTCGCGTCGAGTGTCGAGATCGTTCCGGGCGACACCGGGCCGCTGGCGGAGCAGGACTTGTTGCTGCCGGCAGTTCGTGCGGGCGGCACCACGGGACTTGGCGGTGGTATCGCGGGTAACGACGCCGCCGAGTGGATCCTCGTGCGGGAGATGCGGCTGAGTCTGCCGTTCGTCGCGCTGCGGAATCGGCGGAGTGGACGGACGCTCAGGCTGGCGCATGTCGACGCGGCGCCGCGGACCGCGACCAACGGGCTGTACCCGGAGGACTCGAACGCCTGGTGGATCCACGAGGACGTGCAGTTCGCGTCGCTCGGCGTACATCAGACCTCGGGCAAGTCCGCGTTGGCTCTCGCCTACCCCGGCAGCGAGGGCGATGTCACGTACCTCGGTGGGCAATGGGCCCGCCGCAGCCACCCCGCCCGCGCCGGCTTCACCCACACCTACCAGGTCCGCATCACGGCCTCCACGTCCGGCACCTTCGCGACCGCGGCGCGCGACGCCTGGCGCGACCACTGGAACCTGTTCAAGGTCACGCCGCTGAAGGATCGGAACACGCAGGTACACGACTCCGGCCTCGCTCTCCTCGACGCCCAGGTCGCCCGGTACAACGGCAAGCCCGGCCTGCCGTTCAGGTCCCGCCTGGACAGCGGTGAAGCCGATGCCGTGAGCTACATGATGGGCTTCGTCGGCCAGCAGGTACCCGCCGGATTCCAGCTCCTACGGAGCGGCCTGCTCGACGGCGATCCGGCGCGACTCGCCAAGGGCAAGGCGATCCTCGACTTCTGGGCCACCGAGTCACCGTTGCCGAACGGCCTGGTCCGGCTGTGGATCGACGGAGACCAGCCGAGCTGGCGGGACTGGTACCAGGGCTTCGTCCGCGTCGCGTCGGACGGGATGGACGGCATGGTCGACGCCTGCCGGCTGATGCGCGACCGCGGCGAACCCGTCGCGACCTGGGAGCAGGCGGTCACCGGCTTCGCCGACTTCCTGGTGGGCAAGCAGTACGCCGACGGCTCGTTCGCCCGCTCCTACAACCGCGACGGCTCGGTCGCGAGCGACGCCCGTACCAACACCTCGCACCCGATCCGCTTCCTCTGCCACACGGCCGCGCTGACCGGCAACGACAAGTACCGGAACGCCGCCGTCAGGGCAGGCCAGTGGTACGTCGCGAACACCAAGGACTGGCAGTTCATCGGCGGCACCGCCGACAATCCGAACGTGCTGGACAAGGAGGCCGGCGGGATGGCGTTCAACGCGGCGCTTGCGCTGCACGACCTGACCGGCGAGGACCGCTGGCTCGACCTGGCGAAACGCGCGGCCGACTTCACCGAGACCTGGCTGGTCGCGTGGCGCTGGCGCATCGACACGCCACGCCGCGCGTACGCCCGGGACGGCGCGTTCGGGCTGTCGTTCATCGCCTCCGGCCACTCCGGTATCGACAACTGGATCTGCTACCAGAGCTGGAATTTCTACCGGCTGTTCCTGTTCACGGGCGACACCCACTACCGCGACGTCGCCACCACGATCCTCACCGCCGGCGTACGGACCACGGAGCTCCCCGACCAGCCGCAGGGGTACGCCGTACCGGGGCTGGTCGAGGAGGCGGTCGGGCTGAGCGATCTGGTGGTCAGCGGGTCGAACGTGTGGTTGCCTTGGTGCACGGTCGCCGAGGTGGAGCCGCTGTCACGGTTCCTCGACACCTTCGGCACCGTTGAGCTCCGCGCGCTCGAAGCGATCCCGCTCGCGGACCGGCAGCGCGCCAACCGGGCCGTCCGATGACCGTCCGGTGGTGCTCTCGCGGATGGTCAACGACCACGGGACTTCTACCTGGACGTTGCCGTTGCCGTTGATCAGGAGGTCGACTGCGCTGCGGACCAGTGTGTCCACGTCGGGCGTGATCGTGGTGAGGGACGGCGTACTGAAGGCGGCCTGGCGGATGCCGTCGAAGCCGGTGATCGCGATGTCGTCCGGGACGGCTACGCCGGCCTCGTAGCACGCCCGGATCGCGCCGAAGGCCATCAGGTCGTTGAAGCAGACGACGGCATCCGGACGTACGTCGCGTCGTAGCAGCTCCAGCATCGCGCGGCGTCCGCATTCCTGGTCGTACTTGCGGACCCCCAGCAGCAGCTGCCGGTCGAACGGAAGGCCCGCGGCGTCGAGGGCCTGCGTGACGCCGCGGAAGCGCAGCAGGCCGGTGCCGATCGAGCGGTCGTGTTCGAAGTGCCCGATGACCGCGATCCGCCGGCGGCCGGTGGCGATCAGGTGCTCGGTGACGGCCCTCGATGACGCCACCGAGTCCACGGCGACGTGCGACCAGCCGGGCGGTGGTTCGCGTTCGCCGAGCAGCACCATCGGCTGGCTGGGGGAGCGTTCCGCGAGCGCCGGCCCGGACAGGCTCAGCGGTGAGAACAGGATGCCGTCGATCATGTGGGTCTGGGCGCCACGCAGTACCAGCTGCTCGTTGTGCCGGGTCCCGCCGGTGCTCTCCAGCAGACCGAGGTAGCCACGCTCGACGCACACCTGGGTGAAGAGCGCGGCGAGTTCGGCGAAGTACGGCGCCTCGAGCTCGGGGACGACGAGGGCCAGGAAACCGCCGCGGCCGTACTTGAGCTGGCGGGCGGACAGGTTCGGCCGGTAGCCGAGCGCGGAGATCGCTTCCAGGACCCGGGCCTTGGTCGCGGGCCGGACGTGCGGTTTCTGGTTGACGACGTTCGACACGGTCCGCACCGAGACGCCGGCTTGCACGGCGACATCGCGCAATGTGACGGCCATACAGGGATTCTAACGATGAAGATTTCTGGGCGCCGAGCCGTTGACAGGCTGTTTGCACCCGTTGCAAACTTCCTGCACCGCGGGCGTTACATCGTTGGAACTTCGTTGTGAGGACTGCCCATGCTCACGTCCACGATCGACCCGGCGTTCACCGTCGGCCTCGTCAATCCCCTACTGTTCGGAACCTTCGTCGAGCATCTCGGCCGGTATGTCTACACCGGAATCTACGAACCTGCGCACCCGACCGCCGATGCCGACGGCTTCCGCGGCGACGTCGCGGCGCTGGTGCGTGAGCTCGGTGCCACCGTCGTCCGGTATCCCGGCGGCAACTTCGTCTCCAACTACCGCTGGGAGGACGGCGTCGGGCCGCGCGACCGGCGGCCCCGGGTGCTCGACCTGGCCTGGCGGTCGATCGAGACCAACCAGGTCGGCACCGACGATTTCCTTGCCTGGTGCAACCGTATCGGCATCCAGCCGATGCTCGCCGTGAACCTCGGCAACCGCGGCCTGGCCGAGGCGGTCGACTATCTGGAGTACGTGAACGGCGCGGCCGGCACCCGGTACGCCGATCAGCGGGTCGGCAACGGCTACGCCAAACCCTGGGACGTCCGGCTCTGGTGCCTCGGCAACGAGATGGACGGCCCGTGGCAGATCGGCCACAAGACGCCGCTGGAGTACGCACGGCTCGCGCAGGAGGTCGCGCGGGCGTACAAGACGTTCGACCCGGAGCTCCAGCTGGTCGCGTGCGGCTCCTCGAACACCACGATGCCGACGTTCGGCGAGTGGGAACGCGTCGTCCTCGAACACTGCTTCGACGACGTCGAACTGATCTCCGCGCACGCGTACTACGAGCCCGTCAACGGCGACGAGGTCTCTTTCCTGGCCGCCTCGACGCACATGGACCGCTTCATCCGGGACGTGGTCGCGACCGCCGACCACGTCGCGGCGACCCGGCACTCGGAGAAGCGCATCCAGGTGTCGTTCGACGAGTGGAACGTCTGGTTCGCGGCCCGGCACGGCGAGCAGGAGGCACCGCGGACCGAGGCGTCCGAGGCCCCCGAGCTGATCCAGGACGTCTACAACGCCCTCGACGCGGTGGTGGTCGGATCGCTGCTGATCACGCTGCTGCGCAACACCGATCGGGTCGGTGTCGCGTGCCAGGCGCAACTCGTGAACGCGATCGCCCCGATCCTCACGGTCGAGGGCGGGGACGCGTGGCGGCAGACGATCTTCCATCCGTTCGCGCTGACCGCGAAGCACGCCCGCGGCACGGTACTCCGGCTCGCCGGTGACCACGGCTGGATCGATACACCGGCGTACGGCCAGGTCGAACAGGTCTGGGCGGTCGCGACGTACGACGCCGAGTCCGGCGAGCTCGCGGTCTTCGCGGTCAACCGGTCGCTGACCGAGTCCGCCGACTGGACGGTCCGGCTCGGTGCGTTCGGCGACGTACGGCTGGTCGAGCACCTGACCATCGCCGAGGACGACCACAACGCCGTCAACTCCCAGGACGCGCCGGACCGGGTGGTCCCGCACCCGGGCGTCTCCGAAGTTGCCGGCGGCAACCTTGACGTCACGCTGCCCCCGGCGTCGTGGCACTGCTTGCGGCTCACGAGCCGTTGATCCCCAGAAAGGACCTGACGATGAACACACCAGATCCTGGGCGGCTCGGCCGCCGGACACTGCTAGGTGCCGCCGGAGCGGCCGCGGCCGGCCTGTCACTCGCTGCCTGTGGCGGTAGCCACGGCCCCGGCCAGGCCGGAGCGGCGCCCGCGACCGGCAAGGGCGGCGCGGACGGGTACGACGGCCCGAACGTCGAGCTGCAGTACTGGAACGGACTGACCGGCGGCGACGGCCCGGTGATGAAGAAGCTGGTCGCGAACTTCATGGCCGCGAACCCGAAGATCAAGGTCACCACCACCTCGATCGCCTGGGCCGACCTGTTCCAGAAGCTGCCGGCCGCGGTACAGAGCGGCAAGGCGCCCGACATCTGCCTGATGCACACCGCGGACATCGCGACGAACGCCGCCCGGCGGGTCATCCAGCCGATCGACGACGTGGTGAAGGGGCTCAACCTGACGGCCGCCGACTACGCGGACGCGGTCTGGAAGTCGGCGCACTACAAGGACTCGCAGTACGCGATCCCGCTCGACATCCACCCGGCGGGGCTCTACTACAACAAGAAGGTGCTGTCCCAGGTCGGCGCCGATCCGGCCAAGCCGCCGACCACCAAGGACGAGTTCATGGCGGTCCTGGACAAGTGCAAGTCCAAGGGCGTCAAGGGCTACTGGGTGAGCGCGCTGAGCGTCGGCGGGCTGATCGCCCAGTCGATGATCTTCCAGAACGGCGGCTACATGGTCAGCGACGACGGCACCAAGACCGGCTTCGGGGACCAGCCCGCGATCGACTCGATCACGTTCTTCAAGAGCCTGATCGACCAGGGGTACTCACCGCAGAACGCCGCCGGCGACGGCGACTGGGTGTCGTTCAGCAACAACAAGGCCGCGTTCATGATCGTCGGCCCGTGGATGGTGACGCCGTGCAAGACGGCGAAGGGCCTGGACTGGGGCTGCGCGCCGATCCCGGTGCTCGGTTCCGACCAGCAGACCTGGGCCGGCTCGCACTGCTTCACGCTGCCGCGGCAGGTGGCGAACGACAAGAACAAGGCCGACGCGTCGCGGTTCTTCGTCAACTGGATGAGCCAGCACTCGGTCGGCTGGGCCGAGGCGGGCATGGTGCCGGCCCGCAAGTCGGTCCGCGAGTCGCCGGACTTCGCGAAGTACACCGAGGTCAAGCAGTTCGAGAAGATGATCGACTGGGCGCACTTCCCGCCGAACGTGGCGGGTCTGTCCGACACCGACCCGGAGTGGACGAAGGCCGTCAGCCTGGCGATGACCGGCAAGAAGCCGGTCGACCAGGCACTGCGTGATGCCGCGCAGAAGGGTGATCAGATCCTCACCTCGAACAAGAAGAAGTACGGGTAACCGGGGCCATGAGCCGGACCGCACTGCGGCACTACCGCCCGTGGACGCCGTACCTGTTCGTTGCCCCGTTCGTCGTGCTGATGCTGACGTTCCTGATCTGGCCGGCCATCCGCGGTGTCTGGATGAGCCTGCACAACTGGGACTTCATGCTGCCCGGCAAGCCGTGGGTGGGGTTGCAGAACTACCGCGACCTCTTCGACTCCGGATCGGTGATCTTCCAGCCGTTCTGGAACGGGATGCAGAACACGTTCCTGTTCGTGCTGATCAGCGTGCCGTTCCTGGTCACGATCCCGCTGGGGCTGTCGCTGCTGCTGAACAAGAAGTTCCCCGGCCGGACCTTCTTCCGGGCGGTGATCTTCACGCCGTTCGTGCTCGGGGTCGCGGTGGTCGGCGTGCTGTTCGGGTACCTGTTCGACCCGGAGGTCGGCCTGGTCAACGGGCTGCTCTCCGGGATCGGGCTGCCGAAGGTCGCCTGGCTGTCGACCCAGCCGCAGGCCTGGATCACGATCCTGATCACCACGATCTGGTGGACGATCGGCTTCAACGCGGTGATCTTCCTGGCCGGGCTGCAGTCCCTGCCCCCGGAGCTGTACGAGGCCGCGGAGCTGGACGGCGCCGGGCGCTGGGGACAGTTCCGGCACGTCACCGTGCCGGGTCTGCGGAACGTGTTCGTGTTCGTCCTGACCACGACGATCCTGGCCAGCGCCAACCTGTTCGGCCAGCCGTACCTGCTGACCCACGGCGGCCCGGGAGACAGTACGACGACGGCGATCATGGCGATGACCAACGAGGGCCTGCGGGGCTTCCGGATGGGTACGGCGGCCGCGATGAGCTACGTACTGGCGCTCGCGCTGGCGCTGGTGTCGATCGCCAACTTCCTGCTGATGAGGGAGCGCAAGTGACGACTCTTCTGGATACGGCCGACCGGACCGCGACCGAGCCCGGCGGCGGTACGGGGCGCCGGCGGCGGGCCTACTCGCGGACCCGGGTCGGACCGCTGACGTACGTGGCGATGACGCTGATCTCGCTGATCTTCGTCCTGCCACTGCTGTGGATGCTGCTGACCACGTTCAAGACCGAGACCGACGCCAGGTCGATCCCGATCCACATCCTGCCGGGTCAGTGGACGCTGCGCGCGTACCACCTGATCTTCGCCGACGCGGCGAACCCGGTGTACCTGTGGCTGGCGAACTCGCTGATGGTCTCGGTCCTGCACATGCTGCTGGTGGTCGCGGTCGCCTCGATGGCGGCGTACGCGCTGTCCCGGATGCAGTTCGTCGGGCGGAACCTGCTGTTCGGCGTCCTGATCGCGACACTGTTCGTGCCGGGCTTCATCTTCTTCATGCCGAACTACCTGACGATGAGCACACTCGGCTGGCTGGACAGCATCTGGGCGCTGGTGGTGCCCGGAGCGGCCAACGCGTTCGGGGTGTTCTTCCTCCGGCAGTTCTTCCTGGCCATACCCCGGGAGCTGGAGGAGAGCGCGCTGATCGACGGGGCGAACTCGTGGACGATCTTCACCCGGATCGTGCTGCCACTGTCGAAACCGGCGCTGGTGACGCTCGCCGTACTGAGTTTCCTCGGTGCCTGGAACGACTTCGTCTGGCCGGTCTTCGTGCTGTTCAGCCCGGATAAGATGACGCTCGCCCCAGGCCTCGCGACCCTGCAGGGCGCGTACACCACCGACTACCCGGTGGTCATGGCAGGCGCGACCCTGGCCGCGATCCCGGTGCTCATCCTGTACGTCGTCGTCCAGCGCTACGTGATCGAGGGAGTCGCCAACAGCGGCCTGAAGGGCTGACCAGCAGAGTTCTCGCCGCGGCGGCGTATCGTCCCTAGTGCAGTGGCCGACGGGGTGGTGCCCGGCTGGGGGTGCAGCGCAGTGAATGGTGTTCCGGTGACGGACCTGTTCCGCGGGCTGGATCTGACCGGCGTGTTCGCCAACGCCGTTCTCGGTGGGGTGATCGCGCGCCGGGCGAGGCTGGACCCGGTCGGTTTCGCGGTGCTGGCGGTGCTGTCCGGCCTCGGTGGCGGGATCATCCGGGACACGTTGCTGCAGCGGGGGACCCCGGTCGCGTTGACCGACTACGCGTACCTGCTGACGGCCTTTGCCGGCGCGGCGCTGACGTTCGTCGTGCGCGTCGAAGGCCCCTGGTGGAACCGGGTCTGGCCGGTGCTCGACGCTCTCGCCCTGGGGTGTTGGGCAGCCGCAGGGGCACAGAAGACCCTTGATGCCGGTCTGGGCTGGCTGCCTGCGGTGCTGCTCGGGACGATCACGGCGGTCGGCGGTGGCGTGGTACGTGACATCGTGCTGCGGCAGATACCGGCTGTCCTCGGCGGCAACACTCTGTACGCCACCTGCGCGGCGGCGGCCAGCGGCGTGCTCGTCGTCCTCCAGGAGCGGGGTTATCCGGCCGCGGGCTCACTGGCGGCGCTGGTCGTCGGTGCAGGGTTGTGTCTGCTCGCACGCTGGCGGGGCTGGATCCTCCCGGACGCGGACGGCTGGTCGCCGACACGGATACACAGACGTCCACGAACGTGAGGGAGACAGCTCATGACCACTGAATCACCCGTCGACTCAGTGCTTGCCGGGCTTGATCAGACCCGCGACTGGCAGGAGAAGTTCTACCGGCGACTGCACCAGTATCCGGAGCTGTCGCACCGCGAGCAGCGGACGGCCGCGGAGGTTGCCGAGCGGTTGCGCAGCTTCGGGTACGACGTGCACGAGCACGTCGGCGGGACCGGCGTCATCGGACTGCTGCGTCATGGGACCGGACCGGCGGTGCTGCTGAGGGCGGACATGGACGCGCTTCCGGTCCAGGAACAGACAGGGCTCGACTATGCCAGTTCGGTCGTGGTCACCGGCGAGGACGGTCAGCAGGTGCCGGTGGCGCACGCCTGCGGTCATGACGTTCATGTCGCCTGCTTGCTGGGCGCGGCCGCACTGCTGGCCGGTGATCGCGACAGCTGGCAAGGCACGATCATCGCGCTGTTCCAGCCGGCCGAAGAGCTCGGCGACGGGGCCCGGAGGATGGTCGACGACGACCTGAAGGCGATCGTCGGGAAGGTCGACGTCGCGCTGGCGCAGCACGTTCTGCCGGCTCCGTCCGGGACGGTCGGGACCCGGCCGGGTCCCGTGCTGTCGGCCGCGGACAGCATGCGCGTCACCGTCCACGGGCGCGGGTCGCACGGCTCGATGCCGCAAGCATCGGTCGACCCGGTCGTCCTCGCGGCGATGATCGTCGTCCGGTTGCAGACCGTCGTCGCGCGGGAGGTCGCGCCGGCCGATCCGGCGGTCGTCACGGTCGGCAGCATCCACGCGGGGACGAAGAGCAACGTGATCGGCGACCACGCCGTACTGGAGCTCAATGTCCGCAGCTATCAGGAGTCGACCCGGGCGGCGATCCTGGCTGCGATCACGCGCATCGTGCAGGCCGAGTGCCAGGCGTCGGGCTCGCCGAGAGAACCCGAGTTCTCGTTGTTCGACCGGTTCCCGCCCACGAGCAACGACACGGCGACGACCACGCGGGTGCGAGCGGCCTTCGACGCGTTCTTCGGCGATCGGTCCACGGACCTGCCGCTGCAGACGGCCAGCGAGGACTTCAGCGACATCCCGACCGCGCTGTCGATTCCTTACACGTACTGGGGAATCGGCGGGATCGACCCCGATACCTACCACCGGGCCGAAGCGGCGGGCCGCGTCGCGCAGGACATTCCGGTCAACCACGCGCCCGACTTCGCTCCGGTCATCCAGCCCACCCTCGATACCGGCACGCAGGCGTTGGTTGTCGCCGCCCTCGCCTACCTCGGACGTCCGCACCCGTAGCGGGTCAGGGCACCTGGTGGCCCGCTGCCGTGAAGAGCTCGTACCACTCGGAGCGGGTGAGTGGTACGTCGGAGCCTTGCGCGGCGCCGGCGACCCGGTCGGGGGTGGTGGTGCCGAGGACGACCTGCATCCGGGCGGGGTGCCGCGTGATCCAGGCGGTCGCGATCGCGATGGCCGGTACGTCGTACTGCGTCGCGAGGCGGTCGATCACCGCGTTCAGCTCGGGGTAGTCCGGGGAGCCGAGGAACGGGCCGGTGAAGAACCCGGCCTGGAACGGGGACCACGCCTGGACCGTGATCCGGTGGATCCGGCAGTAGTCGAGGACGCCGCCGCCGTCGACCACGACGGACTGGTCGAGGCCGGCCATGTTCGCGGCGACGCCCTGCGCGACGATCGGCGCGTGCGTCAGCGACAGCTGCAGCTGGTTGACTACGAGCGGCTGCCGTACGGCGGTCTTCAGCAGCTCGATCTGCAGCGGCGTGTGGTTCGACACGCCGAACGCGCGGACCTTGCCGACCGTCTCGAGGTCGTCGAAGGCGCGCGCGACCTCATCGGGCTCGACGAGCGCGTCCGGGCGATGGATGAGCAGTACGTCGAGGTAGTCGGTCCGCAGCGCCCGCAACGAATCCTCGACGGACCCCACGATCTCGTCGTACGACGAGTCGTACCCGGCGCCCGGCACGATGCCCGCCTTCGTCTGCAGCGTGACCTCCGCGCGCTCGGACGCCGTCAGCCGGAGCGCCTCCGCGAACCGCTCCTCGCAGCCGTGCAGCGCACCGCCGTACACGGCTGCGTGGTCGAAGAAGTCGATCCCGGCGTCCCGCGCGGTGCCGACGAGCTTGCGGATCTCGTCGTCGGTCTTGTCGCCGATCCGCATCACGCCGAGGGTCACGTTCGGAACGGCGAGGCCGGTGGTGCCGAGCGGCACGGTCTTCATCGAGGGTCCTTACGGTCAGTTCCAGCTGTCGGTGACCGGTACGGCGTTGGCCGCGGCGCCGGCGTGCGGCAGATCGTACATGTCCTCGACGGTACGCAGTACGCGGAAGTGGTCGATCCGTTCGGCGTAGCTGCCCGGCTTGACCGGTTGCCCGTTGAAGATGGTCGCGATCCGGTTGCCGCTGGAGTGGTCGTCCTCGTCGAACGTGGTGATCAGCAGGCTGTTGTGCGCTTTGGCCCACTGGACGTAGCCGTCCAGGTGGCTCTTCAGCCAGCTGTCACCGGTCGCGATCGAGCAGTCGTGCATGTCGTTGCACAGGTTCGGGATGACCCACGACACCGTCGGCAGTTGGCTGTAGTCGGTGGGGAACGCGGTGAAGGGCTTGCTGTTCGCGGCCGGCACGTTGGTGAAGTTGACCCACGGCGCGTGCTTGCGCGCATAGCGCCCGGACGTGCACGCCGTCGACCCGACGGACGGCAGGTCCTCCGAGTAGCCCGCGAACGTCAGGCCCTTGGCGATCAGCTGGGCGCCTTCGTTGTCGGTCGAGAAGCTGTGGGGGCAGGAGTCGTCGGTGATGCCCTGGTTCGAGCCCGAGAACAGGTCCAGGTAGTTGGGCTGGCTCGGGTGCTCGACCGCGTACGAGCTGGTGAAGTTGGCGCCGGTCGACGCGAGCTGGTTGAAGTACGGCGCGTCGGGGTTGCCGATGATCGATCCGGCAGAGGTGTTCTCGAACATCACGATCACGACGTGATCCGGCCGCGGCACACCTGTGGTCGCGACGGCGGGTGCTGCGGCGGTCAGCGGCGTACACAGACCGACGATCGAGGCGAGTGCGACTACGGGGCGGAGGTTGCGCACCATGAACTCCTTTCGGGAGCGAACAGTTGGACGACAGTCGAGTGGTCAGCGGTTGTGGTCGAGGAAGGTGGTGAGTTCGGCGAGGTACCGCGGGCGGTTGTCGCGGCGTACCGAGTGGCCGGCGTTGCGGATGTGGGCTGTCCGGAAGTCGCCGGCGGCAGCCGTCGCGCAGAGTTCGGCGTACTCGGTGGAGATGAGTCCGCCGCGTTCGGTGTCGCCGTGGATCAGTAGTACCGGGCAGGTGATCTCGGCCAGCAGGTCGGTCAGTGGCATCGCCTCCTGGAACGGGAGGTCGAACAGGTGCGGGTCGAGTTGTGCCTTCGACACGGCCCAGGGCTCGAGCTCGTCGTCGGGCCAGTCGGGGTCGTTGGCGCGACCGCGGGCGATCCGGGCAGGCAGGTCGAGGGCCCGGAGGCCGGCGAGCCAGCTCGGCTCGGACCTCGGCTGGTCCTGTTGGTTGCCGGGAGCCCCCGTCGGCGGGTCCTCCAGGACAACCGCACGGACCAGGTCAGGCCGCGACGCGGCCAGGTACGCGGTCGCCATCGCGCCCATCGAGTGCCCGACCACGACGGCTCCGCCGGCAGCCGGCTGGTCCGCCAGTACGAGGGCCGCGTCGTCGCGGTGTGCGGTGTACCGGATCGCCTCCTCCGGGAGCCCGGACTCCCCGTGCCCGCGCGCATCGATCGCGAGCGCACGGATCCCCGGTATCGCCCGGAGCAGCGGTTCCCAGCACTGCGCCGAGTCGGAGAAGCCGTGCAGGAACGCGACATCGGCGGGGGCCTCAGCGGTCCGGTACCACGCCAGATGACCTGTCCTGCCTCGGATGCCGAACATGCCGCTCATGGTTTCATCGATGGTGTGGCCGGTGGAAGACTCCGGCCCGGGCGGCTGCCAGGGCGACGTCGGCGGCCTGTTGCGCGGTGTGGTCGTCGACAGCCTCGGACACGACGGTCAGTTGGAAGTGGATCGGGGCGATCAGGGTTCGGATCACTGCCACCGGGTCGGTGCCGGCGGGAAGTTCGCCGCGTTGGACTGCCCGCTCCACGACCTGCTTCGCGCGCCGTGGCCCGTACTCGAACAGGTCACGGCGTACCTCGTCGATCTCGGCGAACCGGGCAGCGTCGCGGTAGATCGCGGTGAAGATCATCCGGCCGGGCGGGCTGGTCACCCAGGCGACGAAAGACCGGGCGAGGGCGAGCAGGTCGTCGGCCAGGCACCCGGTGTCGGGGATCGTGAAGTCGGTGGTGATGTGCTCGCCGAGAACGTCCGCGACCAGGCGCTCGCGGTTCGGCCAGCGGCGGTAGATCGTGGTCTTGTGCACGCCGGCACGCCGGGCGACGTTGTCGATGGTCAGCGTCGCGTAGCCGCCGCTAGCGAGTTCGGCCAGTGTCGCGGCGAGCACCGCCGCCCGCACCTTGGGCCCCCGGCCGGGTGGCCGGGGGACGTCACCTGCCGTCACGGCGCCACCTCCGCTCCATCGCCGGCAGCCTATCGCAACTGGTAGTTGCGATCGTGGTCCGGAATGTGTCAGGGTGGGGATCGCAACTCCGAGTTGCGATGGAGGTGGGCCGAGGTGCGTAGCAAGGACGTGCTGTACAAGTTCTTCACCACGCTGCACAGGGCGGTGTTCTTCCGGTCGAAGGGGCGGGTGTTCGGGCGGGCGATGGGGATGCCTGTGGTCGGACTCGTGACAGTCGGCCGGAAGACCGGTCGGCGGCGCGCGACGATGCTCACCGCGCCGATCGCCGACGACGAGCGCATCGTGCTGGTCGCGTCGTTCGGCGGCGACGACCGGCATCCCGCCTGGTACCGGAACCTTCGGGCGAACCCGGACGTCGAGGTGCTGCTGCGCGGGCGCAGCCGGTCCCTGGTCGCGCGGACCGCAACAGACGGCGAGCGAGCGGCTTTGTGGGCCGACATCATCAGGATCCACACCGGCTACGAGCGCTACCAACGGCGAACCGACCGCCTGATCCCGGTCGTGGTCCTCGAGCCCCGGACGTGACTCGGCTACCGTCGATGTGTGGAGGTGTCGCTGCTCAGGGGCTGGTTTCCAGTGACGGTGCAGGTCGTCGCTGCCGTGGTGCTGCTGGTTGCAGTTGGGTGGCGGGACCGCCGGTGGCGGTTGCGGGTCCTACCTGTGCTGGTCGTCGTCACGGTGGGGTTGGCGCTGCTGGCTGCGTATCCAGGGGCGCAGGCGGTGCGGCAGGTGGATCCGGTGCCGTTCGCGGTCTGGTTCTGGCTCGGGGCGGCGGCGGGGGCGTTGCTCGTCCTGGTGGTCGGGTGGCGTACCGCGCGGTGGTGGCGGCGCGGTATGGCGGTGCTCGCCGCGGCGCTCGCGGCGTTCGCCTGTGCGAACGGGATCAACCAGTTCGTCGGGTACTACCCGACGATCGGTGCCGTGATCGACGACTGGACGCACGCGCCGCTGCCGGGACAGACCTCGCTCAAGGGTGCCGTCAAAGCAGCCGGCGCGGCGAGCGTTCCGGCGGCGGGAAAGCTGGTCGAGGTGACGATCCCGGCGACGTACAGCCATTTCGTCCACCGGCATGAGCTCGTGTACCTGCCGCCGCGCTGGTTCGTCGGCCACCGCCGGCCGGTGTTGCCGGTCGTCGAGCTGATCGGTGGCCAGCGTGGTGGACCGGGGGACTGGGTGCGGCTCGGCAACGCCGTACAGCTGGCCGACGGCTATGCGCATGACCACGGCGGCTATGCGCCGATCCTGGTGTTCGCCGATCCGACCGGGACCTTCAGCAACGACACCGAGTGCGTGAACGGACCACGTGGCAACGCCGCGGACCACCTGGCCCGGGACATCCCGGCGTACGTGGAGAAGACGTTCGGCGCGTCGCGGGACCCACGGCAGTGGGCGATCGCCGGATTCTCGATGGGCGGTACCTGCGCGCTCGACCTGACCGTCCAGTACCCGGAGGTCTTCAAGCACTTCGTCGACATCTCCGGCGACCTCGTGCCCTACACAGGCACACCGGCGCAGACGCTGCACGACCTGTACGGCGGGAACGTCGCGGCTCAGCACGCCAACGAGGCGATACTGGTGATGCGTGCCCACGGCCCGTACACCGGCGTGACCGGGCAGTTCCTGACCAGCGCCGACGAGGTGCGTCACCAGAACGAGGCACAGGAGCTGTCGAGGGCCGGGGCGAAGGTCGGGATCCACTCCCTGGTCGTGATCACACCCGGTGCGCACACCTGGCAGTTCGCGGCTCCCGCATTCGCGACGGCCTTTCCCTGGCTGGTGACCCAGCTCACGCACCCGGCGAACCCGCACGGCTGAGCGTCAACCTTCTGTGCGGCCGTCGCGTCCTCGGATAGGAGGACGGGTCGCAGAGGAGGCGCTGTGCGGAGCGGACGCGGACTGTCGATCGGACTCGCGGTCGCGGCCGTCCTCTGCGGTACGTCGTGCTCCGACACCCCGCCCGCGAAGGTGACCCATCCAACGCCGAGCGTCTCCGTGAAGGAGGGCGGTGCGGGCGCGACGGCCCCGGTCGAACAAGCGCACGGCAGGGTCGTGTACCTGACCTTCGACGACGGTCCGGACCCGCTCTGGACGCCGAAGGTGCTGGCGGTGCTGGCGAAGCACGCGGTGCACGCGACGTTCTTCATGCTCGCGCAGCACGCCAACCCGCACCAGGAGCTGGTCGACGAGGTACGTGCGGCCGGCCACGCGATCGGGAACCACTCGGTCTCGCACCCGAAGCTGACCAAGCTCTCGCCGGCCCAGCTGCACCACCAGGTCGCCGACGGTGTCCATTCCCGGTGTTTCCGCCCGCCGTACGGCGCGACGAACCCGAAGGTCCGTGCCGAGATCAAGCGCGACGGCATGCAGCAGGTGCTCTGGGACGTCGACACCCGCGACTGGTCACGCCCAGGTGTGCCGGTGATCGTGAAGCGCGCACTGGCCGGCGCTCGCCCGGGCGCGATCATCCTGATGCACGACGGCGGTGGCAACCGCTCCGAGACGGTGGCGGCGCTGGGTCAGATCCTCACGGCCCTGTCCGCGCGGGGCTACCACTTCGCGACGCTCTCGTGCTGACCGACGCGGCGGGTCGTCGGCGGGTCGAGACGGCCAGTACGACGATTGCCGCCAGCGCAGCGATTACGTACGCGTTGCCGACGAACTGCTGGCCAACGGTCCACGCGAATTCCCGGTCGTTGGTCCGAGGCACCCACCGGTACGGCGCGACGATGAAGAAGCCGAACCAGACCGCCGCGACGAGTGCCCTGCGGAGCGGCCGCTCCGGGGACACGAGTTGGGTGAGGGCAATGCCCATCGGGATGATCCACACCCAGTGGTGGTTCCACGAGATCGGAGCGCAGAGCAGCCCGACCATCGCGCACACCGACAGGCTCGCCAGCTCCTGGCCTTGGTCGTAGAGCCGCCGGCTCAGCCACAGACCGCCGAGGACCGTCACCAGCACCGCGACGGCCCACGCCGCTCCGCTGGAGGGCGCACCGAGCCGGACGAACAGACCGTTCCAGGACTGGTTCCCGGCGAACGCCACTGGGCCGATCCGGCCGGAGTCGAACACCAGCCGCGTCCAGTACTGCCAGGACGCGCTCGGCGCGATCGCGAAGCCGAGCAGCAGCGTGCCGGCGAACGTCGCACACGCGTACCGGAGAGCGCGCCATTGCCTGGTGACCAGGAGCAACGCGACGAAGACCAGCGGGGTCAGCTTGATGCCCGCGGCGACGCCGACCCAGCTGCCGCGACCAGGGTGCTTCCGGTCGAGTACGTCGTACACAACCAGCGCGCAGAGGAAGAGGTTGATCTGGCCGTACGACAACGTCTCGCGCACCGGGTCCGTCAGTACACACACGGCGACTGCCGCCACCATGGCCGCCGTCCGGAGCCGCGCCGGCTGAACCGCGCTCCGGACGATCACCCAGAGCGCCGCGACGGAGCAGGCGATCGAGAGCGCGTACGGGAACGGCCAGGGCAGCAACGCGAACGGTACGAAGACCAGGCCGGCGAACGGCGGATAGGTGAACAGCAACGACATCGTCGGGAGGCGGGCCGAGTAGAGCGCCGACGGAGCGCTCAGGATCGTGTCGCCGCCGAGCCGGTAGATCTTGAGGTCAGCTCCGGTGTGGTCCCACAGGAACGGCAGCAACACACAGAGCGCCGCACAGGCGAGCCCGGCCAGGATCCACAGCTCGCGGTTGCTGGTGCTCGGTGCCTGCGATGACGGATCGTCTGTCAACCTGGTCCTCCCGGATCACGTTCCGCCCGGACCGCCCTTCCCGACCGGTCCGCCGGTACCGGTCGAGGTGCTGGCCAGGTTATGGACGCCGGCCAGGTTGCCGACCGCGGGATGCGTGCGGCCCATCGGCCCGGCGGCGAGCGCGGTGAACAGGTTCAGCGTGACCTTCTGGGCGAAGGCCACGGACGCGGGGCCGACGCCGTACTTCGGGTCCGGTCCCTGCAGCGCCCGGACCCACTCGATGGTCCCGGTGGCGAACACCCCGGCGCCGGACTTCACCGTGTAGTAGGTCGCGTCCGAGAACGTGTGCCGCTTGGCGCAGGTCGTGGGGGAGTGCGCCACCACCTGCAGGTTGGCAGGCGTTCCCTTGATCGGGTAGGCGCGGTCGGCCTCGTTGCCCACCAGACCAGGGTACGCCGATCCCGCCTTCGCGCCGGTGCCCGCGAACAGGAAGAAGCCCGGCTCGCGGACCGTGAACGCGCCGCTGGCCGGGAAGCATTCGTACAGCATCCCGACCAGGCTGTTCTCCGGGTCCGGGAACGGGTACTGCCGCCAGTTCACGGTGGTGTCGGGGGCGTTGTGGACCGGGTCGAGACCGGCGTCCTTGTAGTCGACGATGATCCGGTTCGGCCCGTGCGGGTCGGCGGCGTACCGCATCCGCCGGTAGATCGAGTTGGCGCCGAGGAAGGCGAGGTTCGTCCCGGCGTCGCGGGCCTTGGTGACCGCCTGCCGCATGAGCAGCGACCAGTACTCGTCGTGCCCGCCGAAGACGATCGCGCGGGCGCCGGCGAGCAGTCCGGGGTCGGCCTGGAGGTCCACGCTGGTCGCATAGGCGAGTCGTACGCCGCTGCGCTCGGCCAGCTGGACCAGCGGGAGGTTGTCGTGGAGTACGCCGCGCGCCGGGTTGTAGGCGTACGGGCGGTCGAACGTGACCATCATCGACCGCTGGTCGTGCGAGTGCTTGCGGCCTCCGACGTACAGGTTGAACCCGCCCCATCCGTTGTAGGCCTGGTCGGTGTTGACGCCGTTGACGATCAGCACCGCGCCGCGGGCGGAGTCCGACCGGATCACGATCGGGACGTAGGTCTCCTTGCCGTTGGATGCCCGGAGCAACAGCAGGTAGCTGCCGGCGGGCCAGCCCTTGGTCTGGACGGTGGTCGTCGGCGACCAGTTGATCGCGGTGACCATCCGCTCCTTGGTCAGGATCGGTTGCGGCTGCGCCTTGCCCGGGAACTGCGATGAGGTCCAGACCAGCTTCGCGCCGGCGCCGCCGTACCAGCCGATCCGGAAGGCGCGGACGGTGAACGCGCCCGCGGTCGAGGTGACGAACAACCGGAACGGCTGCCCGGTGGGGACGCTCACGTGATCCGCGTACCCGGACAGCTCCATCATCCCGGCCACCCGATGCTGCGGGATCTGCCACGCGTCGTCGCCGGCCGTGGTCGCCCGGCTCGTCGGCGCCACCGTCGGCCCGCCGTCGTTGGACGCCTTGTTCGCCCCACCCGACGTACTCTGGCAACCGCTCAGCACGGCCAGCGCAAGCATGCCGACCACCAGTTTCCGTGCAGCCCGCACGCGACATCCCTCCCCAGGTCTCACACATAGTAGGACGCCGACCGGCTACCAGCCGTTGACACGATCGTCCGAGGATCGGGCAACGCAGTCCAAGGACTGGCGCAGGGGGAGTGGTTACCGTCGCTCCACAAGGAGGCGGTCGAATGTCTGTAATCGGTCGGAGAGTACTTCTCAAAGCTGTTGCGGGCGGCATCGTTCTCGGGGGAACGCAGCTGGCGAGAGCCGCCGCGGTTTCGCCGGGGAACGGGAATATCCGGTATCTGGGACGATGGCAGCCGCAGGCGGACGGGTCTGTCGTCGGGTATTACCAGAGTGGGCTCGAGTTCGATTTCATCGGGTCGTCGGTTTCGGTGACGCTGGGCGGCACGTGCCGGCTGCTGTACCGCGTGGACGGGGGACCGGTGCAGCGGAACATCACCGCGAACGGGACGGTGGTGATGGCGTCCGGGCTCAGCGACGGGCGGCACTCGATTCAGGTGTACTCGGAGTACCAGCAGTCCTTCCCGCGGGTGGTGTCCTTCGATGTGGAGTGCCTGAAGCCTCCGGTGCGCCGGCCGACGATGGAGTTCATCGGGGACTCGATCTCGGTGGGGTACATCGGGCCGGGGCTGGTCAACTCGCTGGGCAGTTCGTTCAGCTACAAGACGCCCGAACTGCTGGGGCTCTCGCACAACACGGTCGCTTTCGGCGGGATCGCCACGGCGGCCGGATCGGGGTCGCCGGACAAGACCGGGATGGTGAGCCGCTACACGAAACTGTCGGAGTACGTCCCGAACGAGACGAACGTTCCGGACTGGGACACCTCGCGTTATGTCCCCGACTACATCGTGATCAACCTCGGCACGAACGATCCCTCGACCGGGACCGCGGCGCCGAATTTCAAGCCGGCGTACCGGACGTTCCTGGACAATCTGCGCGGCTACTATCCCGAGGTCACGATCTTCGCGATGTCGCCGTTCAACACCGCGCATCGCGACGAGATCGCGGAGGTGGTCAGCGCGACCGGAGACCTGTTCATCGACACCACGGGGTGGATCGACGCGCAGACCGAGACGACCGACGGTACGCATCCCACGATCGCGGCGCACGACAAGATCGCCGGCAAGCTGGCGGCGGCGATTCAGCAGCTGAGGTAGTACAACCGGACTGCGCGGCGGCGGGCGCCGGTGCGGCTGGCCGGACCCACGAGGCTTGGACGGCCGGCCGCACCTTTGCTGTGGCCAACTGGTTCCTGTTAGCAGTCACGTCTCTTGGTGAGGCCTGTGCGCGAGACTCCGGCGATCGCGTCCAGGCGGAGCGGTCGGCCGGAGTCCCGGAGTTCGTACAGGGTCGGGCAGATCCAGCCGCCCTCGTCGAACTCGTTCCAGGCGTAGATGAGCACCGTGTTGGCCGGTGCGTTCGCCGGATGGCCGGTGCCCCAGCTGATGGCCGCACCGAGACGTGACGCGATCTCGGCCGGTGTCGCCTGTTGCACCCAGTTGTCCTTCAGCGGCGTGTAGTCGGCGATCCACGACACCGGATAGTCGTACCTCGGCCGGTTGTCCCACCCGGTCGACACCGTCGGAACGACCTGTCCGGCCGCGGTCGCGTAGTCGGTCCACAGGTTGGTCTCGGCGGCGGCAAGACTGGCGTACGTCGCACCGTTCACCCCGCCGGTCGCGTACCGGCTGACCGCGTCGGCCCCGACCGTGGTCTTCAGGTCCGCCGCGCCCTGTGCCGTCCAGGCCATCACGACGACGTACGGATCCGGTACGCCGAGCGCGGCCGCCTTGGCCCGGATCTTGGCGACCTTGTCGGCGTCGGCACCGGACAGGAAGTAGATCAGCGGCCGCCCGCCGAGCACCTTCTGGTAGTTCGACTCACTCCAGTGCGCGGCCAGGATCGGCAAGTTGGTGTCGAACGCGCCGGTGAAGTTCCCGTCCAGCAGCGCGCACCAGCTGACGTCGTTCTTGTGGGCGCTGGACAGATACAGGTTCCGGGCGCGGTTCAGCGGATCCTGCGGGTAGTACACGAACGCCCAGTAGTCGATCCCGGCCGCGGCGGCGTACTGGATCTCCTGGTCCATGATCGCCTGGGTGGCGCCGTTGGTGTTCACCGACTCGGTCACCGCGACGCTGACGTTGTCGACGTACAGGTCCGAGGTCAGCGTCTCGTTGGTGCGGAACGCGAGGCTGTCGAACGTCGCCGCCGACACCAGCAACGCTGCATGGCTGATCCGCCGTACGCCGTTGACTTACACGTCTACCCACGGCGTCTCCTGCGGCGGGGCCGGGTCGGCGATCACCTTGATCGAGTACCAGGTGTCGTCGGCGACGTCCTGCAGTACCTTCCAGGTACCGTCCGGGGCACGCATCACCAGATGCTTGCCTGCGGCATCGGTCGTGGTCGCGATGTCCACCGCGGCGGAGGATCCGTCGACCAGCAGGGCACGGGCCCACTTGCCGGCGACGGTCTCCTTCCAGTCCCACTGCACCGTCACGGCGTGACTCTGGGACGCGAACGTACGAACCATCGAGGCCATCAACGTCGCGGACTCGTCGTGCAGGTGCACGGTCTTTCCGGCGCGGTCCGGTCCGTCCACCACGGACACGGTCGTACCGGCCGCAGACGGCACGGTCCACCCCGACGGCGTCGCGCCGGTCGTGTCGGCGTCGAAGTTCTGGTTGACCAGCAGGCGGTCGGGCACGGTGATCTGGCTGTAGTACGGCAACCGGAACTGGTACTGCTGCGGCGACAACGTCCGGTTCACGGTGCTACCGACGTGCGAGTCCCCGCCGACCCAGGCGTCCCACCGGATCGCCCCGACCAGCGCCGCGGCCGCGTTCAGCTTCGGCTTCGGCTTCGGCTCACCGGCGAAGGCGGCACCGCCGGGCAGCCCCAGGACGGCTCCGCCCGACACGACGGCCGCCGCCTTCAGCACATCCCGGCGGTTCAGCCCCGACTCACGATCAGACATGGCTCATCTCCAATGCTGGGCGCCTCATGTCCGTGCATCATTGCGCGCCCCCGCCGGATCCGCCTTCGCTCCGATTGACCGAATCTAGGACGAAGTTGAGTTGCCTGCAGCACCTTTCAGCCGACGACCTGGCCGCCGAACCGGGCGCCGCTCACCGGCAGCGCCGGCGTCGGCTCGGCAGTCGCGTGGTACCGGGCCTCGCCGGTCCGGGCACGGTTGCGGTACGCGGACGGACTCAGGCCGTACGCCGACTTGAACCGGCGGGCGAAGTACCCGGCGTCCTCCCAGCCGACGCGGGCACCGATCTGCGCCACCGGCTCGTCGGTCTGCACCAGCAGCCGCGCGGCGGCCTGCTCCCGCAGCCGGTTCAGATAGGCGATCGGCGGCGAACCGAGCTCGCGCTGGAACAGCCGCACCAGGTGGGTCCGCTCGGTGGTGGTCGCGGTCGCCAGCTGCGCCAGCGTCCAGGGCCGGCCGGGATCGTCCTCCATCAGCCGCGCGGCCCGCGACACCGCGGGATGCAGCGGGGCGATCGAGCGGCGGTGGATCGCCTGCTCCGGCGACCAGCAGCGGTTCAGGATGTTGAGGTAGATCAGCAGATGGCCGACCAGTTCGATCCGGGTCCGCCGGGCCGGTGTCGTGTCGCTCATGCTGTGCAGCTCGGCGATCGCCAGGCTGACGTCGTACTTGCCGAGCTCGACGCGTTGCGGCAACGGCAGGCTCGACTTGTGCACGCTCTCCATCAGCGGCAGCTCGGCGTCCAGGAACGACAGCGTGCCGTCGATCAGCTCGGGCGCGACGAAGCTGTCGAACACCACGAGGTCCTCGCACTGCGCATAGCCGTGCCACTGGTTCGGCGGTACGACGATGGCGCTGCCGGGGCCGATCGGGTGGTCGCCGTCGGCCGCGATGTGCAGCCCGCGGCCCTGGGTGACGAGGGCGATCTCGAAGAAGTCGTGGTCGTGCGCCGCGACGTCGCCGGGCAGCCGGTGCCGGTCCGCCCACACCGGCAGGCCGTCCGGGTTGAAGACCGCGGCGCGCTCGTACCGGGGCTTGCTGCGACTGGCCACTTTTGTCCTACTTTCCCTCAACCTCTGCGAAGGTGCGGCGCGTAGATCGTCAATAACATCACATCACCGAGCACCCGTGACAGAGTTCCGAGGAGTGACCCCTGTGGCCGAACGCGACGTCGCGATCGCGGCGTACTACTTTCCCAACTATCACGTCGATCCGCGCAACGAGCAGTGGCACGGCGAGGACTGGACCGAGTGGGAGCTGGTGAAGCGGGCCGAGTCCCGGTTCGAGGGCCACCTGCAACCGCGGGTCCCGCTCGACGGCTACCTGGACGAGGCGGATCCGGACGTGATGGCGGGCAAGATCGCGATGGCGACCCGGCACGGCGTCGACGCGTTCCTCTTCGACTGGTACTGGTACGACGGGCGCCCGTACCTGGAGCGCCCGCTGGAGGCGGCGTTCATGCCCAACGCGGCAGCCGGCGACCTGAAGTTCGCGCTGATGTGGGCGAACCACCACTGGAGCAACATCCACCCGTGGAAGTCCGCGACGCCGGCCACCCAGCTGGAGTCCGGCACGGTCGACGCGGAGCAGTTCGAGGCGGCCACCGACTACATCATCGAGCGGTACTTCGGGCACCCGGCGTACCTGCGGATCGACGGCGACCCGTACCTGTCGATCTACGAGCTGGCGACGCTGGTGGAGGGCCTCGGCGGCGTCGACGCCACGAGGGCCGCGCTCGACGGATTCCGCAAACGTGCCGCCAGGGCGGGGTTTCCGGCCATCCACCTGAACGCGATCGCCCGCGAGCGGCAGGTGCTGCCGGACGACGGGGTCTCGCTCGACGGCCCGGCCCTGATCAGCCGGCTCGGCTTCGACAGCGTCACGTCGTACGTCTGGGTGCACCACCACCCGATGCCGACCCTGCTCACGCCGTACGCCGAGATGCTGGAGCAGGCCGTCGACGGCTGGAAGCGGTACGCCGCGGACTACGAGCAGCCGTACTACCCGAACATCACGGTCGGCTGGGACTCGTCGCCGCGCACCGTGCAGTCCGACCGGTTCAACCCCGCGCTCGGGTACCCGCACACGAACATCATCTCGGACGCGTCCCCGGAGCAGTTCGGCCGCGCCCTCGAGCAGGTCCGGGACTTCGTTGCCCAGACAGGTGTTCCGCTGGTGACCATCAACGCCTGGAACGAGTGGACCGAAGGCAGCTACCTGGAGCCGGACACCCTGCACCGGCACGGACATCTCGAACAGATCCGCCGGGTCTTCGGGACGAGACAATGATGCTGACCGGCTGGACACGGCAGCACCTCGTCGACCTGGCCGACGAGTCGCTGCTGGCGATGCGGCCGTGGGCGACCGCCGGGCATGCCCGGTTCGATCTGCCGGGACCGGTGGGCCAGTCAGGCCCGGTGTCCGACGGCCTGGAGGCCTTCGCCCGTTCGTTCCTGGCGGTCGGGTTCCGGCTGGCGACGGCCGACTCCGATCCGCACGATCATGCCGGCTGGTACGCGCGCGGCCTGATCGCGGGGACCGATCCGGACTCGCCCGAACGCTGGCCGTCGCTGGTCGACGTACCGCAGGCGCGGGTCGAGGCGGCCGCCGTCTCGATCGCGCTGCACGAGACGCGGCGGTGGATCTGGGACCGGCTGCCGTCCGCCGTGCAGGAGCGCGTCGTCGACTGGCTGGCCGGGTCGATCGGCGCGTGGTACCCGGAGAGCAACTGGCAGTGGTTCCACAACGTGACCCAGGCGTTCCTGCGGTCGGTCGGCGGACCGCACGACCAGGCGCGGACCGACGAGTTCCTCGAGTACGTCGACGGCTGCTACCTCGGCGAAGGCTGGTACAGCGACGGCCGGCCGGACGGGCGCGGCGGCAACATCGACTGGTACGCCGGGTTCGTGATGCAGCTGTTCTCCTTGTGGTACTGCCGAATCGCCGCGGATCAGCCCGAGCGTCAGGCCCGGTACGCCGAGCGTCTCCGGGCGTACGTCGCCGGCGCGGCGGAACTGTTCGGCGCGGACGGCGCACCGCTCTACCAGGGCAGATCGTTGGTGTACCGGCACGCCGTCGTCGGCGCGCTCTGGACCGGCGCGGTCTTCGACGCGAACCCGCTCCCGCCCGG
>NZ_DASRVN010000131.1:0-21572 GCF_035655035.1 Kribbella sp. | reverse complement strand
CGGCAGCTGCTCCTCGTTCAGCGGTACGTCGAGGCGCGGGCGGGTCGACGGACCGACCAGGCTGAGGTAGTCGACGAGCAGGATCCGCGCCTCGGGTGACCGTTCGCGGGCGCGCTCGACGACGGTGGTCAGCGCATCGGTCACGGCCTGATACGACGCGTCGTCCTTGAGGTAGCTGACCCGCGCGCGGATCCGGTTCGCGACCCGGCGGCCGAGGATCGTCGCGGGTTTGGCGATCGTGTTCAGGAAGCTGCCGCGCAGGAACGTCCCGACGTACTCGAGGTCGTTGCCGCCACAGGTGATCGTGATCAGCGCGGTGTCCGCGGTGAGCGCGTCGAGCTGAGGCGGCGCGTCGTTCTGCGGGGTATCGATCAGGTGGGCCGTGGTGGCACCGGAGTACGACACGTCGACGAGGTCGAGGCCGAGCCCGGACGCGACCAGGTGCGCGTAGTTGCTGCCCGAGCGACCCGCCGCCGCGTCCACGATCGGGCTGATCCCCGGCCCGGCCGCGAACGAGCTCCCGAGCGCGACGTACCGACTGCCGGATGCGATCACCGCACCACGATAGACGACAGGCGCCGTCCAGTAGCCTGCCGCCGTGACTGATGACGTGTTCGGTACGGCGGGAATCCGCGAGCGGGTGCTGGCGGCGTGGGCGGCCGCACCGGTGCGCTTCCGCGAGGACGCGAACGCCGAGGAGGAGCTGGTCCTCGGCGGGTACGCCGACCGCGTGATCATCGAGCTGGCCCAGAACGCGGCGGACGCGGCGTTGCGGGCCGGTGCGCGCGGGCGGGTGCTGTACGAACTCCGCAACAACACCCTCGTCGTCGCCAACACCGGCGCCCCACTCGACGCCGAGGGCGTGCAGTCCCTCGCAACCCTCCGAGCCTCCGCCAAGCGGGCCGATACCACCCCGGTTGGGGAGGATCTTGCTCCCGGATCGGGCGGAAATCCTCCCCACCTCCGCGACGGGGACGCTGGGGATGCGTTGGTGGGGCGGTTCGGGGTGGGGTTTTCGGCGGTGCTGGCGGTGACGGACGAGCCGGTGGTGTTGTCGCGGGCGGGTGGGGTGCGGTTCTCGAAGGCGGATACGGCCGCCGCGGTGGGGGAGCTGGCTTCGCTGGGGACGGAGGTTCGGCGGCGGGACGGGCAGGTGCCGGTGTTGCGGCTTCCGTTCGAGGCGGAAGGGGAGCCGCCGGCCGGGTACGACACCGCGGTCATTCTGCCGCTCCGCGACGAGGCCGCGGTCGCGCTCGTACGCCGTCTGCTCGCCGAAGCCGACGACACCCTGCTCCTGGCCCTCCCCGGCCTCGAACGCATCGAGATCGAAACCGAGGACACCCACCAAACCCTCGAACACGCCGAGTCCCGCTGGCACATCCACCGCACCACCGGCATCTTCACCGCCACCGAACGCCAGGCGCTCCTCGCCGACCGCCCCACCGAAGAACGCACCCGCCCGACGTGGTCGGTCGTCTGGGCCCTCCCACGCAGTCAAACATCCGTTCCAGGGGTCGTGCATGCGCCCACACCGACGGACGAACCCCTCTCGCTTCCGGCGTTGCTCTTGGCAACCTTCCCGCTGGACTCGACCCGCCGCCACGTGGCGAAAGGCCCTTTGACGGATCGCCTCGTACAGGAGGCGGCAACGGCGTACGGCGAGCTCCTGCGCCGCCGGTTCGACGACGGGGACGACGTACTGCGGCTGGTCCCGACCGGTCTCGCCTCGGGCGCGGTCGACCGGATGCTGCGCGACGCGATCCGCGCCGTACTACCCGGCGTACCGCTCCTGCGTGCTGTCGACGAATCGGTCATCCGCCCGCGCGACGCCGTCGTCGTAGAAGGTGCGGACGAGGAGTTCGCGGAGGTACTGGCGCCACTTGTGCCGGGGTTGATCTCCGCGCGGCGCGAGGACCGGCAGGCGCTGGATGCCCTGCAGGTACGGCGACTTGAGCTGTCCGAGGTGGTCGACCAGCTCGGGGGAGCGGAGCCGCCGGCCTGGTGGCGCAACCTCTACACGTCCCTCGCAACCATGGTCTCCGACCCGCTCATCCGCGAGTCCCTCGGCACCCTCCCCGTACCGCTGGCCGACGGCCGCCTGGTACGCGGCGCCCGCGGCCTCCTCCTCCCCGGCCCCGAGATCCCGCTGACCACCCTGGAAGCCTTCACCGAGTACGGCGTCCGCGTCGTCCACCCCGACGCCGTGGCCCCACCCCTCGAACGCCTCGGCGCCCTCCTCGCCACCCCACGCACCCTCCTCCAGGACCCCGCCGTCCGCACCACCGTCGAACACGCCGCCGACGACCAGCTGTCCGATCGGCCGGTGGATCCCGACGCGGTCGCGGAGGCGGTGCTTGGGTTGGTTGCGGAGGATCCGGCGCAGGCGGAGGGGCTTTGGTGGTTGTCGGATCTGCTGTTGCGGGATGCGGACGGCGAGCTCGTGCCTGCGAACGCCCTGGTGATCGAAGGGTCGGTTGCGCAGGAGGTTCTTGATCCGGCGGAGGTTTCGCCGGTGGCGGGGGAGTTGGTGGAACGGTACGGGCGGGACCCCTTGGAGGCCGTCGGGGTGCTCAGCACGCTCGGCGTCGTCACGGCGTCCGAGGTCGCGCTCGACCACCTGCCCGAGGTACTCCAGGACCTCGACGGGATCGAGGAGTGGGTGTACGACGTCAGCCCGGACGGTTCGCCGTACGGCGTCGGTGTCGGCGAGCTGCCCGCGATTCGTGACCTCGACTGGGTTGCCGACGGCAACTGGCCGAGAACCCTGGAAATACTCGGATCCGACCCCGAACTGCGCCGCGCGCTCGTCACCCAGGTACGGGTCGTCGGACCGGACGACCAGCCGCGAGGCGTGCCGTCGTACGCCGCCTGGTGGATCCGTGAACACGTCCTCCTCGACGACGGCGAGCCGCTCGCCGGCCGCGCCGACCCGGACGCCGAACCGGTCCTCGCGAGCTTCCTCGACGACGCACCGGCCTGGACCGAACGCCTCGACCAGGAGGTCCGGACCGCGATCGGCCTGGTCCGGGACGTCGGCGACCTGGACGCCGACGGCCTCGCGCTGGTCCTCGACCGGCTCGCCGACCCGGAGCGCGACCTCGACCAGGCGGCGCTCCTCCGGCTCTGGACCCGGCTCGGCACGCTCGCGCTGTTCCCCGGTGACGCACCGGGCCGGGTACGGGTGGTCGACGCGGACGGCGGCACCCGGGTGACGGACGCGGACGACGCGGTGGTCGTGGACAGCCCGATGTGGCTGCAGCGGGACGACCTCGGCTGGTTCGTGATCGGCTCCGGCGCGGCGGCGGACGGGCTCGGCGACCTGTTCGACGTACCGCTCGCCCAGGAAGTTGCGGAAGGCAACATCGACGGTGACGGTACGGCGGCCGGCGTACCGGAGCTCGTCCGCGAACTGGTCCCCGAGGTGCCCGCCACCTGGTGGGAGCACGAGGAGCTGACGGTCGACGGCGTCGAGGTCTCGTGGTGGGTGGACGCCGACGGCGCCCCGCACGCGGCCACCTTCGACGGCCTCGCGAAGGCGCTCGCCTGGGCGGCCGGGCGCTGGGACCGGCGGCATGTGATCCGCGCGGTTCTCAACGAACCGGACCGCGCGGACGAACTTCTGGTCGACGCGGTCTTCGACTGACCGGAACCGGCCGTCCGCCACGCCGCGTGACCGCGTTTGGAAGCGTTTCCGCCTAGGGGCGTCACCCAGAGCGAGCAACGTTGTCATCGGTTGGTATATCGACTGATCTGCGGATATGACGTTGCGGTTCCAACGTAGGAACGAACTCTTGTCAACGTTGTCAACGCTACTTATAGTCCGTGGCACCTCTCGGTCGGTGAACCGCCAGTCCATGCAACGTAAACGGAGGTGACATTCATCATGAATGACGCGCCGCGCCCGCAGTTCGAAGACGTCGAAGATGTCGTCCGCTACCAACTCTCCCGCCGCGGAGCCCTCGGAGCAGGAGCCGCGGCCGCCATGACCGCCTTCCTGGCCGCCTGCTCCGGTGGCGGCGGCTCGTACTCCGACAAGCCGGCGAACGCCAACAACAAGCCAAGCGCCGGCAAGTCCATCCAGATCGGCAAGGCGAACATCCCGGTCCCGCGGGACCAGACCGTGATCGTCGGCCAGGTCGAGTACACGGTCTTCGACAGCTTCAACGGAATGATCCCGAACGGTTCGCCCTCGGGCGCCGGCGTGGAGCTGTCCACCGAACCGCTGTTCTTCCTCAGCTTCGCCACCGGCAAGCTGACGCCGTGGCTGGCGACGGAATACAAGTACAACGACGCCTTCACCGAGCTGACCCTGAAGTTCGACCCGAAGGCGCACTGGAACGACGGCCAGCCGCTCGGAGCGAACGACTTCAAGTTCACGGTGATGCTGCTGAAGGACCGCCCGGACCTCTTCGGTGGTGGCGGTGACCTGAAGGAGTTCGTCAAGTCCGTCGCCGTCCCGGACCCGCACACCGCGGTGGTCACGTTCCTGAAGCCGGCGCCGCGCTTCCACTACAACTTCATCGCTGCGATCTCCGGTGCGCCGAACAACATCATGCCCGAGCACATCTGGAAGTCGCAGGACCCGACGAAGTACAAGGACAACCCGCCGGTCCGCAGCGGCCCGTACAAGCTGAAGACCGCGATCCGGAACCAGAAGATGTTCATCTGGGAGAAGGACCCGAACTACTGGAACAAGGACAAGCTCGACGTCAAACCGCAGTACGTCGTGTTCCAGAGCACGTCGAAGCAGCTCGACCAGGCGTCGCTGGCGTTCGAGCGGGCCGAGTTCGACGTCGGCTCGGTCGACGAGCAGCACGCCAAGCAGCTGCGGAACACCGGCTACCCGAACCTCGTCACGACGCAGTTCCACGACCCGAACCCGCGGGTCTTCTGGCTGAACTGCGATCCGGCGCGCGGGGTGATGTCGGAGCCGAAGATGCGCTGGGCGATCAACTACTGCATCGACCGGCAGAAGATCGGCAACTCGATCTGGCCGGTGAAGGTGCCGCCCGCGCAGTACCCGTGGGCGGACTACCCGACCAACGACAAGTGGAAGAACGACGACCTCGCGAACAAGTACAAGTTCGAGTTCAGCCCGGACAAGGCGACCCAGCTGCTGGACCAGATCGCGCCGAAGAACGCGGCCGGCAACCGGGCGTACAAGGGCAAGGAGATCAACCTCGAGATCATCACGGTCTCGCCGGTCGACGGCCCGGAGTACGCGATCGCGAACCTGCTGAAGACCGAGCTGGGCAAGGTCGGCATCCCGGCGACGCTGCGCAGCCTGGCCGGCAGCGTCCACGACGACAAGTTCCAGCGCGGCGAGTACGACATCGACTCGAACTGGGCCGGCTTCGCGATCGACCCGGTGCAGCTGTACACCGACTGGACCAGCGACAAGTACCAGCCGATCGGCAAGAACTCGGCCGGCAAGAACAAGATGCGGTTCCGCAACCCCGACTTCGACAAGATCATCGACCAGCTGAGCCAGCTGAACCCGGATTCGCCGGAGGCCAAGCCGCTGCTCGACAAGGCGCTGGAGATCTACTTCCAGCAGGTCCCGTTGCTCGCGTCGATCCAGACCGGCTACCCGTCGTACTTCAACACGGCGTTCTGGAAGGACTGGCCGACCGACGACAACCTGTACGAGGTGCCGCTGAACTGGTGGCCGCACTTCATCTTCGTACTCGGCAAGATCAGCGCCACCGGGCAGAAGGGACCGGCGTGACGGCTGAGGCGCCGCCGGTAGCAGCTGTGGACAAGAGCCAGGACTCCGCACCCCGGTCCGGGGCGCGGGCCTGGCTGTCGCGGCATCCGCTGGCGGCGTACGCCATCCGCAGGTTCGGGCTCTACCTGGTGGAACTGTGGGGCGCGCTGACGATCGCGTTCTTCTTCTTCCGGATGATGCCCGGCGACCCGATCCAGACCCTGATCCAGACCCTGCAGCAGAACTACGTCTACAACGCCCAGGCGAGTACCGAGCTGATCGCCCGGTACAAGCACGAGTTCGGCCTCGACGGGAACCTGCTCACCCAGTACTTCAAGTACATGGAGAAGCTGATCCTGCACGGCGACCTCGGGCCGAGTCTGATCAACTATCCGACGCCGGCGCAGACCGTGATCATGCGGTCGTTGCCCTGGACGATCGGCCTGCTCGGGATCTCCGCCGTGCTGGCCTGGATCCTCGGCATGATCATCGGCGCGATCGCCGGCTGGCGGCGCGGCAAGCTCGGCTCCGCGATCGCCACCAACCTGTCGATCGCGCTGTCGCACGTGCCGTACTTCTTCGTCGCGCTGATCCTGGTGTACGTCTTCGCGTACTCGATGGGCGTGTTGCCTGCGAGATCGGCGTACGACTCCAACATCAATCCCGGGATCAGCCTGGCGTTCATCGGCAGTGTGCTGAAGTACGGGTTGCTGCCGGGGTTGTCGATCGTGATCATCGGGACGTTCAGCTGGATCCTGTCCACCCGGATGCTGATGATCCCGATCCTCGGCGAGGACTACCTGGTGTACGCCGAGGCGAAGGGCCTGAAGGGCTCCCGGATCCTGACCCGGTACGCGCTGCGGAACTGCTACCTGCCGCAGATCACCGCGTTCGGGATCTCGCTGGGCTTCATCTTCAACGGGAACGTGCTGGTCGAGCAGCTGTTCAACTACCCGGGTCTCGGGACGACCCTGGTCACGGCGATCCAGCAGCTCGACTTCAACACGATCCTCGGGGTCACCGACATCGCGATCTTCTCGGTACTGACCGCCGTCCTGCTCCTCGACCTCCTGCTCCCGCTGCTCGACCCGCGGGTCAAGTACTGGAAGTGATGACGATGAGACTTCTGACCGCGGTACTGCGAACGATCCGGAACAGCCGGCGGCTCGCGACCGGCCTGATCATCCTCGGCGTGCTGGTCCTGCTGGCTCTGTTCAGCCCGTTGATCGCGAAGGCGATCGGCGGCGGCCAGGACCCGATCGAGCTGGCGGCGTACGACCGGTGGCTGGTGCCGGGGCCGAAGCACCTGCTCGGCACCGACCAGTTCGGCCGGGACGTGTTCGCGATGGTGGTGAAGGCGCTCGCGGTGTCCCTGCAGATCGGGGCGATCGCCGGCGTGATCTCGACCGTCGTCGGCGTGATCGTGGCGTTCGTCGCCGGGTACAAGGGCGGCTGGATCGACGGCATCCTGTCCACGTTCACCGGGATCCTGTTGGTCATCCCCACATTCCCGCTGCTGATCGCGCTCTCGGCGTACGCGAAGAACGTCAGCCTGTTCCAGGTCGGGGTGATGATCTCGATCTTCTCCTGGCCGTTCGCGGCCAAGACTATCCGGTCGCAGGTGCTCTCGCTGCGAACCCGGCCGTACGTCGATCTTGCCCGGGTCAGCAAGGCCCGCGACATCGAGATCATCGTCACCGAGCTGCTGCCGAACCTGCTGCCGTTCATCGGCGTCGGGTTCGCCTCGTCGGCGCTCGGCGCGATCTTCGGACTGGTCGGGCTGGAGATCATCGGCCTCGGGCCGGGCGGCGTGATCGACCTGGGCCAGATCATCTTCAACGCGATCGGCACCGGCGCACTGACCCTCGGGGCGTGGCCGATGTTCGTGGTCCCGATCGCGCTGCTGACGCTGCTGTTCGCGGCGCTGAACATGGTGAACATCGGCCTCGAAGAGGTCTACAACCCGCGACTGAGGGGAGTGGCCGGTGAATAACGTTCTCGAGGTGAAGGGCCTGGAGGTCGTGTACTCGACGAACCGCGGCGACGTGCAGGCGGTCCGCGGGATCGACCTCGACGTGCACCGGGGCGAGATCCTCGGGATCGCGGGGGAGTCGGGCAGCGGGAAGAGCACGCTCGCGGTCGCGCTGCTGCGGCTGCTGAAGGCGCCGGGCAAGGTGACCGGCGGCTCGGTGATGTTCCACCCGGCGGGACGCTCGCCGGTGGATCTGCTGAAGGTGCACGGCGAGCAGTTGCGGGTCCTTCGGTGGTCGGCGTTGTCCTACCTCCCGCAGGGCTCGATGAGCTCGCTGAATCCGGTGATGCGCGTCCAGGACCAGTTCAAGGACGTGATCCTGGAACACGCGCCGGGCCGCAAGGACTCGCTCGGCGAGATGATTCCGCGACTGCTCGAACAGGTCGGCCTGGAGGCGCGGGTCGGCAAGATGTACCCGCACGAGCTGTCCGGCGGGATGAAGCAGCGGGTACTGATGGCGATCGCGGTCGCGCTCGAACCGGACCTGGTGATCGCGGACGAACCGACCACCGCGCTGGACGTGACGATCCAGCGGGTGATCCTGCAGTCGCTGGCCGATCTGCGCACCGACTTCGGCGTGACGCTGATGGTGATCTCGCACGACATGGGCGTGCACGCGCAGCTGGCGGACCGGGTCGCGGTGATGTACGAAGGCCAGTTGGTCGAGGTCGGCGACGTACGGCAGGTGTTCAAGGATCCGCAGGATCCCTATACCCGGCAGCTGATCGACTCGATCCCGCAGGTCGGAAGGAAGGCGTCATGAAGTCGGAACTCGAACTCAGGGGCGTCGAGCAACGATTCCACGCCCGCGACGTGACCGGCGGCTACCTGACCGCGGTCGACGACGTGAGCTTCACACTGGCCGCGTCGCCGCCGCAGATCGTCAGCCTGGTGGGCCAGAGCGGCAGCGGCAAGAGCACGATCGCCAGGAACGTGCTCGGCCTGCAGAAGCCCACGGCCGGGTCGGTGCTGTACGGCGGCAAGGACATCTTCAAGCTGACGCGGGCCGAGTACGACGAGTACCGGCGCGACGTACAGCCCGTCTTCCAGGACCCGTACGCGATCTTCAACCCGTTCTACCGGGTCGACCGGGCGCTCTGGAAGGCGGTCAAGAAGTTCAAGCTCGCCGACAGCCGGGCGAAGGGGCTGGAGCTGATCGAGGAGTCTCTGCGCGCGGTCCGGCTGGAGCCGGAGAACGTGCTCGGCCGGTACCCGCACCAGCTGTCCGGCGGTCAGCGCCAGCGGATCATGCTGGCCCGCGTGCACATGCTGAAGCCGTCGTTCATCATCGCCGACGAACCGGTGTCGATGCTGGACGCCCAGGTCCGCAAGCACTTCCTGGACATCCTGCTGGACTTCCAGCGCGAGCACGGCATGACCACGCTGTTCATCACCCACGACCTGTCCACGGTGTACTACCTCGGCGGCGAGGTGATGGTCATCACCAAGGGCAAGATCGTCGAACGCGGCCCGGTGGCGACGGTGATGCACGAGCCGTCGCACGCGTACACCAAGCTGCTCCTCGACTCCATCCCCCAACCCGACCCCGACCAGCGCTGGACCACCCGCATCGCTGTGGACGAGCTCGACCACCTCGACGACCAGACCCCGGGCGACGCGACCGCACCGGAGGTGCCGATCATCTGATCACGTGCTGATCTTGAACTTCGCCGCAGCCGCCAGCTCGGCCAGCTGGCGGCTGGTGAACACCGGTTGCGTCAGCGGCGATCGCCCCGAGTCGTTGATCTTCTTCGCCTGGGCGAGGTAGACGACGGTGCCGTCGTCGTACCGGTAGGCGGCCCACTGGTCGAAGCTGCCGTTGCCCTTGGTCGTCAGTACGCCGACCTTCTTGCCGCCGACGTCCAGGACGGCGCAGGCACCGCTCCCACCCGAGAACTTCCGCGCCAGCGTGCATGCGTCCGTCGCGGGTTTCCCGTCGGGCGTGGTCGACTGCACCAGCAGCCGCCCTACGCGGTCGCCTTTCTGCACCGGGATGCTGGCGGCGTACTCCCAGTAGTCCTGCTCGCCGTCATTGGACGCGTACTGGCTCTGCGGCGACCTCATCGACAGGCCGTCCGGATACTTCAGATCCGGTGCGCTGAACCCCTGCGGTAACGAGGCGCTCAGATCGTTCATCAGCGTCACGGCCCGTTGGGCGCGCGGACCCGCGGTGGCCGTGCGGTCCACCTGGCCCTCGGGCCACGGGTCGCCGGACTTCCGCGTCTTCGGGGCCGCCGTGGGGACCCGAGTGGCGGCGGACCACGGGATCGACGACGGGACGGCCGACGGCTGCGTCGTACCGGTGCCTGCCACCAGCTGGCCCACCGATCGGTGACCGGTGTAGTTCGTGACCAGCACGGGACCGCCCACGGCGCCGACCACCAGCGTGCCGGCGGCGACCCCGGCCCACGCCGCCCGGCGTCGCTTGCGCGCCTGGTGGGCCTGCTCCAGAGCGCGCGCCGGATCCATCGGCGCCGGCGGGCGGCTGCGCACGATCACGTCGTGGAATGCCTCGTTGAGATCCTCTTCGTTCATCGAACCCTCTCCTGTTCCAGTAACCCCCGCAGCGTCGCCAGCCCGCGGGCGGCCTGACTCTTGACATTCCCGGTCGAGCAGTCGAGCAGCGCGGCGGTCTGCTCGACCGACTGGTCCTCCCAGTACCGCAGGACGAGCACGGCACGTTGCCTCGGCGGCACCTTGACGAGTGCCTCCAGCAACACCAGCCGTTCGTCGGCGAGGTCGGGCGACAGCCCGGCCCGGTCGGTCGGCTCGAAGTCGACCGACTCGTGCCGGAACCACCCGCGGCGCCGCTCGGACAGGAATGTCCGGACAAGCGTCTGCCTGGTGTAGGCGTCCATGGCCCCGTGCCGCTGGATCCGCCGCCACGCCAGGTAGATCTTCGTGAACGTCTGCTGGACCAGGTCCTCCGCGCGATGCCAGTCGCCGCAGAGCAGGTACGCGGTACCGCGCATGGCATCGGAACGTGCCGCGAAGTACGCCTCGAACTCGGCGTCCCGATCACTCATCTGCTCTCCCATCCTCGATTCCGGGTTAAACACGCCTGCCGGAGCGAAGTTGGTTGCATCGCGGTACGAGGGAATTACGAGAAAGAGCTGTAGCCGGACAGGAGGGTAGACATCCTGTCCAGCTACAGCTCGCGTCGCAACCGAGTTGGGTCAGACGGTCTTGATGGCAGGGTCGCTGACGCCCGGGGTGCCGGTTTCGACGTGGCCGGCGAGGCGGCGGAGGTACGTCGGGTCGTCGGGGGTCGTGACGGATACGTCGTACCAGCGGGCCGTGGTGGTGACGGCGTACCGCGTGGTGCCCTTGGCGAGGTTGAGCGTCCGGGGCGCGCCGCCGTACGCGCTGGTGATCGTGACGCGGCGGGCCGTGCCGGAGGTGAAGGTGAGGTCAACCTGGCCGGTGTGGGCGTTCTCGCGGGCGGTGAGTTCCAGGTTGGTGGCGGGCTTGCCCTTGAAGGTGCGGAGGAAGCCGTTCGGGCCGTGGACGGTGAGGTCGGTGACGCCGGCCGAGTAGATCGGGTTCCAGGTGTCGGCGACGGTCTTGCCGGCCTCGGTGGTGTACGTCCACGGGCCGTCGGTGCGGTTCGCGGACGTGATCAGGAACTGGGCGCCGGCGTGCGGGCCGGAGCTGAAGGTCAGCCGGTACTTGCTGCCGGCAACGGCTCCGTCGACGACCGGTGCGTAGGGCAACGGGCGGGTGAGCCGGCGGCCGCGTTCCTGGGCCGGGAGCTGGCCCACCGCGGGCGGCGTCGGCACGTAGTCCGGGTGCCGCTTGTTGTCCGGCGGCTGGTACGCGCTCGTGTCCGGGAGCTGGGCCGGCCGCGTGGTCGACGTACCGAAGTCGAACGCGGACGTCAGGTCGCCGCAGACTGCGCGCCGCCAGGGCGAGATGTTCGGCTCGTGGACGCCGAAGCGGGTCTCCATGAAGCGGATGATCGACGTGTGGTCGAAGACCTCCGAGCACGTGTAGCCGCCGGTGCTCCACGGCGACACCACGAGCATCGGGACCCGCTGGCCGAGACCGTACTGGCCGTGCGCGGCCTTCGCGCCGGTGTACAGGTCCGCCGCGGGGTCGACCGTCGACAGGCCCTGGTTGGCGTCCATCGGCGGGTACGGCGGTACGACGTGGTCGAAGAAGCCGTCGTTCTCGTCGTACGTGATGAACAGCGCGGTCTTGCTCCACACCTCGGGGTTCGCGGTGAGCGCATCGAGGACCTGGGAGATGTACCAGGCGCCGTAGTTGGCCGGCCAGTTCGGGTGCTCGGTGAACGCCTCGGGCGCCGCGATCCAGGAGATCTTCGGCAGTTTGTCGGCCTTGACGTCGGCGGCGAGCTGGGCGAACAGGTTCTCGCCGGCCTTGGCGTTCGTGCCGGTGCGGGCCTTGTCGTACAAGGGGTTCCCGGGCTGCGCGTTGCGGTAGTTGTTGAAGTAGAGCAACGAGTTGTCGCCGTAGTTGCCGCGGTACGCGTCGTCGATCCAGCCCCAGCCGTGGGCGCCGTCGAGGCCGTCACCGATGTCCTGGTAGATCTTCCACGACACGCCGGCCTTCTCGAGCCGCTCGGGGTACGTCGTCCAGCCGTAGCCGGCCTCGTCGTTGCCGAGCACCGGTCCACCGCCGGTACCGTCGTTGCCGGTGTAGCCGGTCCACAGGTAGTACCGGTTCGGGTCGGTCGAGCCCATGAACGAGCAGTGGTACGCGTCGCAGAGCGTGAACTTGTCCGCGAGCGCGTAGTGGAACGGGATGTCCTCGCGGGTCAGGTACGCCATCGTGGTCGGCGTCTTCGCCGGGATCCATTGGTCGTACCGGCCGCCGTTGAACGCCGTGTGCGCGTCCGGCCAGCTGTGCGCGAGATCCTGGATGAACTGCAGCCCGAGGTTGTCCGCCTGCGGCCGGAACGGCAGGATCTCCTGACCGAGCGCGTTCTTCTGGTAGTACGTCGGCTTCCCGCTGGGCAGCGTCACCGGCCGCGGATCGCCGTACCCCCGAACGCCGTTGAGCGTACCGAAGTAGTGGTCGAACGAACGGTTCTCCTGCATCAGTACGACGATGTGCTCGACGTCCTGCACGGTACCGAACCGGCGATGCGCGGGAATCGCCGCGGCCTGCTCGATACTGTTCGCCATCGCAGCAAACGCAGCCGACGCACCCGCCAACTGCAAAAACCTCCGACGATTGATATCAGGCATCTCAGTCTCCTAGTCGGCTCGGACCGCGCCTTCGCACGATTCACCCACTACTTGTCCGGCAGTAGACCACGAGATGGCGCCCGGATGTACCCGCGGCTGCCGCAATCCCACCATCACGGGCTGACGGCGACCGGTCGTTCGGGCTGCGGATGCCCCTCGGAGCGGTCACAATTGGTCCAACACCTCGTGACCGAGAGCGATGCCGATGAGCTACCAGCAGTACCCGCCGCCACAGGGCCTGCCGTACCCCGGACCGGCCCCGAAACTCCCCGACCGCCGGCCCCGCGACCCACTGGCCGTTGCCCTGGGCAACGCTTCGCTGCTGGGTCTCGGGTACTTCCTGATCCGCCGCTGGCTCTTCGGCGCCCTCGGCCTCGTCGGTACGGCGGTCCTGGTCGTCCTGCTGTGCACGCAACGGAAGACCGGCTACGAGTTCGCGCTGATCGGCTGGGGCGTGCTGCAGGTCGTCCACGGCTGGTTCCTCGCCCAACGCCACCCGGTGCGCGCGGCAGACCTCACCAAGCGGCTGGTCGCGCTCGGCGTCACGGTGCTGGTGTTCGCGGGCGTCGCCTTCGAGCGGTACGACGTACACCGGATCGACAAGGAGGCCGTCGCGGCACGGCAGGCCGGCGACTGCGGCGGCGTCCGCGCGGCCAAGGCGAAGTACGGCGTCGGGCACCGGATCGGTGACGCGCCGCGGACCGTCCGGGTCGAGACCGACACGACGGCGTGCGACAAGGTCGACGCCGCCGCGGCCGTACTGCGGAGCGCCGGGCCGGAGGCCGACACCGATCGGCTGCAGGTGGCGTTCGGGATGCTCACCGCGGTCGCCGAGCGGCCCGAGCAGGAGCCGATCACCCGGACCGCGCTGAACGACTTCCTGCACGGACTGCCGCTGAAGGACGCGTGCCAGACGGTCACGATCACCGAGTGGCTGCGCGGACGGCCCAAGGCAGGCAACCTGCTCGACGAGGCGAAGCAGGTCATCCCGCGGATCGAGCCGGACGCGCTGCTCGGCTGCGGCAACGCCAAGCTGGCGAAGTCCGACTGGACGGGTGCGCGCAGTACCTACGTCCAGCTGGTGCAGCGGTACCCGCACGCCAAGCAGTCGGACGGAGCGCGCGCCGGGATCAAGAAGGCCGACTACGAGATCCTGCAGGCGCAGATCCAGGCCGAGCTGGCCCGCGTACGTGAGCTGGTCAGCTCGGGTCAGTACTGCTCGACGCCAGCCAAGTACAGCCCTGCCCCGAAGCTGCGCTCCGGGCTCAACCGGGCGGTGTTCGCGGGCAAGACCGACTACACGAGCAAGCTGCCGTCCCAGTGGAAGGGCACCACGGCCGACAACGCCGCGATGGTGATCTGCGCGGGCGAGGACACGCAGGGTGCGGCGGTCCGGACCTGCCCGTACCGGCCGTTCGTCGGCGGCGGCACCGGCATCCACTACGTGACGTTCCACAAGATCTCGGTCCCGGTGCAGGTGTACGAGCTGCGCACCGGCCGGCTGATCCAGAAGACGTCGGTGCAGATCTCCGGCGCGGTGTGCCCGGCGACGATCTCGTACACGACGTTCAACGGCGTCGGCGCCCCCGACCCGGACCAGTACGTGCGAGCTTCCACCAGCAACATCCAGGAAGCGTTCCGGCCGCTCGTCGTGCGATAGTTCTTGTGGCAGAAGGGTCCTGCGATGACTGAGCCGGCGGGGTACTCGATCAAGACCTACCGCTACCTGCGGATGGCGATGGTGGCGATGATCGTGATGCTCGCCGCGGCGGTGCTGATCGAGTGGTCGAAGACCTCGCCGCACTGTCTGCAGACATCGATCAGCGCGTACTACTACACGCCGGTCCGGGCGATCTTCGTCGGCGGGCTGATCACGATCGGCGTCTGCATGGTGGTGCTGAAGGGCAACACCGAGACCGAGGACATCCTGCTGAACGTGGCCGGCATCCTGGCGCCTGGTGTCGCGCTGGTGCCGACGCCGGGGCAGGGCACGTGCCACTCGGTGCCGGTGGTGCTCGGCGACGCGGCGGCCAACGTCTCGAACAACATGCTCGCGCTGTTCGTGGTCGGCGTACCGTGCCTGCTGCTGACCGCGTACTTCATCGTCCGCGACCGGCTCCGGGAGCCCGGCGCGTGGACGCCGGCGTACGTGCTCGGGCTCGGCGTCGCGGTGCTGGTGTTCGGCGGCGGGCTCGGCTGGTTCCTGGTCGACCGGTCCGGGTTCATCGGGCACGCGCACTACGCGGCCGCGATCGTGATGTTCGCGTGCATCGTCGCGGTCGTGGTGGTGAACGCGGAACAGCTCCGCCGCAAGCACGGCGTCCCGCGGTCGCGGGCCAACCGGTACTCCGTGATCGCGGTCGCGATGGTCGTCGTACCGCTGCTCATGGTCGCCTGGGCGAAGCTGTTCGGCTGGGCGCACGCGGTGCTCGGGATCGAGGCCACGCTGATCCTGCTGTTCGCGGCGTTCTGGATCATCCAGACGGAGGAGCTGTGGAACGAGGGCGTCCGTCAGGAGTTCCCGCGATCACCGCAGGCCACGCCGTCGCCGTTGTGATCCAGGGCCTCGGAGTAGCCGGGGTCGCCGCGGTGCAGCGGCGCCTTGCCGGCGGCACGGACCTCGGCACAGTTCTTGTAGACCACCACGCTCGGGGTCGGCGGCGGTGGCACGACAGTTGGTGTCCGCGTCGGTACGGGCGTTGGCGTCGGCGTTGATGTCTTCACCGTCGGCCGTACCGTGGTTCGTGCCGGGATGGGCGTCGGGGTACTGGCGATCAACCGGACAGGGTGTTCCGTACGTCGTGGCGTCGGTGCAGGCGTTGGTGTCCGCGTGACCGGCACCGACTTCACCGGTGTGCTCGCGCGGTACAACGGTGCCGTACCGGTCGGTTGACCGCTTCCGAACGGGTTCACCAGTACCAGCAGCATCAGCGCGACGGGCACTACGACGATCGTGAGCGCCGTCGTCCGGCGCGGTCCGCCGTACCGTCCGATCGGTCCGCGGACCGGTCTGCCGTGCTGGTTCACCCAGAATGCCCAGCGTGCGGGTGGTGCCGGCCAGGTCTCCGGCGGCTGCCAGCGGCGCGGCGGTTGCCAGTCCGGTCGCGGTGGTGCGGGCCAGTCCGGCGGTGTGTTGAACTGCTTCACTTCGATCCTCCCCGCGAGAGCCTAGCGAGCGCGGGGGAGGCCGAACAGTTTCATACGTTTGTCCCCGGAGGCGACGCCCCGAGAGCTAAGTCTCGTTGACAGACTTAGCCGGCGGGTGTGAGGCTCGGTCCATGACGGAGACTCAGCAGGGTGTGCGGAGCCGGACCTTCGAATGGACGGATCCGGCGGCGACGGCGGCCCGGCTCGGACGGTCGTCCGGGCTGGAGATGCTGCGGGCGATGCGCGACGGCGACCTCCCGGCACCGCCGATCCTGCACCTGGTCGGCGGGACCGGGCTCGAGGTGGAGGAGGGCAAGGTGACCGTGCTGATGCCGGCCGCCGAGTTCCACTACAACCCGCTCGGCACCGTGCACGGCGGCGTCATCGCCACCCTTCTCGACACGGCCGCCGGCTGCACCGTTCACTCGACCCTGCCGGCCGGCGTCGGCTACACGTCGCTGGACCTGATGACACGGTTCATCAAGCCGGTCACGGTCGAGTCCGGCGTACTCCGCTGCGAGGGCGGGATCATCAGCCGCGGTCGTCGTACGGCGATCGCCGAGGCGCACCTGTACGACGAACGCGGCAAGCTCCTCGCCCACGCAACGTCGAACTGCCTGCTCTTCGACCTGCCTTAGTGGGCCTGATCCGCCAGCAGCTTCTCCGAGGCGACCAGGCGGACGCAGGTCGCCAGGCCGGTGATCGCGGCCTCGACCTCGGGGAGCTCCGGGTACGTCGGGGCGATCCGGATGACCTGGTCGGTCGGGTCGTCGCCGTACGGATGGGTGGCGCCGGCCGGGGTGATCGCGATGCCGGCCGCCTTCGCCTTGGCGACCACCTCGCGGGCGCAGCCCTCGGGCACCTGCAGGCTGACGAAGTACCCACCGGCGGGCGCGGTCCAGGACGCGAGACCGGTGCCGCCGAGCTCCGCGGCGAGGATCTTGTCGACCGCGTCGAACTTCGGCCGGATCAGCGCGGCCAGCGTCCGCATGTGCTCGTGCAGGCCGTCGGCGTCGCGGAGGAACTGGACGTGCCGGAGCTGGTTGATCTTGTCCGGTCCGATGCTGCGCTTGACCGTGTGGCTCAGCCACCACTTGATGTTGTCCGGGGACGACCCGAAGAACGCGACACCGGCGCCGGCGAAGGTGATCTTCGAGCTCGACCCGAACACGAACGCCCGGTCCGGGTGTCCGTTCTCCGCGCACAGCGCGAGCACGTCGGCCAGCTGCGCGGGGGAGTCGGTCAGGTGGTGTACGGCGTACGCGTTGTCCCAGAAGATCCGGAAGTCCGGCGCCGCGGTCTCCATCGCGGCCAGCCGGCGCACGGTCTCGTCGGAGTACACCGTGCCGTCCGGGTTGCTGTACTTCGGCACGCACCAGATGCCCTTGATCGCGGCGTCCCCGGCGACCAGCCGCTCGACCACGTCCATGTCCGGGCCCTCGGGCGTCATCGGCACCGGGATCATCCTGATGCCGTACCGCTCGCAGATGCCGAAGTGCCGGTCGTACCCCGGAACCGGGCAAAGGAACGTGAGTCCCTCGACGTCGGCCCACCGGGTCTCCGCGCCCGGGACCTTCCCGAGCAGCGCGAACACGACCGCGTCGTGCATCAGCTCGAGGCTTGAGTTCCCCGCCGCGAGCAGCTGGTCCACCGGAACCTGCAGGTCTTCGGCGAAGATCGCCCGTACCTCGGGCAGCCCGTTCAGCCCGCCGTAGTTTCGCAGGTCGGTCCCGTCCGCAGCCACCGGGTCGCCGCTGAGCCCGAGCACCCCGTTCGCCGCGTCGAGCTGCTTGGGGGACGGCTTCCCGCGCGTCAGATCCAGCTTGAGCCCCTTCGCCACCAGCGTCTCGTAATCCTGGCGCGCACGCTCAACCTGGGCAGTCAGCTCATCGACACTCACGGGGAGTCCTTTCACAAGTACTTGGTGTTGGCCCAAGCCTAGTGACTACCCGCGGACGCCTGATCTCAAGGGTGCGGAGTCAGCCGTGTTTGCACTTCGGCCACTGCGGGCTCCCCGGGAAACAGGTCGGCACGTTCGGCGGCGGCTTGATCGTCGGCGGGGGTACGGGTGGGGTCACCGGGGGAGTGACCGGCGTGGACGGGGGTGTGGTCGGCTGGGCCTTGCTGCCGTTGGAGATGAAGAGGGTGATCGTCGCGCCGGCGGGGGCGCCGTCCTCCTGGCGGGGGTTGGTCCAGGCGACGGTGCCGTTGGGGGCGTCGGAATCGACCCGCGCGCCGTGGTCCATCTGGGCCTTGAAGCCCATCGACAGCAGCTTCGCGGCCGCGGCGGCCGGGGTCAGGCCCTTCAGGTTCGGCAGGTCCTTGACGTTGCCGCGGATGATCTTGTCGTCGGCCTTCACGAACTTCGTCGACGGCAGGCCCTGCAGCGCGAGCTGCATCGCGCTCTCCCAGATCGGGCCCGCGGTACCGGAACCGGACGAGGCTTTGAGCGTCTTGCCGTTGAAAATCTGACCGGTGATGTCCTGGATCCGCGGGTCGGCGTCCGCGACGACGGACGCCGCGGCGAGCCGCGACGAGTAGCCGGCGAACCAGACCGCCAGGTTGTTGTTGACGGTACCGGTCTTGCCCGCCAGGTCGCTGTTGCCGAACTTCAGCTTGCCACCCGTACCACCCTTGGCCATCACCTGCTGCAGCACGTAGTTGACACCGTCCGCGACGCCCGGCGACAGCACCCGGTGGCAGTTCGGACCCGGGGTCGGGATCTGCTTGCCGGTCTTCAGCGAGGTGATCGCCGTGATCACCTGCGGGCTGCAGTACATGCCGCGGGCCGCGAAGGTCGCGTACGCGTTGGACAGCATCAGCGGCGTGACGTTACCGGCCGAGCCGAGCGTGTACGACACCACCTGCTTGAGCGGTTTCAGCAGCTGGCCGTCGAACATGCCGAGCTGGTTGGCGATCGTGGCGATCGGGCAGAGGCCGATCTGCTGGGACAGCTGCAGGAAGTACGTGTTGGTCGAGGCGCGGGCCGCGTCCACCATCGACGGGTCGAGGATCGTCTTGGTCGAGTTCTTCGGGGTGTAGTTGGCGGCCGACGTCGGGCCGTTGCAGGTCTCGAAGTTCTTGCCGCTCAGGTCGATGGTCTGCGGGGAGCGGATCCGGTACGTCGTGGGCACGCCGCGGGCGATCGCGGCGGCGATCGTGAACGCCTTCATCGTGGACCCGTTCTGGAACCCGCCGAAGCCGCCGGGGTAGGACTTCTCGACGTTGTAGTTGTACGCCGTCTGCCCCTTCTTCGCGCCGTACGGGCGGCTCTGCGCCATCGCCTTCACCAGGCCGGTGTTCGGCTCGACCATGGTGATCGCGCCGACCACGTCGTCGGTGGGTTTGGAGTGCTCCGCGATCGACGTCTCGGCGGCCTTCTGGGCCTTCAGGTCGAGGGAGGTCCTGATCACCAGGCCGGAGGTCTCGATGTAGTTCTCGCGTTCCTCCTTGGTCTTGCCGAACGCGTTGTTCTCCTTCAGCTTCGCCATCACGTACTCGCAGAAGAACGGGTACTTCGAGTTGGCGCAGCCGTTCGGGACGACCTTGACCTTGGCCGGGTCGATGACCGGGGTCTTGATCGCGTCCTGGGCCTGCTTGGCGGTGATGATGTTCAGTTCCTGCATCCGGCGCAGCACCACGTCCCGGCGGGCCTTGGCGCGCTTCGGGTTGTCGATCGGGTCGTAGCCGGTCGGGTTCTTCACGATCCCGGCCAGCATCGCGGCCTGCGGCAGGTTCAGCTTGGCGGCGTGGACGCCGAAGTAGTGCATGGCCGCGGCGTCGACGCCGTACGAGCGGCTGCCGAAGAAGGCGAGGTTCAGGTAGCCGTTGAGGATCTGCCCCTTGGTCATCTGCTTCTCGACCGCGATGGCGTAGCGCAGTTCGGCGATCTTCCGCTCGTAGGTCTCGGCGGTGGCCGCCTTGACCTCGTCCGGCGTGCGGGCCTTGTTGATCAGGCTCTGCTTCACGTACTGCTGGGTAATACTCGAACCGCCCTGCTGGACGCCGCCGGACGAGTTGTTCCGCAGCAGCGCCCGCAGCGTGCCCTTGAAGTCGATGGCGCCGTGCTCGTAGAAGCGGTTGTCCTCGATCGCGACGATCGCCTTCAGCATGATCGGGCTGATCTGCTTCAGCGTGACCGGCGTCCGGTTCTGCTGGTACAGGGTCGCGATCACGTGGCCCTCGGCGTCCTGGATGATCGACTTCTGCGCCAGCGGTGCCGTCTCCAGGTCCTGGGGGAGGTACTGGACCGAGTCGTGTGCCTTCGCCGTGGTGACACCGACCAGGCCGGCGAACGGGAGGGCCAGTCCGGCGGTCAGCGCTCCGGCCACCGCGCTGGCCACCAGGAACATGAACACCGACCACACGACGTTGGGCCGCCTGGCCCGCCGCTCGCCTCTGTGCATGGTTGGGCAGGTTACGTGAGGTGAGGGCTTTCCGGGAGTCTCCTCGTTACGGAATTTACACATTAAGCCAACGATCTCACCTTCGGTGACCATCGCCTCACTGCGTGCCGACGTTTCCCGGTGCTCAGGCACCGCTCCAGACGACCACGTCGAAGACCGCCCGGTGGCCCATACCGTACTCGTCGTCCGGCAACGCCGTGACGCGGAGCCGGGCGATGGCTTCTGAGGCTAGCAGTCGGTGACGGTCCAACCGCCGTGAGTGTCGTGTCGCGTCAGGGCTGGATCAGCACCTTGAGGGCGGTCCGGGCGTCCATCGCGGCGTACCCGTCCGGGATGCCGTCGAAGTCGACCGTACGGTCGAAGACCTTGCCCGGGGAGGCGGTGCCGTCGAGCACGCCGGGGAGCAGGCGCTCGATGTACGCCCGCGCCGGGGCCGGGCCGCCGGTGAGCGTGACGTTCGGCAGGAACAGCGTGCCGAATCCGATCGGCGCCTCGTCGTACTGCGGGGCCCCGACCCGGCTGATCACCCCGCCCGGCCGGACGACGCCGAGGGCCTGCTCGTACGCCGGCAGATGCCCGACCGCCTCGAGTACGACGTGCGTACCGTCGCCGCCGGTCAGCTCGCGGACCTTCTCGATCCCCTCCGGACCGCGCTCCGCCACCACGTCGGTCGCGCCGAACTCGACCCCGAGGTCGGTACGGTCCTTGTGCCGGCCCATCAGCACGATCCGCTCGGCCCCGAACTGCTTCGCCGCGAGGACGGCGAGCAGCCCGACCGCGCCGTCGCCGATCACCGTGACGCTGGTCCTCGCCGACACGCCGCCCTTGAGCGCCGCGTGGTACCCGGTGCCGTAGACGTCGGACAGCGTCAGCAGCGACGGCAGCAGCGCCGGGTCCGCCCCGCCGGGGACCTTGACGAGTGTCCCGTCCGCCTGCGGTACGCGGACCGCCTCCGCCTGGCACCCGCCCACGCCGTTCGCGTTCCAGAACCCACCGTGCCGGCAGGACGTCTGCAGGTCCTCCCGGCAGAAGTCACAGGTCCCGTCCGACCACGCGAACGGCGCGATGAC